>JBMSNF010000028.1:0-16107 GCA_049421545.1 Arenimonas sp.
GCATCGATGCGCAGATTCTGGGTGGTGGCGCTGCCGTTGGCGAAACGGAACTCCCCTTTGATGGAGTTGAAACCCAGACCCTTGTCGGTGAAGTCGTTGAAATTGAGTGACAGCCGCCGCGGCAATTCCGCCAAACTCATCAAGCCCAACAAGCGGCCGCCACCGGCTTTCACTTCCGGAAACTGGCCTTCTTCGATACGCAGATCGAGCAGTCCGTTGAAACCGGCCAGACTGAAATCCATCGGCGCACCGCTCCAGACGCCGCTGAGCTTGGCTTCGGTCTTGCCACGGCGGATGGCGCTGCCGTATTTCGCCGCCGTCAGCAGTTTGCCGATATCCGGACTGCTGATCGTGGCCTGCAAGGACGTGCGCGACTGGGCACCCTCGCCCTGCCAGAGGCCGCCGGCAGTGGTGCTGAGCATGGGCGACTGGGTGCTGAATTTCTGGATCAGCAGCCCTTGCCTGCTCGGCGTGGTCTGGACTTCACAGCGGCCGAGCAGGACCGCGCCCAGGCGCAGATCCTCGATCTCCAGCATCAACGGCGGCAAGGCGGCCGGGTTTCCGATATCCAAAGGCTGCATGGCCACCGGCGCTTTCTGCGCCGGCACACCGGCCTGTGCGAAGTAGACACGGCTGAACTTCGCGCTGATCGCGGCATTGGCGGCTTTCGGAATGGTCAGTACGCCATCCAGGCGCTGTCCGGTGGCGCGCACACCCATCGCTTCCGGGGCCGGCGCCAACTGCAGACGGGTCAGGCCGAAATCCTCACCCATCAGGCGCAGATGATTCACGCTCAGATCGAAACTCTGCAGGCCGCTGCCCTCGCTGGATTTCTTCGCCAAGGCCAGCCAGGCCGGCGCATCGAATTCGTCGCTGATGCCGCGCACCGAGAATCCGCTGACGGGAACGGCGCCTTGGGTCTGCGCACCGAACAGTGCGATGCCCGCCATCGGCTTGTCTTTCGGCTTTTTCAGCAGGAGCCGGAATGCCGGACCCAGCCGGAATTCAATCAGACCTTTGTCGGCCGGCAGATTGGTGCGGAGCTGGAAAGCCTGCGCGGCGGCGGCCGGCTTGCCCAGCGGTACCGGCAAGCGGATTTCGGTCCCGACCATGTCGGATTGCGCCTCCAGCAACACCGGCGCATCGGCGGCGTTGCGCGCATTCGGCAGGGTGATGCCGAACTGCCACTGGCTTTGACCGTCCAATACGCCTTTGAGATCGGCGAGCGACGGGTCATAGCGCAGCAATGTATCGGTATGGAAAGGCCCGGCGATACCCGCCTCTACGCGATTGCCGGGGTCCTTGACATGGCCGGTGCCGACACGCAGATCCAGTGACACCGGATTTTTATCCATACGACCACGGATTCCGGCAGCGCTGAAACCGTCATTGTCGAAACGCGCACGGCCGGTGGCGGCGGACATGGCGAGATTCCAATCCGGCGAGCGCACGGCGACGCCGCGCAGATCGATGTCGCCGCCGATGCGATTGAAGGCCAGACCCTTCTTCAATGGGAACAGCATGCGCACGTCGGCGCTGACCGGACCGTTGCCGGTCAGCGCGGTGAAACGGCGGTGACCGCTTCGCCGACTTTCGTTTTCAAAGGCGTCTTTTGCAGAACCGGCATCAAGTTGGCGAAATCCGAATCGGTATGCACATCGATGACCAGTTCCGAATCATGGAAGCGGGCGATGCCACTGGGTTTGATCTGGACGCGGTTGCCGAGGAAATCCGCGGTTCCGGTGGCGGAAAAACCGGGACCGTTGAAGTCGGCGGCGAGCACGGCGTTTTCGGCAGCCGGCCAATCGGCGGCGAATTTCAATTGATCCGCCAGCACGGTGGCGGTGGCACTGAAACGCCCGGCCTTGTTGGCGAACGGCCAATCGGCCAAATCACCGCTGATGACAACCGAACCGTCCCGCACGGTGCCCTTGACCAAGGCCATGTCGAGCCAGTGGATGCTTGCTTCCGGCATCAGATGGCGCAGCCAGAAGCGTTTCGCGGTCGCGAAGTCGAAGCTGTCCAGGCGTGCCGCCAGATTCAACAGCGGCGCCTTGCGTCCGGTCATGAAGTGCATTTCGGTATCCAGCTTCAGGGCCATGCCATCGCCTTTCCAGCCGAGATCGCGCGCGCCGAGCACCCAATCCGGACCCGAGCGCCACCAAGCCAGCGAGCCATCGAAACGGCTGGGCACGGCGCGGCCGAAGGACACCGGCCAATCGAGAACCACCGGCGTGTCGGCGAAACGCAATACGCCGCCGCGCTCATCGGCATTCAAGACCCCGGAAATCCCCTGAAAGCCCGGTGCCTTGCCAATGGGCTTGAAGCCGATGTCTTTGCCATAGCCGGCGGCGCGCCAGCGGCTGAAATCGATATGACCCTCCGCCTTGACGGCTCTGACTTGACCGCGAATACCGGCGCGGTTGAGCCAGGCATCCAGATCCGGCAGCTGACCTTTGGCCAGAGGCGTGATCACCGTGAACGGATTCAAGGCCACTTCGTCGGCCTGCGCCGCCCAACGCTGCGCATCGGCTGCAACCCTGACATCGCGGATGCGCTCGCTGCCGCCGCCTTTGTCAAAGCGGATTTCCGGAATGGCGGCCTGCCAGCCATCCGCGGTCCGCTGCCAGAACCATTCGCCGCGGATGTCATCGAACAGCGTCTCTTTACCCAGACGAAGCCGCGGTGGCTCCGGCTTGGCTTTTGCCAATGCCAGATCGGTGACCTGCACACGGCCATGCACGCGGATGATCTTCCGGCGATCGATCTGCGCCCAGACATCCAGATCGGTTTCGGATTCGACTGCAGGTACTTTCAGCCCCGGGAACAGGGCCAGCCAATGTCCGGCATGCAGGTTGTCGCCTCCGCCCCACAAACGGCCGCTCATGTTCCGGCGGTCGAGATCCGCAACCAGCTGCAGCGGGGAATCGCCACGGCGCGCCTCGGCACGCAGACCGACGCGCAATTGCTGGCCTTGCACGCGCATGCGCATGTCGATGCGCGGAATGCGGATGGCCGGATGGCGGTTCGGCCGGATCACCAGGTCGGAACGTTCCAGCTGCAGCTCGCCGAAACCGGACAGCACATCCAGCGCATCGGTCTTGCTGTTTTCCTGGCGCGGCACCCCCAGCAACTGCCAACTGTCGTCGGGAAGTTGTTCCAGACGCAGATGCAGATCCTTGGCTTTGAGTTCGGTCAGCGGATGCCCCGGAAGCAGGCCGGAATAGACCGCCACCAACAGTTCGGCACGGGCGATTTCGACGGCACTGCCGCCCTCGCCGACCCGCAATCCGATGAGGCGGATTCTCGGACCACGCCGCGTCCATTCGGTGCTGCTTTCCTTGAAACGCACCGGCTGTCCGACGCGTTCGCTCAACCAGGCCTGCACGCGCTGCGGGTTGTTCTCGATGAAGGGCAGCAGCAGATTCGCGATGCTGACCAACAGCGCGGCAAGGATCAGCAGCACCAGAAAGCCGTAGCCGGCGGTCCGGCGGGTGATGCGTAAGGTGCGGCGCAGCGGGCTCGGCATCGGTCAGGACAGAACCACGTCGAATTGGTCCTGCGCGTACTGTTCATCGGGCTGGAAGCGGATGTCCTTGCCGATGAACACCTCCAGCTCGGCCACCGCGGCGGATTCTTCTTCGGTGATCTTGGCCACGACCTTCGGGGCCGCCATCACCATCACCTTGTCGGCTTCGAACTGCCGGACCGCTCGGGTGACCTCCCGGAAGATTTCGTAAATGACCGTTTCCGCGGTTTTGATGTAGCCGCGCCCGTTGCAGGACGGACAGGGCTCGCAGAGCTGGCGTTGCAGGCTTTCGATGGTGCGCTTGCGGGTCATCTCGACCAGGCCCAGTGGCGAGAAATCATAGACTGTGGTCTTGACGTGGTCGTTGGCGAGGCCTTTTTCGAGCGTACGCAGCACCTGCCGCTTGTGCTCGGGATCATGCATGTCGATGAAATCGATGATGATGATGCCGCCCAGATTGCGCAGGCGCAGTTGCCGCGCGACGGATTGTGCGGCCTCGAGATTGGTGCGGTACGCGGTTTCCTCGAGGTTCTTCTGGCCGAGGAAGGAGCCGGTATTGATGTCGACCGAGGTCATCGCCTCGGTCTGGTCGAACACCAGATAGCCTCCGGATTTCAGCGGCACCTGCTTGTCGAGTGCGCGTCCGATTTCATCCTCGACCCCGTACAGATCGAAGATCGGGCGTTCACCGGTGTAGTGCTGGATGCGGTCGGCAAGACCCGGCATCAGCTGCTGGGCGAAGCGTTGCACCTTGTCGTAGGTTTCGTGCGAGTCGATCAGCACGTTGGCGGTACGGGCGTGCAGCAGATCGCGGACCGCACGCATCGGCAGGGACAGGTCCTCGTAGATGCACTCCCCGACTTTCTGGCTTTTGGCACGCTGGCGAAGCACCGCGATGGCGCGGTTCAGATAGGCGATGTCCTGTTCGATGTAGGCGGCATCGATGCCCTCCGCGTTGGTACGCACGATGTAGCCGAAACCGGTGGCATCGGCATGGGTCTGCACCAGCTGCTTGAGGCGCTGGCGTTCGGCATCGTCATCGATCCGGCTGGAGATGCCGACGACCTGCGAATCCGGCAACAGCACCAGATATCGCGACGGTATCGAGATTTCGGTAGTCAGGCGTGCGCCTTTGCTGCCGATCGGATCCTTGATGACCTGCACCACGATTTCCTGGCCTTCATGCACCAAGGAGGTGATCAACGGCTGGGGGCGCGCCTCGGGAACCACCGATTCTCCGGCAAAGGTCTGGTTCGCCGGCGATACGATATCGGATGCATGCAGGAAGGCCGCGCGTTCGAGACCGATATCGACGAATGCGGCCTGCATGCCGGGCATGACCCGCTGCACCCGCCCCTTGTAAAGGTTGCCCAATACGCCGCGGCGCGAACTGCGCTCGATGTGCAATTCCTGCAACAGGCCGTTCTCGATGACCGCCACGCGGGTCTCGCGCGGCGTGACATTGATCAGCAATTCTTCATTGGGTGTCATATCAGGACGACCAGAGCGGAACGCCGAAGTTCCGCAGCAATACCGAGGTTTCGTGCAGGGGCAGACCCATCACCCCGGAATAACTGCCGCAGATACCGGCGATGAAAGCGGCGGCGCGTCCCTGGATGGCATAGGCACCGGCCTTGCCGAAGGGTTCACCGGTGGCGATGTAGTCGGCGATCTCGCTGTCCGACAATTCCGCAAAGCGGACATCGGTGCTGACCGCTGCCGAGGACTCACGCCCGGCGGATACCAGCCATACCGCGGTATGGACCTGATGCGTTCGGCCGGACAGACGTCGCAGCAAAGCGGCCGCCTGACCGGCATCTTCCGGTTTGCCGAGGACATCGCCGTCGATGACCACATCGGTGTCGGCACCCAGCACGATGGCCTGCGCCTGCCCGCCCAGTTTAAACAGGCCGGCGCCGGCCTTTTCACGGGCGACCCGGCTGACATACTGCTCCGGGCTTTCTCCGGCCTGAAGCTGTTCATGCACCGAGGCATCGATGGTTTCAAAACGGACGCCCAGCTGGGCCAGCAGTTCCTGTCGTCGCGGGGATTGGGAAGCCAGATAAATCATGCCGTTGCCGTTAAGTTGTAATATAGAGGGCTGAAAATGCCAGATACGCCGTAAACGGCCGCAGGAACCCTCATGACCCTTTCAATCCGTATTCTACTTTGCTTTGGCGCTTCGCTGTTATCGGCCCCGACCCCTGCCGTGGACGCCGGGGAATCGGCCGAACGCTGGTTCCAACAAGGCGCCGAACGGGCGCATCAGCTGGGATCCGGCAAGACCCAGGCGAAGAATGTCATCCTGTTCGTCGGTGACGGTATGAGCCTGACCACGGTTTCGGCCGCGCGCATTTACGAAGGCCAGCTACGGCAACAGCCTGGGGAAGAAAACCAGCTGAGTTTCGAGCGCTTTCCGTATACCGCATTCAGCAAAACCTACAATACCGACAGCCAGACGCCGGACTCCGCCGGCACCATGACCGCGATGATTACCGGCGCCAAAACCCGCATGGGCTTCTTGAGCGTTGACCAGATTCCGGCACGCGGCGATTGTGCAGCCGGCCAGAAGCAAAAATTGACCAGCGCGGTCACCTTGGCCAAATCGGCCGGCCTCGCCACCGGGGTGGTCACCACCACCCGCATCACCCACGCCACACCGGCCGCCGCCTACGCGCATACGCCGGAGCGCAACTGGGAAAGCGATGCCGATATGCCTGCAGCGGCCAAAGCCCAGGGCTGCAAAGACATCGCATCGCAGCTTCTGGATTACGCCAACGGCACCGGCATCGATGTGGTGATGGGCGGCGGCCTCAATAAATTCCAGTCACCGTCGCCGCGCAGCAAAGGTACGCGCAAAGACGGCCGCGATCTGATTGCCGAGTGGCAGAAAGCACAACCGGCTACCGCATTCGTGTTCAGTGGCAGCCAGCTGGGCAAACTCGATTTGACCAAAACCGGGCGTCTGGTCGGATTGTTCAACGGCGATCACATGAGCTACGAACATGACCGCATTGCCGACAAGGAAGACGAACCGAGTCTGGCCGATATGACCCGGACCGCCATTACCTTGCTGCGCAAGCATGACGGCGGCTTCTTTCTGGTCGTCGAAGGCGGCCGCATCGACCATGCCCACCATTCCGGCAATGCCTTCCGTGCCCTGACCGACACCGTGGCCTTCAGCGATGCCATCCGCGTTGCCACCGAACTGACGTCGGACAAGGACACCCTGATTCTGGTGACTGCCGACCATGCCCACACCATGAGCTTCGTCGGCTACCCGCAGCGTGGCAACCCGATTCTGGGCAAGGTGTTCGGCAAATCCAGCGAAGACGATCCGCCGAGCCTGGTCAAGGATCTACTCGGCAAGCCCTACACCACCCTGGTGTACGCCAACGGTCCGGGCTATGTGGGCGAAAGCAGTCTGCAGCCGGCCGGCAGTAAAAACTTCCCGCACAACCCCGGTGGCTATTTTGAACCCGCCACCGGCCGGCCCGATTTGACCGATGTCGACACCCAGCACCCGAACTTCATGCAGGAAGCCCTGGTACCGACCAACTCGGAAACCCATGGCGGCGATGACGTCGGCATCTGGGCCAGCGGTCCGGGCAGCGAGGCCGTCCGTGGCAATCTCGAGCAGAACGTCATCTTCCATCTGTTGACGCAACCGCAACCGATGATCCGCAAGTATCTGTGTGCAAAGGGATATTGCGATAACAATGTGCCGATGACATTGCCCCGGGCCAAGTGATGTCCCTATTAATAGTTCCTGCCTATTAATTTTATTAATTTAATTAATTGGATAAATGACAAAAACAAGCGCAGGATTCAACCATCCCCTCAACCCGTCAGGAGAACTCCATGTCCACTGAATCGAAATGCCCCTTTCACGCCGCCGGCGGCGCGCGCGCCACGCACGGCGCCCAATCCAATGCCGATTGGTGGCCGAACCAGCTGAATCTGTCGATCCTGCACCAACACCAAGCGGTTTCCAACCCGATGGATCCGGATTTCGATTACGCGGAAGCCTTCAAGAAACTCGATTACGCGGCACTCAAGAAAGACATGGCCGCGCTGATGACCGAATCGCAGGACTGGTGGCCGGCTGACTGGGGTCACTACGGCGGCTTGTTCATCCGCATGACCTGGCACGCCGCCGGCACCTACCGCACGGCCGATGGCCGCGGCGGCGCCAATACCGGCAACCAGCGTTTCGCACCGCTCAATTCCTGGCCGGATAACGGTAATCTGGACAAAGCGCGTCGCCTGCTGTGGCCGCTGAAACAGAAATACGGCAATGCCATTTCCTGGGCCGACCTGTTCGTGCTGGCCGGCAATGTCGCGATGGAAACCATGGGCTTCAAGACCTTCGGTTTCGGTGGCGGCCGCGCCGACATCTGGGCTCCCGAAGAAGACATCTACTGGGGCACCGAAAAAGAGTGGCTGGCCAACAACCGCTACAGCGGCGAGCGCGATCTGGAAAACCCGCTTGCCGCCGTGCAGATGGGTCTGATCTATGTGAACCCGCAAGGTCCGGACGGCAAGCCCGATCCGGTCGCTTCCGGCCGCGATGTCCGTGAAACCTTCGGCCGCATGGCGATGAACGATTATGAAACCGTGGCCTTGGTGGCCGGCGGTCATACCTTCGGCAAAATGCACGGTGCCGGCGATCCGGCCTTGGTCGGTCCGGAACCGGAAGGCGCCGCAATCGAAGAAATGGGCTTCGGCTGGATCAACAAGTTCGGCAGCGGTCACGGCGTCCACACCACCACCAGCGGCTTCGAAGGCGCCTGGAAACCGAACCCGACCACTTGGGACATGGGCTACTTCAAAGTCCTGTTCAAATACGAGTGGGAGCAGGTCAACAGTCCGGCCGGCGCCATCCAGTGGCGTGCCAAGGACGTCGCTCCGGAGGACATGATTCCGGACGCGCACGACCCGAGCATCAAACATCCGCCGCACATGACCACCGCGGATCTGTCGCTGCGCTTCGACCCGGCCTATGAAAAAATCTCGCGTCACTTCCTGGCCAATCCCGAGGAGTTCGCCGACGCCTTCGCCCGCGCCTGGTTCAAGCTGACCCACCGCGACATGGGTCCGAAGTGCCTGTACCTCGGCCCGGAAGTTCCGGCCGAAGACCTGATCTGGCAGGATCCGATTCCGGCCGTGGATCACACCCTGATCGATGGCAAAGATGCCGCCGATTTGAAAGCGCGTATTCTGGCAACCGGCCTGTCGGTGAGTGAATTGGTCGGCACGGCCTGGGCCTCGGCCTCCACCTTCCGCGGTTCCGACCGTCGTGGCGGTGCCAATGGCGCCCGTATCCGCCTCGCCCCGCAGAAAGACTGGGAGGTCAATCAACCCGGACAACTGGCCAAAGTGCTGGCGGCTCTGGAAGCGATCCAGCGCGATTTCAACGCCAGCGCTTCCGGCGGCAAGAAGGTGTCTCTGGCCGACCTGATCGTTCTGGCGGGCAACGCCGGTGTTGAAGCGGCTGCCAAAGCCGCCGGCAATGCCGTCGAGGTGCCGTTCAACCCGGGCCGTACCGATGCCAGCCAGGAGCAGACCGACGCCGATTCGTTCGCCGTGCTCGAGCCGGTGGCCGATGGCTTCCGCAACTACCGCAAGAAAGCCTTCAGCGTTTCTCCGGAAGAAATGCTGATCGACAAAGCCCAGCTGCTGGGCCTCAGCGCTCCGGAAATGACGGTACTGGTCGGCGGTCTGCGCGTGCTCGGTGCCAATGCCGGCGGTTCGAAACATGGCGTGTTCACCACCCGTCCGGGTCAATTGACCGCCGACTTCTTCACCAACCTGGTGGATATGTCGACGGCTTGGACTCCGGTCGGCGACAACGCCTATGAAGGTCGCGACCGCAAAACCGGTACGGTGAAATGGACCGCGACCCGCGTCGATCTCGCATTCGGTTCCAACTCGCAGCTGCGCGCCATTGCCGAAGCTTACGCCCAGAACGACAATGCCAAGAAATTCGTCAAGGATTTCGTTGCCGCCTGGACCAAGGTGATGAACGCCGATCGCTTCGATCTGGCCTGATTCCGGGTGTTCCAATGAAGAACGGGCCGTCTCGACGGCCCGTTTTTTTATGCGCGATGGTAAGGGTGATTGGCCAGCAGACTGGCGGCCCGATACAGTTGTTCGGCAACGATGAGCCGGACCAGCATATGCGGGAGCGTCAAGGCTCCGATCGACCAACTTTCATCCGCTTTCGCGACGACTTCCGGACCATGTCCTTCGGGCCCGCCGATCAGAAACGCCAGATCCCTGCCCTGTTGCCGCCAAGCTTCCAGACGCTGCGCCAAGGCTTCCGAGGAGTGATTGCGGCCACGGCCATCGAGCAGCACGACGTAGGCGTTTTTCGGCAGTGCGGCGATGACGCGCAGGCCTTCATCGGCTTGCGCACGCAAGGCATCCCGGCCCTTGCCGCGGATGCCGGGGGCGATTTCAATCAGTTCAAAGGGAAGCCAATGGGACAGGCGTTTCTGGTATTCGCCGAAGCCTTCGGCCACCCAGGCGGGCGCGCGTTCACCCACGGCGATCAAACGCGCTTTCATGATTCAGTTCGGTGCGTCGCTCTCGGGCGGTTGGTCGCCGACCGTCCAAAGACGCTCGATCGCGTAATACTCGCGCACGCGCGGCAGCATGACATGCACGATGACATCGCCCAGATCGACCAGAACCCATTCGGCTTCGGAAGCCCCCTCGACGCCGAGCGGCATGACGCCGCACTTCTTGGCGAACTTGACCACTTCATCGGCGACCGATTTGACATGCCGGGACGAAGTACCGGAAGCGACCACGAGATAATCGGCGATGCTGGTCTTGCCGCGCACATCGATCTCGACCGCATCCTTGGCCTTCATTTCCTCGAGCGCCAGATGCACCTGCTTGAGCAGATCCTCCGGGGCCGGGAGTGGGTTCGGCAACTGCGTTTTGATGATATGGGCTTGGGTCAAGAGGCTGTCCTCGGGTGCACGGCTGGGTATTATACCCTTGAAGTATAAAGCCCATGCCGGTGGATGTATTCGGAAACGGGCGCTGCTAAGACCGTATTCATGTTCAAACCGGTCTGCAGGCCGTAACGGATGGCGGTGGCCGACTCGGCCCGCAATGCTGTCGGAAGCAGGTAAATGCGACCCGCCGGCGTCTGCGTCAGCGCCTCCGGTACCTCCTGCCAACGGTCCCGGCACGCTGCCGCCAGAAGCGCATCAGCGTCGTCGATCTCCCGCCCGGGACGGCGGACCACGATGAAATGGCACAGATCGAACAGATCCCGCCAATGATGCCAGGACGGCAGTCCGAGAAAGGAGTCAATGCCGATCAACCATGCCAAAGGCCGGTCCGGACCAAGCTCTTCGCGAAGCTCGCGCAGCGTCAACACGCTGTAGGATTTTCCGGGCCGCTGCAGTTCCCGGCGATCGCAGCGCAGGCCGGGATGCCCGGCAATGGCCAAGTCCACCATGGCGGCGCGTTGCTCGGCCGTGGCAGAAGCCGGCGGCCGATGCGGCGGATCGGCGCTCGGCAACAGAATCACATCGGTTCCGAAGGCGGACTGCGCGGCCGTGGCAATGGCCAGGTGGCCGTTATGGACGGGATCGAAGGTCCCGCCGTAATAAATGCTCAGGCGCACACCGACACACGGCTTCGCAATTTGGCATCGGCCCACTGTGCCAGCACGCGTTCCAGTGCGACCCAGGCGTCGCCGCCGAGCCGACCCTTGGACATCCGGTCGACATCGGCCAACTGCCGGCACAGATCCTCGAACAGGCGGGCATTGCCGCTGTCCAGCATGCGCAGCATCTGCGCCTGTTTGCTCTGCCAGTGTTTGTCGGCCTGCATGGCGGCCTGGGCGCGCCGGCTTTCTTCCTGGATGCGCGCATAGTAGGCCAGATTGAACAGCTCTTTGCCGACCATCGGCACCAGAGCCGGCACCTGTTCACCTTCGGCACGCAGGCCGCGCAGTATCCGGCTGGCCCGCGGAAAGTCCCGGTCGTAACAGGCATCGATGAGCTTGAACACGTCGAAACGGCTGCTGTCGGCAACCCACTGCTGCATCTGGGCGGCAGTGACCGCACCCTGTACGCCCTGCATGGCCAGCTTGTCGATTTCCTGATTGGCGGCGAGCAGATTGCCTTCGACCCGCGCCGTCAGGATCTGCAAAGCCTCCGCATCGGCCTTGATGCCTTTTGCCGACAGACGCCGGCTGATCCAATAGCCGATTTCTCCGGGCTTGATTGACCGGGCCTCCACCAGCTCACCGCGTTGATCAATCGCTTCCGACCATTTGCCGCCGTGTTTGCTGCTCCAATCCTGACAGGTCACCAGCAGCACCGTATCGGGTGGCGGCGACTGACAGAACTCGAGCAAGGCCTGCGCCCCTTCTTTGCCCGGCTTGCCGGTGGGCAGGCGAAGATCGAGCAGACGCAGACTGGCGAACAGACTCATGCTGGCGCCGTGCTGGTGCAGGTCGTTCCAATCAAAGCCGCCGGCATCGGCATCGATCACGATGCGCTCGGAATAGCCCTCGGCGCGCAGCTTCTGGCGCAGGGCATCGGCGGCTTCCTGGACCAACAGGGCTTCGGCGCCCGCAATCAGATAAACCGGCTTTATCGGCGCATTGGCCAGCGTATTGAGGAAGGAGTCGACGCCCAGGCTCATTTCGGCCGGGATTGCAGCACGAGGTTGGTGCGGCGCAGGATGGCCCGGATCATTTCCTGCTGCATTTCGCGCTGCAGCAGTTCCTGCTCGGCCGGACTGCCGGCGGAGGTGTTGACGTCATAGGTGAATTCACGGCGCAGTTCGACCACCTGTTTGTCGATCAGGGTGGCGCCAGCGGCATCGGTCAAGGAGTATTCAACGCGGTAGCGGGACACGTATTCCCGGACCTGCGCGAACTGATCCAGCGACAGCGGTTTGGTTTCGATGGTTTCGTCGGCGATGGTGATGGTGTAACCGGTTTCACCGGCCTTGGCCAAAGGCACGCCGGAAGCGCTGAGTGCGCGCTCGATGTTGTCGGCCAGCGGGCTGTAGGGATTCTTGGCATTGACCGTGAACGGTGCATCGATGGCGGCCATCGACACGACATTGCTCGGCTTGAAGCCACAGCCGGCAAGCAATAGAACCGGCAACAGGAAAAGGGCGCGCATCAGGCCGCACCCACGATATTGACGATTTTATTCGGCACGATGATGATTTTTTTCACCGACAGGCCTTCCAGGAATTTGACGACATTGGGTTCCGCCAGCGCCTGGGCTTCGATCTGCTCCTTGCCGGCACCGGATGGCACCTCAATGGTAGCACGGAGCTTGCCGTTGACCTGAACCGCCAGCGAGACGCTGTCACGCACCAGCGCGGCGGAGTCGGCGTGCGGAAACGACAGGGTTTCCAGCACGGTTTCGGGGCGTCCGAGCTGTTGCCAGAGCGTATGCGAGACGTGCGGTGTGATCGGGTTGAGCAGCAGCACGACCGCTTCGAACAGCTCCTGCAGCAGTGCGCGTTCGTTGGCGTCTTTGGGTGTGAACCGTGACGCCGCATTCAGCAGTTCCATGACCGCCGCGATGGCGGTATTGAAGGTCAGACGGCGGCCGTAATCGTCGGCGACTTTCTGGATGGTCTCGTGCAACTGGCGGCGCAGTGATTTGGCGTCCGCGCCGAGCGCCGCAGCGTCCGGCATGGTGGCGGCGGGACCTGCGGCCACATGCTTCTGGACCTGGTTCCACAGCCGGCGCAGGAACCGGTACATGCCTTCGACGCCCGACTCGCTCCAATCCAGACTCTGTTCCGGCGGCGCCGCGAACATCGAGAAAAGCCGTACGGTGTCGGCGCCGAATTTATCGACCATCACCTGCGGATCGACGCCGTTGTTCTTGGATTTCGACATCTTTTCAGTACCGCCGATCGAAACCGGTTGTCCGTCGGCAAGCAGCGTCGCGCCGGTGATCTTGCCGCGCTCGTCGGTGACGATGGCGACCTCCGCCGGGTTGAACCAGGTCTTCGAGCCGTCCGCTTCGGTGCGGTAGAAGGTATCGGCGATGACCATGCCCTGGCACAGCAGATGCGTCGCAGGCTCATCGCTGCGCACCAGACCGGCATCGCGCATCAGCTTGTGATAGAACCGGAAATACATCAGATGCATGATGGCGTGTTCGATGCCGCCGATGTAATGATCGACCGGCAGCCAGTAATCGGCACGCTGATCGACCAGATCCTGCGCGCCCGGCGAGGTATAGCGCGCGTAATACCAACTGGACTCCATGAAGGTGTCGAAGGTATCGGTCTCGCGCTCGGCGGCGGCGCCGCATTGCGGGCAGCTGGTTTTGCGCCATTCGGGATCGGTCTTGATCGGCGAACCGGTGCCGGCGAATTCGACATCTTCCGGCAGTCGCACCGGCAGCTGGTCTTCGGGAACCGGCACCGCGCCGCAGCCGGCGCAGTAAATCATCGGAATCGGACAGCCCCAGTAACGCTGACGCGAAACACCCCAGTCGCGCAGACGGAAATTGACGCGGTGCGCGCCCTGCCCGGCATCTACCAGCTGGCGTTTCAGATGAGCGAAGCTTTCGGCATAGTTCTTGCCATCGAGCGTGCCGGAGTTGACCACGCGCATGCCCTCGGCGGTTTTGTCGCCGTACCAGTCCTGCCAGGCCTCGGCACTATAGTCATGGCCCGGTACGGCAATGACCTGCTTGATTGGCAGTGCGTACTTCTTGGCGAATTCAAAATCGCGGGCATCATGGCCCGGTACGGCCATCACCGCGCCGGTGCCGTAACCCATCAGCACGAAGTTGGCGACCCAGACCGGCACCTTTTCACCCGACAACGGATGTACGGCGAACAGGCCGGTGGCCATGCCTTTCTTTTCCTGAGTTTCCAGTTCCGCCTCGGAAACACCGCCCTGCTTGCAGGCAGTGATGAAGTCGGCCAGAGACGGATTGGTTTCAGCAGCTTTCTGCGCCAAGGGATGCTCTGCGGCGACAGCCAGGTAAGTGACGCCCATCAGCGTATCGGGGCGTGTGGTGAATACCGTGAGGGCTTCGCCGTGTTCGACCTCGAATCGGATTTCCAGGCCTTCGCTGCGGCCGATCCAGTTGCGTTGCATGGTCTTAACCGAATCCGGCCAGCCGCCGAGCGTGTCCAGGCCGTCCAGCAATTCCTGCGCGTAGTCGGTGATCTTCAGGAACCATTGCGGGATTTCGCGCTTTTCCACCAAGGCACCGGAACGCCAGCCGCGGCCATCGATGACCTGCTCGTTGGCGAGCACGGTCTGATCGATCGGATCCCAGTTCACCACCGAATTCTTGCGGTAGACGATGCCTTTTTTGTACAGACGGGTGAACATCAACTGCTCCCAGCGGTAATACTCGGGCGTGCAGGTCGCCAGTTCGCGCGACCAGTCGATGGCGTAGCCCAGGCTCTGCAGCTGGCTGCGCATGTGGTCGATGTTGGCGTAGGTCCATTTGGCCGGCGCGGTCTTGTTTTTGATTGCGGCGTTCTCGGCCGGCAGGCCGAAGGCGTCCCAGCCCATCGGCTGCAGCACATTGAAGCCCTGCATGCGTTTGAAGCGGGAAATCACATCACCGATGGTGTAATTGCGCACATGCCCCATGTGCAACGCGCCGGAAGGGTACGGCAGCATAGACAGACAGTAGTACTTCGGAAGCGCCGATTGCTCGTTGACCTCGAAGGCACGCTGCGCCTTCCAGAAGTCCTGGGCTTGTTTTTCAATGGTTTGCGGCGGGTATTCGGCGATTTCGACAGGGGCGGACATGGGCACAGTGATCTTAGGATTATTCCCCTATAGATTACCTTATGCGCCTGATTTTAGACAGTAAATCCTGCCCGATTGCGCATCAAATCGGGGCGCTCCGCCACCGCCGTATGGGCCCGGCACGATATCACCGGCCTTTGCGCATCCCAGCAGCCATGAATCTAAGTATCATCGATGTTCAAGATCGCAACTGGCAGGCAACTGAAAGCAGTTTGCGCCAAAGCAGGAGCGCCCGTGGATTACACCAAAATCGCCATGTGCATCATCGGCATGTCTTTGTTTTTCAATGCCGGGAAATTCGAAGCGCGTGGCGGTGCGGCCGACCATTCCGTGCTCTGGGCCGCCCTATCGTTAATGACCTCAATCCTTGTCCTCTGGGCTGGCGCCGGATGGATTCTTTGGCTTATCTCACAATTCGCCCTGCTGATCGGTATTGCAGCGGTGCGGGTAATTCTCGAAAAATGAATAAGCCATGCATGGATTCTCCCGATGAACGGAGAAAATCCATGCCATGCAACTTCCGCTTGAAGCCAAATCGAATACTTCAGCCTTGCATGCTCGGATAATCGGTATACCCTTCCGCGCCCCCGCCGTAGTAAAGCTCCGGACGACCAGGGTTGAGCGAATGCCCCGTGCGCAAACGTTCCGGAAGATCCGGATTGGCGATGAACGGACGACCGAATGCCACCGCATCGATCAGGCCGGCATCCAGCAAGGGCTGTGCTTTTTCCACGGTGTAGTTGCCGGCCGCGATGATGACGCCCGGAAAAGCCGCGCGCAGTTTTTCGCGGAATGC
>JBMSNF010000029.1:0-15410 GCA_049421545.1 Arenimonas sp.
GATGATTCTGTCCGTGGAGAAGCTCGAGCAGAAGGCCGAAGCCACCCTGCACACGCCGGGCAAGAACCACTTCGCCTACGCGACCGCACCCGACATGTATGCCGCCATCGACCTGCTTGCCGACAAACTGGACCGGATGGTGGTCAAGAGCAAGGAAAAAATGAAGGACCATCACCGCGGCGAAAGCGCGGCAAAGATGGAAAAATTTGGCTAGAATGAAGGCAGTCCTTCCTATCGGCTGCCCATGAACACCAGCATCAGCGCCCGCGAGCTGTTCGACCAGTTGCAGCAGACGCTGGCTCTGCGCTGGTTGGCCGGCAAGTCGGGCAAGGATGTCCGCACCGACCGCAACGAGGTCACCTCCAAACGTCCTTCCCTGGCCGGCTACCTCAACGTCATCCATCCCAACAAGGTGCAGATCCTCGGCCTGGCCGAATTGGCCTGGCTCGACCGCCTCGACGCGCGCCTGCGCTGGGAGAACATCAGCAAGATCATCGAACAGAATCCGCTGGCTCTGGTCATCAGCCAAGGCCAACCCTGCCCGACCGACCTTCAGCAGGCCTGCGAGGACGCCCAGGTCGCCCTCTGGGTTTCCGACCGGCGCGGGTTCGAATGCCTGAATCTGCTCCAGCATTTCCTGTCGGTGCGACTGGCACCGCAGACCTCGCTGCACGGCGTGTTCATGGAAATCTTTTCGTTCGGGGTCCTGATCACCGGCGAAGCCGGCGCCGGCAAAAGCGAACTGGCGCTTGAACTCATCAGCCGGGGACACCGGCTGGTCGCCGATGATGCGCCCGAATTCACCCAGATCACGCCCAGCATCCTCGAAGGCAGTTGCCCGCCGCTGCTGCAGGACATGATGGAAGTGCGCGGTCTGGGCATCATGAACATCCGCCAGATGTTCGGCGACACCTCGGTGAAAAGCAGCAAATACCTGAAGCTGATCATCAACCTCCTGCATTTCCGGCCCGAACACAACAATGCCGATTTCCGCCTGACCGGTACCGCCTCCACCCAGCGCGTGCTCGACATGGACATCCCGGTGTTCAACCTGCCGGTGGCACCCGGCCGCAATCTGGCGGTACTCACCGAAGTGGCCGTGCGTCTGCAGATGCTGCGCCAGCAGGGCAAGGATCCGGCCAACGATTTCATGGCTCGGCACCAGCAACTGCTCGACAACACGGATGTCTCCTCATGAACGCCGCGCCGTCCAGTCTGGTCATCGTCAGCGGTCTGTCGGGCTCCGGCAAAAGCGTGGCCCTGCGTACATTGGAAGACCTCGGGTTTTATTGCGTCGATAACCTGCCGGCGAATCTGCTGCCGGACCTGGTCCAGAACATGGCCAGCGACGATCTGCGCCGGCACCGGGTCGCGGTCGGCATCGATGTCCGTAACCTCACCAACGATCTGCGCCTGATCGGGGACCTGCTGACCCGGGTCCAGGCCCAGGGCTTCAACACCAAGCTGGTGTTCTTCGACACCGACGACGCGGTGTTGATCAAGCGTTTTTCCGAAACCCGCCGCAAGCACCCGCTGTCGATGCAGGGCCTGCCGCTGTCGGATGCCATCGCCGAAGAGCGCCGGCAGCTGCAACCGCTGGTGGCGCTGGCCGATCTGGTGGTGGACACCACGGAACTGAACGTGCACCAGTTGCGCAAACGCGTGCTCGACGAAGTGCAGGGGCACGCCCGCAGCAGCATCTCGATCCTGTTCGAATCGTTCGCCTATAAACGCGGCGTGCCGCCGGACGCCGATTTCGTGTTCGACACGCGCTGTCTGCCGAATCCACACTGGGTTCCCGATTTGCGGCCGCTGTCGGGCAAGGATGCGGCGGTCAAAGCCTATTTCGAGGCCGACCCGCAGGTGGCCACCTACCTGCGGCAGGTCACCGAATTCATCGATACCTGGCTGCCGCGTTTCGAGTCCGAAACCCGCAGCTATCTGACGGTGGCTTTCGGCTGTACCGGCGGCAAACACCGATCGGTCTATCTGGCCGAAAGCCTGACCCGGCACTGCAGTGCCGGCGGGCATGATAAGGTAATGGTGTACCACAGGGAACTGGAGTGATTATGGCGGAACGAAAACTCCTGGTGAGCGCGGAAAACGGACTGCATGCGCAGGCGTCCGCGAAGGTCGTACAGGCCCTCAGCCATTTCGATTGCAACGTCAGCTTCAGCCTCGGCAGCCGCGAAGTGAATGCCAAGAGCATCATGGGCGTCATGCTGCTGGCGGCCGGCCCCGGGCGTGAAATCATCGCCCGCGCCGACGGCGAGGATGCCGAGCAGGCCCTGGACGCGTTGCAGGCTTTGTTTCTGCGGCGCTTCGAAGATTAAGCGTCAAGCGTCTTTTCACAACCGCCGATTGCGCGGATAATACCCGGATGACCGGGAGAGCTCCGCATGGTTGAACACGTCCGCCACACCAAGACGGCGCAGCAATTGCGCCTGCTCTCCGACGCGCTCGATTCCGGCCGTCTGGGACCGGTGCGGCGTCTGGTCAACATCCTGTCGCCGGCCGAAATCGGCAACCTGCTGGAATCCCTGCCCGCGCCCAAACGCAACATCGTGTGGGGTCTGGTCGATCCCGAAGACGACGGCGAAGTGCTGGTGCATGTCGGCGAGGACGTGCGCGAAAGCCTGATTGCGGAAATGGACCAGGATGAAATCATCGCGGCCGTGGAAGACCTCGACCTCGACGATCTGGCCGACCTGATCGACGACCTGCCCGATACCGTCATCGAGGAAGTGCTGAAGTCGATGGACCGCGACCACCGCGAGCGTCTCGAGCAGGCGCTGTCCTATCCCGAGGATTCCGCCGGCCGCCTGATGAACACCGACGTCATCACCGTGCGTGCCGACGTCAACATCGACGTGGTGCTGCGCTATCTGCGCCTGCGCGGCGAAATGCCGGAGCATACCGATTATCTGTATGTGGTCTCACGCCGGAACCAGTACATGGGCCGGATTTCGGTGAGCGACCTGCTGACCAAAGACCCCTCCACCGCCATCAACGAGCTGATCGATGACGAACAGCCGGGCATTCCGCTGGAGACGCCCGACAACGAAGTGGCCACGCAGTTCTCGGACCACGACTGGATCTCGGCGCCGGTGGTGGATGCCAACAACATCCTGCTCGGCCGCATCACCATCGATGACGTGGTCGACATCATCCGCGGCCAGGCCGAGCACCAGGCCCTGAGCGCGGTCGGCCTCGATGAAGACGAAGATCTGTTCAGTCCGGTGCCGCGCGCCGCCAAACGCCGCGCGCTCTGGCTGGGCATCAATCTGGCCACGGCCTTCCTGGCTTCCTGGGTCATCGGTCAATTCGAAGGAACCCTCCAGAAGATCGTACCGCTGGCCATTCTGATGCCGATCGTGGCCAGCATGGGCGGCGTCGCCGCCACCCAGACCCTGACCCTGATGGTGCGCGGCATCGCGCTCGACCAGGTCGGCCTGGGCAACCTGAGAGCCCTGTTCAACAAGGAAACGATGGTCGGTTTCATCAACGGCATCGTCTGGGCGTTGGTGGTCGGCGTCATTTCAGGCCTGTGGTTCGAGCCGACCATCGGCATGGTCATCGCCGCGGCCATGCTGATCAATCTGGTGGTGGCGGCCTTGGCCGGCGTGGCCGTACCGCTGTTGCTGAAACGCATGGATATCGACCCGGCACTGGCAGGCGGCGTGGTGGTCACCACCGTCACCGATGTCATGGGCTTTCTGGCCTTCCTCGGTTTGGGCACCTGGATCCTGGTCGGCAGCCCTGCCTAAATGAGCGCCGCTCTCCGGCCACCGGTGCAGACGTGGCTGATTGTGATGGCTCTTGCAGCCATTGCACTGCTGGCACTGCTGATTTCGCGACAAAATTCCGAATCGCCGCTCGTACTGCTTTTTTTGGTTGGCAGCCTTCTCGGCATCGCCCTTTACCACTCCCTGTTCGGTTTCACCGGGGCATTCCGAATGCTCCTGGCGGAACAGCGCAGCGCCGGCTTCCGCGCACAGATGGTCATGCTGGGCGGCGCCTGCCTGTTGTTTTTTCCGGCGCTTGCCTCTGGCAATCTGTTTGGGCAACCGGTGGAAGGTTTCGTCTCGCCGCTGAGCATCTCGGTGGTGATCGGCTCCTTCCTGTTCGGTATCGGCATGCAACTCGGCGGCGGTTGCGCCTCGGGCACCCTGTTCACCGTTGGCGGTGGCAGCACGCGCATGCTGGTCACGCTGTTGTTTTTCATCCTCGGCGCCATGCTGGGACTGACCCATCTGGCCTGGTGGAAGACACTGCCTGCAATGGCGCCGGCATCGATGATTGATCTCTTGGGATGGCCCGCCGCCCTGTTGGTCAACATCAGTGTCTTTGCGCTGGCCTACACCGCTGCCGCCCGTAGCGAGCGCCTGCGCTACGGTTCGGTCGAAAGCATTGCCGATAAGGGGAAGAGCTCTTGGCTGCGCGGACCTTGGCCGCTGTTGGCAGGCGCCTTGGCACTCGCCCTGCTCAATTTCACCACCCTGTATCTGGCGGGACGCCCCTGGGGCATCACCTCCGCCTTCGCACTGTGGGGCGGCTCGGTCCTGCAGAGCGTCGGTGTCCCCGTCGGCAGCTGGTCCGGATTCGATACACCGGCCATGCAAAACGCACTCGCGGCCGGGCCATTGGGGGACATCACCTCGGTCATGGATTTCGGCATTGTGCTCGGTGCTCTGCTGGCTTCGGGGCTTGCCGGAAAATTCCTGCCCGTGTGGCGGATTCCGCTGCTGCATCTGCTGGCCAGCATCATCGGCGGCCTGCTGCTCGGTTACGGATCGCGCATCGCTTATGGCTGCAATATCGGCGCTTTCTTCAGCGGCATCGCGTCCGGCAGTCTGCACGGCTGGGTCTGGATCGTGTTCGCGCTGATCGGCAACCGGGCCGGCATCGCGCTGCGTCCCTTGTTCAAACTCTAAGTACAGCATTCCATCCGATGCAACACATACTCCTCGCTTTGGCGGTTCTCAATGCATTGACGTTTGTGCTGTATGCCGTCGACAAGTCCGCAGCGCGGCGCGGCCGCCGTCGCATCCCCGAAAACATCCTGCATCTGTTTGCATTAATGGGCGGCTGGATAGGCGCCCTGTTGGCACAGCGGCTGTTTCGCCACAAAACCGGGAAGCGTGCGTTTCAATTCGTGTTCCTGCTCACGGCCCTGGCAAATATCGCATTCCTGCTGCTGATGCTTCGCCGATGAGAATCTGCGCTCAGCTCCCGGCACGCTCGGCCGTGGTTAAGGCGACCTTGTCGCGCAGATAGGCCGGTTCGATCTGCTCCGGAGCGCGTGCCAGGCCGGTGTTGAATCCATACGTTGCCAATTGCAGCAGCGCTTCCGGCTGTGGCAACGCTGAACCATCGATCCGCTGCAATGCGCCGGTGAATGCCGGCGGCAATCGCTTTTCATAGGCGGCGAAGGCCGAGCCGGCCCCGATCCATTCGCCGTCGAACGGCAGCGTGATGTCTTCGGGTTTGAGCAGACGCTCCGGCACCAGGGCGTGGGCGATGCCGTCTTGCTTCTGGTAGAAACCGACATAACACTCGCCCATGCGTGCATCCATGGCCACTGCAATCGGACCGTCATGCGTCTGCGCCTGCGCGATCGCCGCCAGCGTGGACAACGGCACCAGCGGAATGCCTAGACCCAACGCCATGCCCTGCGCCAGGGAAACCGCCAAACGCACACCGGTGAAGGCGCCCGGCCCGATGCCGACGCCGATGGCCTGAAGCTCGGTTTTGTCGAGGCCGGCCTGCGCCAGCAACTGTTCGCTCCAGGGCAATACGCACTCGGTGTGCCGGCGCGACGTCAGTTCAAACCGGCCGTAATGCACGCCAGCGGCCGCTACGCCAACGGCGCAGGCTTCGGTACTGGTATCGAGCACGAGCAGGTTCATGCCGGCACTTTAGCAAAAAATTCGCGGACGTCGTCAATTTCGCGCGTGCGCGGAAACGGCGGCAGCGACTGGATGAAGGTCTTGCCGTAGGGTTTGCTGACCAGACGAGTATCACCCATCATCAGCACACCGCGGTCTTCGAATGTGCGGATCAAGCGGCCGACACCCTGTTTCAGGGCGATGACCGCGGACGGAATCTGTTCTTCCATGAATGGATTGCCGCCGCGCTGGCGCACCGATTCCAGACGCGCTTCCAGTACCGGATCATCGGGAGCGGCGAACGGCAGCTTGTCGATGATGACCACACTCAGAGCATCTCCCGCCACATCGACGCCTTCCCAGAAACTGGCGGCACCAAGCAACACGCCGTTGCCGGAATTGCGGAAACGTTCCAGAAGTTCCATGCGCGGCGCCGTGCCCTGCACGAACAAGGGCCATGGCCCGCCTTCAAGCAGCTGCGCAGCCTGCTTCAGCGCGCGGTGCGAGGTGAACAGCAGGAAGGCGCGGCCGCCGGAGGCTTCCAGTACCGGACGGGCGGCATCCAGCAGGGCGTTGACAAAATTCGGACTGGACGGCTCCGGCATCTGCTTGGGCAGATAGAATAGACCCTGATGCTGCCAGTCGAAAGGACTCGGCTGCACCAGCACGCGCGGATCATTCAAGCCCAGCTTGGCGGCTAGATGGTCGACCGAAGCATTCACGGCCAGTGTCGCCGAGGTCAGGATCCAGGCGGCCTGGCTCTGTTCGCGGTATTGCCGCAGCGGCGTGGAGACATCCATCGGCGTGGCATTGAGGGTGATGCCGCGCTGGCTGAGCTCATACCAGCGCACCGCCGCCATCGGCACATCGGCATCCGGTTCGCGGTTCAGACCGCTGCACCACAAGCGCCAGCGCGCCAACAGGGCATCGGCACGGGCCGTGCATTGATCGAGTGCCGTCGAAGCGCCGGCCTGCAGCTGCAGATCCGCCAACAGGGTTTCGGCCGCTTCCTGGACATCCTGCAGGGCCGTGAGGATTTTGGGCTGGGTCGCCAGCACCGCAGCGGCGGCCTTGCCGGGAACGGCTTCGCATTCGGCGCGCAATTGCTTGACGCGCAGCTCGATGGCTTTCACCGGCGGCGCCAGCAGCACCGAGCTGCCGGTGATTTTTCCCGATTCCAGCAGGATATCCTTGCCCAGATCCAGCCACTGCCGGGTACTGACCGACTCGCCGAAGAACTGCAGGGCCAGTTCGGGCACCTGATGCGCTTCATCGAGAATAAACACCGACGCACCGGGCAGCACTTCGCCGAAACCTTCCTGCTTGATGGCCAAATCGGCCAGCAACAGATGGTGGTTGACCACCACGATGTCGGCGCTCTGCGCTTCCTGCCTGGCTTTGACCAGATGGCATTCACTCCAATACGGGCATTCGCTGCCAAGGCAATTATCGGCGGTGGAGCTGACCTGCGGCCAGATCGGACTGTCCTCGGGAATGCTGGAAAGCTCGGCCAGATCGCCGCGCTTGGTCTTGCCCGCCCATTGCAGCACACGCTGGAATTGCTGGATGACGTCACGACTGGCGAAGGTTTCGGATTTGGCCTGCTCCATCCGGAACAGACACAGATAATTGGCCCGCCCTTTCAGCAAGGCGGAATGCACCGGCGTGGACAGGGCCTGTTTGATGCGCGGCAGATCGCGGTGATAGAGCTGATCCTGCAGGGCCTTGGTGCCGGTGGAGATGATGACGCGCTTTCCGGACAACAGTGCCGGCACCAGATAGGCATAGGTCTTGCCGGTGCCGGTGCCGGCTTCGGCGATCAGAACCGCGCGGTCTTCGATGGCACGGGCGATTTCCTCGGACAGCGCCTGCTGGCTTTCACGGAACGCGAAGCCCTGCAACTGACGGGCCAGAAGCCCATCGGCCGAGAGGGCCTCGGCGCATTGCGCGGTCCATTCCGACATCAGAGGCGTGCCGGCGGAACGAGCGTGCACTCGTTGAGATTTTTGGCCAACTGCGGCGGCGGCAGACTGCGGCCCTGCGCCATGCGTGCATAATGCATGGTCAGCCAGTTGCGGCGGCACAGACTGCCGAGCTTGGCACCGGAATCGAAGGAACGCCGGGCATACTGCTCCGCCTGCACCCAGGCTTGGTCACGGATGGCCATTTCGGCACGGCTCTGCAGTATCTGCGGGTCCGAAGGATTCATCATCAATGCATCGTCCAGCAGTTTTTTCGCCAGCGGATAATTTCCTGCCGCTTCGGCCGCAAGGGCATCGGCATGCAGATCGAGGATGGCTTCGTCAGCCAAGGCGTTGAACACCACTTCATTGCCGACTTCGGACTGTGCGCGGATTTTATCCAGCATCTGTTCCGGACTGAGATCGTGGGCGGGCTGGGGAGTGGTTTCCGGCCGGCTGCAGGCGGCGAGCGCGAGCACCAACACGAACAGCAGACGCTGCTTCATGGACGGTTCCGCACTTCCGGCACGGGCGTCGGGGCCTCCTCGGCAGGTGCCGGCTTGTCTCCGGTGAACCAGTCCAGCCAGGATCCGGAATCGGTTTCCACTGCAGGTCGCTCGCCGCAGGACACGTTTTCGGAAGGCAGGTAACCGGCGATGAACACCGCACGGCGGGCACCGGGGCAGAAGTCGTCGGTGGTGGCGAATCGCGATGCGTCCAGATAGGCCCATTCCAGACCTTCCCCGGAGATGCGTAACGGCCGGCTCGGCAGGCGTTTGAACAACTGCGCCCACACCCGCATGGCGCCGGTGGCGCCGTACAAACCGGTCGGTTCGTTCTTGTCGTTGCCGACCCAGATCACCGCCAGATGGTCGCCGGTGTAGCCGGCATACCAGCTGTCGCGCGAATCATTGCTGGTTCCGGTTTTGCCGGCCGACTGCAGATCACCCAGGCCTTCGGAAAGCAGGGCGCGGGCACTGCCGGAAGTCACCGTTTGCTGCAATCCGAATGCCAGCAGACGCGCCGCCATGGCGTCGCCTTTCTGGGCGATGACCGGTTCTTTTTCGTATTTGCTGAGCGCCTTGCCCTGCGGATCAAGCACGGCACGCACCGATTGCAGCGGCGGTACGCGGCCGCCGGATGCCAGGAACTGGTACATCTGCGACATGGTATAGACCGACAGATCGGCCGCACCCAGCAACAACGAAGGATGCGCTTTGACCTTTTCGCCGGTCAGCGCATGCACCAGCTCGCCGACACGGCCGGGGCCGACCTGCATGCCGAGACGGACCGTGGCCTGATTGTAGGAGTTGGCCAAGGCCGAGGACAAGGTCACCGTACCATGGCTCTTGCGGTCGGAGTTCTTCGGTTCCCAGATTTTGCCGTCTTCGGTGTTGACCGCGACCGGTTCGTCGCTGATCCAACTCGACAGCGACCAATCATCGGGACGTGCCAGTGCCAGCATGAACACGAACGGCTTGATCAAGGATCCAATGGGCCGTTTGGCATCCACGGCACGGTTGAACCCCGGGGTGCCGACGTTGCGATTGCCGACAGCCGCAACGATGTTGCCGGTGCCCGCCTCGGTCACGATGGCGCCGGCCTGCAGTTCGGGACCCTTGTCACGCTCAACGCGCGCGAGGGTACCGGTCACCGCTTTTTCCAGATAGGTCTGCGCCGACGGCGACAAGGTGGTCAGCACGGTCAGGCCCTGCCCGCTCAGATCGTCGTTATCGTAATCCTTGGCCAATTGGCGGCGCACGATGTCGAGAAAGGCCGGCGCACGGTTGCGGGCAAGGATGGGTTTGGCCACGACTCCCAAAGGCGCTGCCTTGGCTTTTGCGGCCTGCTCGGGCGTGAACAGGCCGGCCTCGAGGAATTCCTGGATGACGATGGCACGGCGTTTGAGCGCGCGTTCCGGATGCTTGCGCGGATCCCAGTAGTACGGGCCCTGCACCAGGCCGATCAGCAACGCGATTTCATGATCCTGCAATTGCGAAACATCCCGTCCGAACCAGAAATCGGCGCCGGCGGCGATGCCATGGATGGACTGGTCGCCGACCTGGCCGAGGTAAACCTGGTTGAGATAGGCCTCGAGGATGGTTTTCTTGTCGAAGCGTGCTTCGATGATGAGCGCGTACAGCGCTTCCTTGACCTTGCGGGTGATGGTTTTGGTGTTGCTGAGAAACAGGCTGCGCACCAGCTGCTGGGTCAGCGTGGAGGCGCCCTGCTCGAAGCCGACTTCGCGGATGTTGACATAAATGGCACGCGCCACGCCCATCGGGTCGATGCCGATGTGGTTCTGGAAGTTGCGGTCTTCCACGGCCTGCAAACCCTCGACCAGTAATTTCGGCACCCGGTCGATCTTGACCAGCCGGCGCTCTTCGGTGGTATTGCCGTACAGGGTGGCAATCCGTACCGGATCGATTTTGGCGGAAGCGAGATTGCGGCGGGTGTTGACATCGCGCACCGCGGCGATGCGGCCGGAAACCAGCAGCACGTCGAGATGGCGCGAAGGAACCTTGCCGTTGACATCGAAGAATTCTCGGGTGGTCAGCCGGAACCGGCCGCCGCTGCGTCCGTAGCTGCCGGCCAAAACGCCTCGGCCATCGTCCTTGTAGCCGCCGGCCTGGAGTTCCAGCTCGAGGCTGCTGCCATCCAGAGGCAGTCCGGGCTTCAGGACCAGCGGTCGTGCGAATACTTTGGTCGGCACCTGCCAGTTGAGCTGGGCGAATTGATCACGCACCTGCTTGTCGAGATACCAGATGTAGGGAATGCCGATGCCGATGAACAGGCCGACCGCAAGGAACAGAAGCCGCCATATCCCGCGTTTGAGCATGGAGTCGTTGGGTACCGTATCGTTATCGGGTCTGTTCACGGGAATGTTTTGGCCGGGTTCGGATCATTTTATCAGGTGGCGGATGCTTGCGTGCGCCCTAGAAACGGCGGACTTCCAGTACGCCGGGAACGGCATCCAGCTTACCCAGAAGTGCGCTGAGCTGTCCGAAATCGGCGACCTTGAGGTTCATTTTCAATTCAGCCATCGGACCGCCCTGCGACAGGGTATTGACGCCGGCGATGTTGACGTTGGCCTGCGCGATCAGATTGGTCAGATCTTTGAGCAGCCATTTGCGGTCATAGGCGCGGATCAGGATGGATACTTCGTAGCGGCCGTCTTCGCGGCTGCCCCAGTTCACCGGCAGTTCCCGCTCCGGATGCTGCGAAATCAGATAGGCCGCACTGGCGCAATTGGCGCGGTGGATGCTGACGCCTTTGCCTTTGGTCAGATAGCCGACGATGGCATCGCCGGGAACCGGCTGGCAGCAGCGCGCCAGCTGCATCAGCAAATTGCCGACGCCTTCCACGGTCATGTCGCTGCGTCCGGCGGCCTTGCGTGGCGCGGGTATGCGCCGTACGGGCGCGGTTTCGGAAACGGGCTGCAGGTGCTCGTGCAGCGCCCGCGTAATCAGACTGGGGCTGATGTCGCCGAGCGCCAGAGCGATGCACAGTTCATCGCGGTCGGGGAGTTTGAACTTGTCGAGCACCGGCTTCAGGTCGGCCTGCATCATGGCCACCCGGCGCAATTCCTTCTCCAGGAGCTCGCGGCCGTCTTCGAGGTTGCGCTGGCGGTCCAGACGGAAGAAGTAGGCACGCACCTTGTCGCGCGAACGCGAGCTGACCAGATAGCCGTTGGACGCCAACAGCCAGTCGCGCTTGGGGGCGCCGGTCTTTCCGGTCATGATTTCGATGCGGTCGCCGGAGTTCGGCCGGTACTCCAAGGGCACGATGCGGCCGTTGACCTTGGCACCGCGGCAGCGGTGGCCGACATCGGTATGCACGTGATAGGCGAAATCAAGCACGGTGCCGCCTGCCGGCAGATCGATGACCTCGCCTTTCGGCGTCAGCAGGTATTTGCGGTCTTCGACCAGCTCGGTGCCAAGGCCGGCCATCAACACGGTTTCGTCGGCCGCCTTGCTGTTTTCCAGAAGCTGCCGCATCTGCGCGATTTTCTTTTCGAATTCCCCCTGGGCCTTGCCGCCTTCCTTGTAACGCCAGTGTGCCGCCACACCCATCTCCGCATGCTCGTGCATCTTGCGGGTACGGATCTGCACTTCCAGGCCGAGTCCGTCCGGGCCGATCACCGCGGTATGCAGACTCTGGTAATTGTTGCTCTTGGGCTGCGCGATGTAATCGTCGAACTCGCCGGGAATCGGTGTCCACAGCTGGTGCACCAGGCCCAGCACGCTGTAACAGGCGGCGACGTCATCAACCAGCACGCGGATGGCGCGGATGTCGTAAAGCCCTTCGAAGTCCAGATTCTTGCGCTGCATCTTTTTCCAGATGCTGGTGATGTGCTTCGGTCTGCCGGCGACGTCGGCAATGATGCCGGCCTGCGCCAGCGCCGCCTGGATCTGCTGCGTGGCCTGCTCGATGTAGCGTTCGCGCAGACCGCGCTTTTCCTGAAGCTGGCGGGCGATGGCCTGATACTGCTCCGGCTTCATGATGCGGAACGCCAGATCCTCCAGCTCCCATTTCAACTGCCAGATGCCGAGCCGGTTGGCGAGCGGCGCATGGATGTCCGCGGTCAGGTGCGCCAAGGCTAGACGCTCCGGCTCCGGCCAGGATACCGCTTTGCGCATCTGCACCAGCTGCCAGGCCAGCAGCACGATCAACACGCGCAGATCCAGAATGATGGCCAGCAACAGACGGCGCAGGCCCTCGGCATTGCCGCTGCGGCCATGCTGTCGGTAAATGTCCCAGACCTTGCGCGAGGCGTTCAGGCCGTCCAGCAGACGGAGCTGCTCCGGTTTCAGCACGAAACGTTCGGTTTGCAGCGAGGGTGCCAGATACACGGCGGCCGCAATCAGCATATCGGGATCGGCGGACAGCCCCGCAAGGACCTCCCAGAGCGCCAACAACTCCTCCTGGCCGGCGGCATCCATGGTCAAGGCGGCACTGGCCGTCACCGCCGCGAATTCCGGCTTCTGTTGCCAGACGGCGAGTCGTTGGGTCACGTTGGCGGCGGCTTTGGGCACGGGATTCCGGAAAAATACATTACACTAGGACAGTATGACAAAAATCCGGGAGCCGGCATGAAACCTTTTCTTCTTTTTACCCTGCTTGTTCTTGCCGGCGGCAACGCCCTGGCGCAATCCTCCGGCTCCGGGTCCCTGCGCGAACGGATGGGAGCGGAGCAGTTCAAGGCAGCCGGTCTGGACAAGCTCAGCGCCGAAGAGCTCAAGCAGCTCGACAACTGGATTACCGGCGTCAAGACCGTCGTGGTTGAAAAGGTCGTCGAAAAACAGGTCGAGAAACCGGCCGAGGATCTATCGGACATCAACAGCACTCTGGTCGGCGATTTCCGGGGTTGGCGCGGCTACACCGAATTCACGCTGGCCAACGGCCAGGTCTGGATGCAGGCGGCGCCCGGCGAGCTCTACGCCAGCAAGCTGACCAATCCTAAAGTACGGCTTGTGCACAACTATCTTTCGGGATGGAAGCTGCAGGTCGAAGGTTACAACAGCTGGGTCAAGGTCCGGCGCATCAAATAAAAGCGGCCATCTGGCGCACCAAGCCCTTGCGGGATACCGCGCCTTTGATTGCAAGTTCCTGCGCGAAAATCTGCACATTAAGCTCTTCGACATCCTGTCGGAATCGATGCCATTCCGGAGAGTCCGTCGGCTGCTGCAAGATACGGATCACCGCATCGTTGAAGGATTTAGCTTCCAGCAGACGCGTCTGATCCTTGACCGGATCGAGCAACGCCCGCTCAAGACGCAGTTGCAGCGCTTTCAGATAACGCGGCAGCTGCTTCAGGAAGGCTGCCGGATGGGCGGCCAGAAACCCCGGGAACACCAGACGGTCCAGATGCGCCTTGATGTCGGCCACATTGCCGCTGGCCCAGCCCATCAGCTCAGGCTTCAGTTGTGCGCGGATGCGCGCGGTGCAGGCCATGCATTCCTGCAACAACGCCAGCACCGCCATGCTGTGTCCGAACAGTTCGCCGGCCAGCGTCCGCGAAACGGCATCGAACTCGCTGCGGCTGCGGATATGGGCGTAATCACTTTGCAGAAGCGCATTGCAGGCGGCCTGCACGCAATCGGCGCGCAGACGCTCGGCGGATTCGAGCGTCGCGTAAAGCAGTCCCAAACGCGGATCGACCGGCAGTTGTTTGGCGGCGGATTTGCGCTTGTCGCGCAGACTTTCCATCAACAGATGCCTGACAGCTTCCGAATGCAGCCTTTGCGCCTCATCGCGTCCTGCCACCGCCCGCAGATGCACGCCATCGTCCTCCCGGACCAAGGCCGGATAAGCGGCCAGTCCGGCCTCGGTGGTCACGCTTTCCGGAATGTCTTCATCGGGGAATCCCGCCAGAACCCTGTTCTCGAAGGCCTGCCCGGCCTGCTCGGAAAACGCGCGTTCGGCCAAGGCGGCAAAGCGCAGCTGCAGATCCCCGAGGTGCCGCGACTGTGCCAGAATCCGGCCCTGACGATCGGCAAGACGCAGATTCATGGACATGTGCGGATCAAGCACCGCCGCTGTGAAATCCAATGCCGTCACCGGAGCACCGGTGCTTCGGGTCAGGAACCGCGCCAAAGCGCCTTCCAGTGCATCGGCATCGCCATCGGGATAGGCTTGGGAAAACGCCCGCGCGAAATCCGGCGCCGGCACATAATTCCGGCGAAGCGCTTTCGGCAACGCGCGGATCAGTGCGGCGGCTTTTTCCTCGACCAGTCCGGGCACCAGCCAACTCAGGCGCGCTTCATCCAAGGCGTTCAGCAGATGAATCGGCACATCGAGGGTGACGCCGTCTTCGGGTTCGCCCGGAGCGAACACATAATGCAGTGCAAGGCGATTGCCGCCGATCGGAAAAAAATCCGGGAAACGCACCGCAGCACTCTGCTCGGCCAACATCAGATCGCCCTGCTGCCAAAGCAGGCCCTGTTTTTTTTGATCGGGCAGGGCCCGGAACCACTTGTCCAGCGATTCGGAAGTATTGATTTCTGGTGGAATGCGGTCCAGATACCAGCGGGTCTGCCATTCTTCATCCACCACCAGGCCGCTGCGGCGCTGTTTGGCTTCCTCATCATGGGCCTTGGCCAAGGTCTGCAGATTGCGCGCGACGAAACCCGCCCGCGTGTTGATCTCACCGGTCAGCAAAGCCTGCCGGATGAAAATGCCACGTGCCTCCTCCGGAAACAACCCGCCATAGTGCACGGGCTTTTTGGCGACCAGCAACAGCCCGAGCAGACTGATCTGGCAATGGCCGACCACCCTGCCCTGCCGACGTGACCAATGCGGATCGTGATACGTGCGCGTGAGCAGATGCGGACATTCCTCGACCAGCCAGTCGGGCTCGATGCGGGCCGCCATCAATCCCCACACCTTCTGGGTATCCAGCAGATTGCCGACCAGACACCAGGACGGCGGCTGTTTCGCCAGAGGTGAGGCTGGAAACACATTGAAACGGCGCTGTCGCGGCGCATCGAAACTACCTTTGTCATTCCGGTGTCCGATCTGCGTCGGCAGACCGGACAGCAGGGCGCGGTGGATCAAACGG
>JBMSNF010000030.1:0-15067 GCA_049421545.1 Arenimonas sp.
GTTGCTGCAGGAACTGCACAACGGCCCGTATTTCTGCCAGCACGAATCGGCAGCCGAATTCGATCGGGCCGAGGCAATACCCGGCCCAAGCACCGAACGGCTATCTGCCATCGCGGCGAAAAACCGTGTGGTGCTGATCGGCTCGCTGTTCGAGCGCCGCGCCGCCGGTCTGTATCACAACACCGCCGTGGTGTTCGAAAAAGACGGCGCCCTGCTCGGCAAATACCGCAAGATGCATATTCCGGATGATCCGGGTTTCTACGAAAAATTCTATTTCACGCCGGGTGATCTCGGTTTCAACCCAATTCAGACCAGTCTTGGCAAAATCGGCGTTTTGGTGTGCTGGGACCAATGGTATCCGGAAGCCGCACGGCTGATGGCACTGGCCGGAGCCGAAGTGCTGGTCTATCCGACTGCGATCGGCTGGGATCCGGATGACACCGCCGAAGAGCAGGCCCGCCAACGGCAAGCCTGGATGCTGAGCCACCGCGGTCATGCGGTCGCCAACGGCATTCCGGTATTGAGCTGCAATCGCACCGGTTTCGAAGCCTCTCCGCTCGGCGCCAGCGGCATCCGCTTCTGGGGCAGCTCGCATGTGCTCGGCCCGCAAGGTGAAATTTTGGCCGAAGCCGGTACTGACGCCCCGGAAACACTTTACGCCGAGCTTGATTTGGCGCGCAGCGAACAGGTCCGGCGCATGTGGCCGTTCCTGCGTGACCGACGGATCGATGCTTATGCCGATCTGCTGAAACGCTACCGCGATTGAGCCGTCGATGAGCCTGCCCGACTTCGCCGGCCAGCCGGTCCGCCAATGCACCGTCAACGGGATCATCTACACCCTGCTCGGTACCGCCCATGTTTCGGTGAAGAGCCTAGAAGCGGTGAAAGCCGCCATCGATGATGGTGGTTTCGACACCATCGCCGTGGAACTCGATGCCAACCGGCATCGGCAACTGACCCAACCCGACGCGCTCTACAAGCTCGACATCTTCCAGATCATCAAGGAGGATAAAATCGGCTTGGTTGCCGCGAATCTTTCCTTGGCCGCTTACCAGCGCCGGCTGGCCGAGCAACTCGGCATCGAGCCCGGCGCCGAACTCAAGGCGGCGGCCCAGGAAGCCGTGGCACGGAACCTGCGCATGGCCCTGATCGACCGCGATGCCGGCATCACGCTGAAACGGAGCTGGTCGAAACTGGGCTTTTTCAAACGCGGCCAGCTGGCCGCCGGACTCGGCGCCAGCCTGATCAGTTCCGATGACATCGGCGAGACGGAAATCGAACAGCTCAAAGAAGGCGACATGCTGGAATCGAGCTTCGGTGAGTTCGCCAAACAGACTCCCGAATTGTACGAAAGCATCATCGCCGAACGCGACCGCTACATGGCCGCCAAATTGCTGCAGTTGCATACGCATTCCGACGTCAAACAGGTGCTTGCGGTTGTCGGCGCAGGGCACCTTGCGGGCCTTGAACGGGCATTGCAGGACCCGGCAAACATGGATGCCGCGGTGATAGCGGACCTGGAAACCCTGCCTACGAAATCCGGCATTCCCTGGTTCAGCCTGTTCATCGCCCTTTTCCTGATCGGCGGTTTCGCCTGGGGAATCCACGAAGGCGGCATGAAGATGGCCGGCATGCTGCTGCTGCAGTGGGCGCTGATCACCGGCTTCGGCGGAATGGTCGGATGCATCGCGGCCAGGGGCCATTGGCTGAGTTGCCTGGCTGCATTCATCGCATCGCCATTGACACCGTTGCATCCGGCGCTGAGCTCTGGCATGGTTTCGGCCTATGTGGAAGCCAAACTCCGCAAACCGACCTATGAAGATTTGCTGAAACTCAAAGACGATACCGTCGAAATTTCGGGATGGTGGAAGAACCGCTTCGCCCGCATCCTGGTGAATTTCATCCTGACCAACTCCGGCACGGCTCTTGCGGTCTGGATTGCCGGCGCGGCTTTCTTCATCAAACTCGGTTGACCGGCCCTCAGGCCGGTTTGACGAAACGTGCGAGCGGCGCTTTGACCTTGGCGCGCGCGATGACGGCACTGGTCTTGATGCGCAGATCATCCAGAGCGGCGTAAATGGTCGGCAGGAAAATCAGGCTGACGATGGTCGAGAATGCCAATCCGCCCACCACCGCCCGAGCCATCGGGTAATATGCCGGGCCATCGCCGCCGATCTGGGTCGTGCCGAAACACAGGGGCAACATGCCCAGAATGGTGGTGCCCATGGTCATCAGAATCGGGCGCATGCGCTCCTTGCAGCCCATGATGAGCGCATCGGAACGGGCATAGCCGCTGCGGCGCAGCGCATTGATGTGTTCGAACAAGACGATACCGTTGTTCACCACCACCCCCATCAGCACGAGGATGCCGATGGAGGCCATGATCGTAAATGTGGTACCGGTCATGGCAAAAAGCCAGAATACGCCGAGCGCCGAGAACAGGATGCTGGTCAGGATCGCGAGCGGCATCAGCAAGGACTCAAACAAGGCGGCCATGACGATGAGGATCATCAACAATGCTATGAGCGTGTTGATTCCCATCTGTTCGGCGGCATCGCCGCCGTTGAAACCACCCTGGCTCTCGCTCCAGGAATAGCCTGGAGGCAGGTTGCTGAGCACCTTCTTGAAGGCCGCCATCGCCTCTTCGGTCGTCACGTTATCGGCCTTGTTGGCCTTGATGGAGAGCGATGTCAGACGGTCCTGGCGGTAAATTTCGCTGTCACCCTTGCGGACTTCGACGTTGATGACCGACATCAGCGGAACGGTGGTTCCGTCCGGCCGACGCAGCGTCAGGCCCGAGAGCTCTTCCACACGGAATTGCTCGGCACCGGCGAAGCGGACCCACATCGGGATTTCCTGATCATCCTTGCGGAACTCGCGAAGCGTCGTACCACGCAGGGCGATGCTGATGTATTGGGCGACGTCCTGCGCACTGAAACCGAGCGCGCCGGCCCGCTCCCGGTCGACACTGACGCGGATCTCGCTGTTTTCATCGCCGGTATTCAGGCGCACGTCCCGGAGTTCCGGCTGTTTGGCCAGAACCGGAATCATCTCGGTTCCGATTTTCTTCAGCATTTCGGTGGAATCGCCGCTGAGGAATATTTCAACGCTGTTATCCTGCCCGCCGCCGCCACCGCCGCCGGGACCGCCACCGCCCTGGAAGCCTACCTCGGCACGCGCGAACTTCGGAATCTCGGAACGGATCATTTCCTGGACCTGCTCCGACGGCATGGCGCACAGATAATCCGGATTCACCAGGCGGATGCCACGGGATACGAAGCTGTTGCAGGATCGGAGATCATCACGCAGCGTCAGGTTCATGCCGCCCCATCCCTGCTCGCTGAAATACACGTAGACCTGTTTTATCTGGTAGCGATCGCGGTTCCCGTTCATGAACTGCTCGACCTTCGCCACTTCATCCGACATCTGTTCGAGCGAATAGGCGCCGTTCCATTTGAAATACATGGACAGTTCACGGCCGACCTCGTTCGAATTCATGTCGAACTTAGTGAATTTGAAGGGGACCATGCTGACCATGATGATGAACAGGATGCCGAGCATCGAAAGCCGGCGGTTGTTCAGCGTCCAAGCCAGAAAACTGCCGTAACGGCGTGTCAGTGCCGGCACGAAGCCATGCGCCTGGGTGATGGCTGGCGGCGTCTTCAGCCGTGCCGAAATCATCGGAATCAGGCTCACCGCGACCAGCCAGGAAGCCAACAGCGAAATGGTGATGGTCAGCGCCACCTGCGACAGATAGATCGAGATGAAATTCGTCTCGCCGAACAGGTTCGGCAGGAACACGATGATCGACGTCAGGGTGCCGCAGGATATGGCCAGCTGTACCGATTTGGTACCCTCGATGGCGCACATCATCGGATTGTCGGGATATTTTTCCCGGTACTGGTAGATGCTTTCGACCACCACAACCGCATTGTCGACCAGCATGCCGATGCCCAGCAATAGCCCCATCATCGACAGCACGTTCAAGGTTATGCCGGTGAAGTACATCACTCCGAGGGTGATCACGATGCAGATCGGTATCGCGAGACTGACCATCAGGGTGGAAGGCCAGTGCCGCAGGAAGTAAAAGAGCACGATGATCGACAGCAGCGAACCGACGATGCCGGCCTCGATCAGTTCGGCGATGGAGCTTTTTACGCTTTCCGCCGCATCACTGACGATGATGAACTTGATGCCGGCCAGATCCGGATCTTCCTTGATTTTTTCAATCTCGGCATGGATGGCATCGGCGACGGTGACCAGATTGGCGTTCTGTTCGCGCAGGATATCGACACCCACCGCCGGGCGTCCGTCAAGGCGGCGGCCGAAGTCCTGGCGCTGCAGCTTGAAGCGGACATCGGCGATGTCCTCTAGCCGCAGACCCTTGTCGTTCAAGGGCAGGCTGCGCAGTTCTTCGACCGTCTTGATTTCGCCGACCGGCTGCACGCGGATGCGGCGCTCGCGGTCGTTGATGTCACCGGCCGAAACCGAAAAATTGACCGACTGCAGTTTCGCTGATAGCTCGTTGAGACCGACATTGTGGCTGGCGAGGCGGACGGGGTCGATGGCGATTTCGACCTCCGGAGGCGGCGCACCTGTGATGTCGACGCGGGCGACTCCGGGAATCCGTTCGATGCGCTTCTGGATGGAATTTTGTATCAGCGTGTAACTGTTTTTCAGATCTTGATCTGAAGCAAAACGCACACGCAGCAAGGGTTCGTCGTTTGGCGAGAATTTCTGTACGAAGTAGCGCTGGACGTCATCGGGCAGCTCGGAGCGGATGGCGTCGATGCGGTCGCGCGCCTCGCTGGCGGTGATGGCGATATCGCGGTCCCAGTCCGAAAACATCAGGAAGATGCCGGAATTGTCCGAGCGCGATGTCGAATTCATCATCGAGATGCCGGGCAGCGTCGACAGGGCTTCCTCGACCGGGCGTGTGATCTGGCGCTCCACTTCCTGCGGCGTGGATCCCGGATACGGCACGCTGACGAAGACGAACGGCACGTTGATGTCCGGGAACTGCTCCAGCGGCAGGCGGACCGCCGCCAGCAGACCGATAACGACCAGTGAAATGAAACACATCACCGCCGTGACCGGCCGGCGCAGACTCAGTTCGGCGAGGCTTTTCACCGGACGCTCCCGCCTTCCAGGGCATCGTGATGCTGCGCACCGCGGGCCTTGTAATAGCTATCCGGCTTGCGGTCGAGCAGATCGTAAACGATCGGGATGACCACGAGGGTGAGCAAGGTTGATACCGTCAGACCGCCGATGACGGTCAGCGCCATCGGTGCACGCACCTCGGCACCCTCGCCGCCGAAGAAAGCCAGCGGCGCGAAACCGAACAGAGTGGTCAGGGTGGTCATGATGATCGGACGCAGCCGCGACTCGGCACCCTGGCAGATGGCCTCGCGTTTGGCGACGCCTTCTTCGCGCAGCTGATTGACCTTGTCGATGAGCACGATGGCGTTTTTGACCACGATGCCGACCAGTAGGATCAATCCGATGAAGACCACCACCGAAATCGGCGATCCGCTCAGCCAGAGCGCCAGAACGGCACCGACCATCGCCAGCGGAATCGAAAACAGGATGACGAAGGGGTGCAGCAGCGATTCGAACTGCGAAGCCATAACCAGATAGACCAGGAAAATCGCAAGACCGAAGGCGAAGAACAGCGAATTACGCGAACGGTCGAGCTCCTCGCTCTGGCCGCCGAAGGCGATGCGGACATCGGCCGACAGCGGATCGGCCGCCACCATGTCACGCACTTCCGCAACGGCCGTACCCAGATCGATATCGCGGAGGTTGGCCGAAATGATCGCGACACGGGTCTGGTCGACACGGTTGATTTCGCTTGGCCCGATGGTTTCGACCACTTGGGCGACAGACGCCAGCGTGACCGGCTGCGGTGCGGCCGGGTTGATGATGATGTTGCGGATATCGTCAACCGAGGAACGTGCCTGTTCTTTGGCACGCACCAGCACATCGATTTTCCGGTCACGGAAACTGTAACGGGTGGCCACTTCGCCGCGTACCTGCTTGACTACCTGATCGGCGATCTGACGGGAGGTCAGTCCGAGCGCGGCGGCCCGCTCCTGATCGAAGATGATCTGGATTTCCGGGTAACCCTGCTCGACGCTGGATTTGACGTCGGCGAAATGTTCGGCCTTCTGCATCATTCCGGCAAGCTTTCGCGCCGACTGTTCCAGGGATTTCAGGTCGGCACCGCGGATTTCGATTTCGAGCGGAGTCGAGAAGCTGAACAGTTCCGGACGTCCGAACTTGACCTGCACATCCGGATAATCACGCATGGTTTCGCGCAGACGTTCGGTGATGGCGGCCTCGCTGTCACGGCTATAGCCTTTGCCGAGGACCACGCTGAGCTTGGCGATGTTCTCGCCGGACTCGGTCGGGTTGGCATCCAGCCGCGTTCCGGAGCCACTGACACCATACAGCGCCTGGATATCGGTATCGGCTTTGTGTTTGGACTGGATGGCACTGACCAACTGGTCGGTTTCTTCCAGCCGGGTTCCCGGCGCCAGCTTGGCGGTCATTTCGAACCGGTCCTGGGCTAACTGCGGAATCAGATCCGAGCCCAAGGTCGTCGCCAATAGCAGCGAGGCGATGAAGGCTACGGCGGCACCGGTCAGGATTTTACGCGGCTGCTCGAGGGCTTTCGGCAGGATGTCGTGGTAGTAAGCTGCCGCGTAATCATAGGGCTTGATGATGAAATCGCCGAGCCTGACCATGGCATTTCCGCCGGTTCCCCGGCCAAGACGGCTGAATGCGGCGATGAGCCAGGTGATGCCGAAAACCACCAAGGGGTAAATCAGACTGAACAGCAAGGCAATGGCGTAGACCAATGCCGCGATCAGTTTCAGCGGCATCAGCACCACGAAAGCCGCATAGGCCAGAATCCTGTTCCATGTGCCCTGCAGCGGATAGCGGAACAGGTCCTTCACGCTCTCGATGAACTGCCGCCACTTCTCACCGGCAGTCAAAGGCTGCTGCTCATCCTCGGGAAAAGCCATCGGAGAATGCGCTTTCAGCGAAGACAGCATCGGAATCAAGGTCAAGGAGACCACCAGCGAAATCATCAGCGCGATGGAAACCGTCAGTGCCTGATCCTTGAAAAGCTGTCCGGCGACGCCTTCCACGAAAACCAAGGGGAAGAATACCGCCACGGTGGTCAAGGTCGAGGCGACCACGGCCATGCTGACTTCGCCGGCGCCCTTGATGGCGGCGTCGAGAATGCCGAGACCGCGTTCGCGCGCTTTGGCGATGGATTCGAGTACCACAATGGAATCGTCGACCACCATGCCCGTCGCCAAGGCTAGTCCGGCCAGGGACATGACGTTCAGACTGAGGCCGAGCTGGTCCATGAAGAAGAACGTGGCCACGATCGAAATCGGCAGCGACAGACTGATGACAAACGTGCTCCAGCCGTCCCGCAGGAAGAAGAAAATGATCAGAATCGAGAAAACACCCCCGAGCAGCGCTTCCTTTTTGACTTCCGACAAGGCGCTCTCGATGAACAGGGAAGCGTCTTCGATGGTGGTCAGTTCCAGACCATCGATCTGATAGACGCCGTTTTCAGCCGCCGGTGAAGAACGCCCTGGGGCATTGCCGTCATCGCTCTGCATGCGCTGCAGGGCCTGCTTGACCGATGTGGCCACGGCGACGGTATTGGCATCGCCTTCCTTGTAAAGGGCAAGCTCGATCGCCTCCCTGCCGCCGACGCGGATGATGGCCTGCCGCTCCTTGTAACCCTGGGTGACGGTCGCGACATCTTTGAGCTTGACCGGAATTCCGAACGCCGTATTGGCCACCAGCATATCGGCCATGGTATCGAGATCGGCGAACTGGTTGACCGTGCGCACCAGATAGCGCTCACTGCCCTCTTCGATGCGGCCGGCGGAAATATTGATGTTTTCCTGGCGCAGGCGGTTGATTACGGTTTCAACCGAAAGATTCAGTTGCGACAGCCGCTCGTTGTCGATGGCGACCTGGATTTCATCTTCGAGGCCGCCCGCGACCTTGACCGCTGCAACGCCATCCACCGGCTCCAGACGCTTCTTGAGGTCTTCTTCGGCAAAACGGCGCAACTGGATCAGCTCGGCCTGCCGGCTGCCGGAAACCTTCTCGGGCAACACTAGACCGAGGCGCATGATCGGTTCGGTGCTTGGATTGAAGCGCAGCACGACTGGGGATTTCGCTTCAAGCGGCAGCCGCAGCAGTTCCAGCTTGTCACGGACTTCCAGCCCGGCCTGGTCCATGTCGGTACCCCAGGCGAATTCCAGCACGACGTCGCTTTGGCCGGTACGCGAAACCGACTTGATCTTGCGCAGATTCTTGACGACGCCGAGCGACTCTTCCAAAGGCTCGCTGATCAGGGTTTCGATTTCAGCCGGCGCTGCGCCGGTGTATTCGGTACGGACGGTCAGCGTGGGATAGCTCAGGTCCGGCAACAGATTGACCTTCAGGCTGCCGAGAGCGATCAGTCCGAACAGCACGAAGGTGAACGTGACCATCGCGACGGTCACCCGCCGCCGTGTCGAGAATTCGACCAGACTCATCGGGTGGCATCCGCTTTTTTGTCGTCTTTCTTGGGCTGTGCCACGGTCTTGCCGTCAATGGCGATCACGGCCACGGCGGCACCGTCCCGGACGGCGACCTTGCCGGCGGTGATGATCTGGTCGCCCGCTTTCAGGCCGGATACGACTTCGGCGATTTCACCGCTGCTGTAACCGATTTTGATTGGTGCGCGCATCGCCTTCCCTGAGCGGACGACATAGACGGCCGGATCGGTTTCGTCTTCCAGCATCGCGGTCCGGGGAATGGTCAGAACGTTTTCGCGGCGGTCATAGATGATTTCGAATCGGCCGAACATCCCGGGGCGCAGGATCTGCTTGCCATCGAAAGCACAGGTGACACGGAACGTGCCGCTGCCGGCTTCCATGACCGGACTGACCCGGTCGACCCGGCCTTCGAAAGCCTGACCGGGCACGGCATCGACGACCATGCGCACCGGCATGCCCGCTTTGATCAAGGCAAGCTCGCGTTCGGGGACATTCATCACCGCTTCAAGATACTGGGTATTGACGATGCGGAAAACCGGGGAATTCAGTGCGACCAGATTCCCCTGCTTCACCATGCGTTGCGCGATGACGCCGGAAATCGGGGCAGTGACATTGGTATAGGACAGTTCCAGTCGTGCCAGATTCAGACTGGCCTTGGCTGATTCAAGATCGAAGCGGATCTGGTCGTGCGCTTCGGCCGAAATCAGATTCTGTTTGCGCAGTTCCTGGGCACGGGCGAAGTTGTTGCTGAGTTTGTTGACGGTCGCCTGGGAGCGCTGGACTTCCAGTTGTGCCCGGGCGGGATCGATCCTTGCAAGTACCTGACCCTGACGGACGGTATCGCCTTCTTCGGCCAGCTGAGACACCATCACGCCGGAGCTTTTGGCCACGACCTGGGCCTCGTTCGGCGCCTCCAGATTGGCGGTGCCGTCATAGCTGGCGTTGATGCTCTGGCTGGCCGCGGTCACGACTTCGACCGGAACCGCTTCGGGTTCCTTGGGCTTACCGTCCTTGCCTTGCTTGTCCTGTTCGGCTGCGGCTTCGGCTTTGCCTGCATCGGCACCGTCGGGCTTGCCGCCACAGGCGCTCAGGGCCAAGGCAATGGCCAACATCAGGGCCGCGGTTTTTACTTGTTTGAAGGTAGGATGCATGGGCGTACCGGTTACCGTAACAGGGGAATTTAGTGGAAATGGTAACGGGAATACTGCCCCGGCGTACCTGCCTAAAGTCATACATACTTGCCTGATTCCGGTGAATTTTAGGTATAATTGGCGGACTTTAACCCACTTCGGCATTTTGCTATGACCAAAACGTCCCTCTTCATCGGTTTAGTGCTGGCTCTGGCCGGCAGCACCTGCCTGGCCAAGGGCGATGCCCAGAAAGGCAAGGCTTTGGCCTATACCTGCACCGGCTGCCATGGCATTCCCGAATACAAGAATGCCTATCCGAGCTACCATGTCCCGAAAATCGGCGGACAAAACGAAGCCTACATCGTCAACGCACTCACCGCCTATGCCAAAGGCGAGCGCAACCACCCGACCATGGGTGCCCAGGCCAAGAGCTTCAGTGCCCAGGATATCGCCGACATCGCCGCCTATGTTTCCACGCTGAAACCGGCCAAATAAAGGACCCAACGATGAAGATCAACACCCTCCTCGCCGTCGCCTTGTTCTGTCTGGCCGGTCAAGCCGCCGCCATCGGCGTCAAAGGCGATGCCGCCGCCGGCAAACAGAAAGCCACTGCCTGTGCCGCCTGTCATGGCGCCGACGGCAACAAGACCCTCGACAACACCTATCCGAAGCTGGCAGGGCAATATCCGGATTACCTGCTGAAAGCCTTGAAGGAATACAAGTCGGGTAAACGCGTCAACGCCGTCATGGCCGGCCAGGTGCAGGCGCTGACTGACGCCGACATGGCCAATCTGGCGGTTTACTACGGCTCGTTGAAGGGCCAAATGGGCGTCGTCAAATAATCCTGCGTGCCCTTACCGAATCAAAGCGGACTCCGGTCCGCTTTTTTCTTGCCTAGGGTTTGGCGGCGGGCTTCCGGCATTCCTGTTCGTACAGGTTGCGCGTGCGCCGCCATTCTCCCTGCGTCTTTGCGGAAACAATCAGACCCCACCACGCTTGGCATTGGCGCTCCTCTTCAGGGCTTAGCGTATCGGGGTCATCTCGAGCAACGAAGTAGCCATCATCGTTGGCGGTAAAACCGCAGCCTCCGGACGCAGCCAGCACCATCAATTTACATTGCAGATGCGCACCCGGCCTGCCGGGAATGGGAATCTTGACCGTCGCCGTGGTTTTCTCAACGGCCGCTTCAAGGACGCGGGTAAGCCGCGGTTTGTCGCCCTGCCAGACCGCATCGAAACGCGTCGACCGGTAATCCAACACCACTGGGCGCCTGAGCAGCGCATCCATGTCATCCAGACCGTCGCGCTGGATGTCGAATTGCCTGGATTGTCCGTTGCCCAGAAACTCATCCTTGGCCGCCTGCGGAATCCAGACTCGACCCTCGCCATCGACGATTCGCAACGCGGCCTTGTCATCGGGCACTGCCGGTGATTTGACCGGTTCATTGTTTTCAGATGGCGCCGTAGCCGCTTTATTGGAAGTGCGCCCGGAATCTTTCACAATTGATTTTCCGGGCGGAAGCGGTAGCACCGGAGGTTTCCGCGTTACGAATTCAACCACCGTGCGGGACTGCCACTCCTGCTTCGGAATCCGGTAGCGCGTGGTGGCATCGAGCCAGAGCAAAAATCCGGCATGTCCGGCGAGAATCAGGCCGAACAGCAGTATTCGAGGTATCAACGCGGAATGAAAGGCGCCGAGCCGGAACTGTGGTCGGTCGCGTCGCGGACGGCGCTGATCTGCGGAATCTTCGCCATCATGGTTTTTTCGATGCCCTGCTTGAGCGTGACATCGGCCATGCCGCAACCGTGGCAGCCGCCGCCGAAACGCAGGTAGACGACATTGTCGGCATCGATGGAGTCGAGGCTGACGCGGCCCTTGTGCGATGCCAGCTGCGGATTGATTTCGGATTCGATCAGCCACATCACCTGTTCGGCGAGCGAACTTTCCGCATCCGGCGCCTTGCCCTTGATGTTGGGAGCCCGGATGGTCAGCTGGCTGCCGGTCGCTGTGGCGCTGATGTCGATGTGGGCACCATCCAGGAATTTGACGCTGGCGGCATCGACATACAGGACGAACCCGGCGCACTCGACCTGCCATTCGTCTCCGAGCAGGTCGCCGGCATCGGCGAACTCGAGCCGGGCATCGGCGGACGGCGTTCCCGGATTCAATGCGCTGACGCGGATGCCCACGGCATCGCCGCCCTGACTGTGCAGGAGTTGCCGGAAGTGATTCTGTGCGGATTCGGTGATTTCAATCATGCCGTCATTTTACCTTAAACTAGTGAAACCCCAATGAATGGAACGATGATGGATACGCCATTGCAGCAACAGCACTGCCACCCGCTCAGCGGTCCGGAACACCGCCTGGATCCGCATCAGGCCGAAACCCTGATGGCCCTGCTCGACGGCTGGCAGCTGACCGAGAATGGACAGGCGCTTTTCAAAATCGTTCCCTTCGAGAACTACCATCAGACCATGGCCTTCGTGAATGCGTTGGCATTCATCGCCCACCGCGAAGACCACCACCCGGATCTGGGCGTGCACTACAACCGCTGCGAAATCCGTTTTTCCACGCACGACGTCGGCGGCCTGAGCCTGAATGATTTCATCTGCGCGGCCAAGGCCGACGCCCTACTCGTCCGCTAACCGGTCCAATACGGCATTCAATTCAGGAGCCAGCGGCGCGTTCAGCGTGTAAGGCGATTGCCCGTCATTCAATGCGAACTGCATGGACGCGGCATGCAGGAACAGACGTTTGAGCCCGTAATTTGCGGCCAGTTTCTTGTTGGCTTCCTTGTCCCCGTATTTGTCATCACCCGCCACTGGATGACCGATATGGGCGGCATGCACGCGGATCTGATGGGTGCGACCGGTTTCAATGCGGATTTTGCAGAAACTGTGGCCGCCCCGGCGTTCCAGCAGGGTGAAATGGCTGGTCGAGGCCTTGCCGGCCGGATCGACCCGGACCATGCGCTCGCCGCCCCGGATGACCGACTTCTGCAAGGGGGCATTGACGGTCATGGTGCCGTTCGGCATTTTGCCGACCAGCAATGCCAGATACTGCTTTTCCGGGCCGTCTTCGTCCTCATCGCCACGCATCAGGGCCTGCAATTGCAGCAAGGCTGAGCGTTTTTTAGCCAATACCAAGACCCCGGAGGTATCCCGATCCAATCGGTGGACCAATTCGAGCGGTTCGTTCGGACGCAATGCCCGAAGCCCCTCGATGACCCCGAAGGACACGCCGCTGCCCCCATGGGTGGCGATTCCCGAGGGCTTGTTCAGGACCAACAAGGCTTTGTCCTCGAAGACGATGCTGGCCGCCAAACGCTCGAGCATGGATTTCGGCGGGGCACGGTCCTCATCGGCCTGGTCGATCTTGACCGGTGGGATACGGACCTCATCCTCGGCTTCCAAACGGCTGTCGGGCTTGGCACGTTTGCCGTTGATGCGAACCTGGCCGTCCCGGATTATCTTGTAAATCAGGCTTCTGGGAGCCCCTTTGAGTTGCCCGAGCAGGAAATTATCCAGACGCTGTCCGGCCCTGTCGTCCGGGACTTTGACCATTTTTACGCCCGGATTCAAGGAAACTCTGTTCATTTTGGTTCCATCTGTTAAACTAGGCGGGCAAGTAAGATGTTGATTTCACTTGTTGCCGGCCGAAAGCCAGTGCCTAGTGTATCCCAATAAGCGCCCCACACTCCCAGGGAGTGACCATGTAAAGCGCTTGGCGGGCTTCATCGAACCTGCATATAGTCCGAACGACGCTCGGCGTGGTTTGGCCCCTTTAACGAAACAACAGATTTGCGCTCCCGTAAGTTCGCTTATGGTCTGGTAGCGCTGAACAATTCGGAAGTGCCTTGGAAGCATGCCGAACTCGGCGATCCTTACGGTAGAGCGCGTGAGGATATTACAATGAAACGGATGTTAATCAATGCCACGCAGGCTGAAGAACTGCGCGTGGCGATTGTCGATGGACAACAGCTTTACGACATCGACATCGAGCAGCCAGCCAAAGAACAGAAGAAATCCAACATCTACAAAGGCCGGATCGTCCGGCTGGAACCCTCTCTCGAGGCGGCTTTCGTGGATTACGGCGGTCCCCGCCACGGCTTCCTCCCGCTGAAGGAAATCTCCCGCGACTATTTCGTACCCGGTGTCGATCCGAACAAGGCCGGCATGAAGGAATACCTACGCGAAGGCCAGGAAGTGGTCGTTCAGGTCGATAAGGAAGAACGCGGCAACAAAGGCGCCGCGCTGACCACCTACATCTCGCTGGCCGGCCGCTACATGGTGCTGATGCCCAATTCGCCGACCGCCGGCGGCGTTTCCCGCCGCATCGAGGGTGATGACCGGCAGGCCCTGAAACAGACCATGGACGCCCTCAACATTCCGGACGACATGGGCGTGATCATCCGCACCGCCGGCATGGGCCGCGACGCCGATGAACTGCAGTGGGATCTGGACTATCTGATCCAGGTCTGGAAAGCCATCAGCCAGGCCGCGCTGTCGAAGCCCTCGCCGTTCCTGATCTACCAGGAATCGCGCCTGATCATCCGCGCCCTGCGCGACTACATGCGTCCTGAAATCGGCGAAGTACTGGTCGATACCGACGAAATCTTCGAACAGGCCCAGGACTTCATGCAGCTGGTCATGCCGCATAACCTGCGCAAGCTGAAGATGTACAAGGACGACATCCCGCTGTTCAACCGCTTCCAGATCGAATCGCAGATCGAGCAGGCCTATGAACGCACCGTGCGCCTGCCCTCCGGCGGTTCCATCGTGCTGGATCAGACCGAAGCGCTGACCGCGGTCGACGTCAACTCCTCGCGCGCCACCAAGGGCGGCGACATCGAAGAAACCGCCCTCAACACCAATCTGGAAGCGGCCGAAGAAGTGGCCCGCCAGATGCGTCTGCGCGATCTCGGCGGTCTGGTGGTCATCGACTTCATCGACATGAGCTCCGGCAAACACCAGCGCATGGTCGAAGACCGTTTGCAGCAGGCCCTCAAGCTCGACCGTGCACGCGTTCAGATCGGAAAAATCTCGCGCTTCGGACTACTCGAACTGTCGCGCCAGCGTCTTCGTCCGTCCTTGGGCGAGTCCAGCCAGGTCGTATGCCCGCGTTGCGACGGCCATGGCCGCATGCGCAGCGTTGAATCTCTGTCCCTGTCGATTCTCCGGCTGTCCGAAGAACAGGCGATGAAAGACAAAACCGCCCAGGTACTGGTCCAGGCCCCACCGCAAATCGCCAACTACCTGCTCAACGAAAAACGCCGGGCCTTGGTCGAAATCGAAAGCCGTCATGACGCGCCGATCATCATCGTCGCCGATGAGGCCCTGGAAACCCCGCATTTCAATGTGA
>JBMSNF010000031.1:0-14917 GCA_049421545.1 Arenimonas sp.
CCGCCTTCGCGGATCGCGAAACGCAGGCCTTCGGTCATGGCGATCGGGGCGATCAGGCTCACCACCATCTTCACGTTGTCACCCGGCATCACCATTTCCACGCCTTCCGGCAACTGGCAGGCGCCGGTCACGTCGGTGGTGCGGAAGTAGAACTGCGGACGGTAACCTTTGAAGAACGGGGTATGACGGCCGCCTTCGTCCTTACTCAGCACGTACACTTCGGCTTCGAATTCGGTGTGCGGGGTGATCGAACCCGGCTTGCACAGCACTTGGCCGCGCTCGACGTCGTCACGCTTGGTGCCGCGCAGCAGCAGACCGGCATTGTCGCCCGCCTGCCCCTGGTCCAGCAGCTTGCGGAACATTTCCACGCCGGTCACCGTCGTCTTCTGGGTCGGACGGATGCCGACGATTTCGATTTCTTCGCCGACCTTGATCACGCCCGATTCGATACGGCCGGTCACCACGGTGCCGCGGCCCGAGATCGAGAACACGTCTTCCACCGGCATCAGGAACGGCTTGTCGATTTCACGCTGCGGTTCCGGGATCCAGGTGTCCAGAGCGTCAACCAGCTTGATGATCGACGGAACGCCGATGTCCGACTGGTCGCCTTCCAGCGCCAGACGGGCCGAACCGGCGATGATCGGGGTGTCGTCGCCCGGGAAATCGTACTTGCTCAGCAATTCACGGACTTCCATCTCGACCAGCTCGAGCAGCTCGGCGTCGTCGACCATGTCGGCCTTGTTCAGGAACACCACGATGTACGGCACGCCGACCTGGCGCGACAGCAGGATGTGTTCGCGGGTCTGCGGCATCGGACCGTCAGCGGCCGAGCACACCAAAATGGCGCCGTCCATCTGGGCTGCACCGGTAATCATGTTCTTCACGTAGTCGGCGTGACCCGGGCAGTCCACGTGCGCGTAGTGACGGGTTTCCGATTCGTATTCCACGTGCGCGGTCGAAATCGTGATGCCGCGCGCTTTTTCTTCCGGCGCCGCGTCGATCTGGTCGTAACCCTTGAATTCGCCGCCGAAACGCTCCGCGCCGACCTTCGTCAGGGCCGCAGTCAACGTGGTCTTGCCATGGTCCACGTGGCCGATGGTACCCACGTTCACGTGGGGCTTGGTACGTTCGAACTTACCTTTTGACATGATGATCTCTCAAGCAAATTATGGAATGGAGGCCAATCCGCGGGCGGACCGGGTGGAGCTGGTGCTCACGAAAGGAATCGAACCTTCGACCTCTTCCTTACCAAGGAAGTGCTCTACCGACTGAGCTACGTGAGCGGTGAAACTTGAAACTCTTTCAATTACGGCGCCGGTTCAATGGAGCGGGAGACGGGAATCGAACCCGCATAATCAGCTTGGAAGGCTGAGGTTCTACCATTGAACTACTCCCGCTTCGAAACCAAAGCCGGCAACGCTACAACTGGTGGAGGGAGGTGGATTCGAACCACCGAAGGCGTAAGCCAGCAGATTTACAGTCTGCCCCCGTTGGCCGCTTGGGTATCCCTCCAGAGTTAGCCCGTTATTTTCGCTCGATATTCAGGCTTTGTCAACGGCTAAATGGCTTAGACATTAAACCGGAAGTGAAGAACATCGCCTTCCTGCACGAGGTAGTCCTTGCCCTCCAGACGCAGGCGTCCGGCCTCTTTGGCGCCGGCCTCGCCCTTGAACTGGATGAAATCGGCGAAAGCGATGGTTTCGGCCCGGATGAAGCCTTTTTCGAAATCGGTATGGATCACGGCAGCGGCCTGCGGGGCGGTGGCGCCCTTGTGCACCTGCCAGGCCCGGACCTCTTTGACCCCGGCGGTGAAATAGGTCTGCATGCCCAGCAAGGTGTAGCCGGCCCGGATGACCCGGTTCAGACCCGGCTCGTCCAGCCCCAGATCGGTCAGGAACTCCTGGCGTTCGTCGTCCTCGAGCTGGGACAGCTCCTCCTCGATGGCGGCGCAGACCGGGACTACTTGCGCGCCTTCGGCCTCGGCCCGTGCCCGGACTTTATCCAGATGCGGATTGTTCTCGAAACCGTCCTCGAGCACATTGGCGACATACATGACCGGCTTCAGGGTCAGCAGGAACAGATCACGCACCAGAGCCTTCTGTTCCGCATCCAAACCCAGTGCCCGCGCGGTTTTGCCGGCATCCAGCCCGTCGCGCAGCAGTTGCAGCACGGGTTTGCGGGCGGCCGCGTCCTTGTCGCCGGACTTGGCCAGCTTTTCGGTACGCAACAGGGCTTTTTCAACCGAATCCAGATCCGCCAGCGCCAGCTCGGTGTCGATGGTTTCAATATCGGAAATCGGGTCGACCTTGCCGTTCACGTGCACGATTTCACCGTGCTCGAAACAACGCACCACGTGCGCGATGGCATCCACCTCGCGGATATGCGCCAGGAATTTGTTGCCCAGACCCTCGCCTTTCGAGGCACCGGCGACCAGGCCGGCGATGTCGACGAACTCGAAGGAAGTCGGCAGAACCCGCTGCGGCTTGACGATTTCCGCCAGCTGCGCCAGACGCGGGTCCGGTACCGGCACCACCCCGGTATTGGGCTCGATGGTGCAGAACGGAAAGTTGGCGGCGGCGATGCCGGCCTTGGTCAAGGCATTGAAAAGAGTGGATTTTCCGACGTTCGGCAAGCCGACGATACCGCATTTGATGCCCATTTTTAACCTCGCTATGTGGCCGGCCGCGTCATTTCGCCGCCGGTGTGTGCAACTGTTTCATGGCGTCATTGAAACGCCCCTCGGCCAACATCGGCACGACGCCGATGGCCGTATCGACCGCCTGCGATATCGCAACCGCATCCTCCGCACCCGGCCGGCCGAGCACCCAAGGCGTGACTTTGTCTTTGTGCCCCGGATGGCCGATGCCGATCCGTAAGCGATGGAATCCGCCATGACCGAGCTGGGCCATGGTGTCGCGCAGGCCGTTCTGGCCGCCATGTCCGCCATCGAACTTGAGGCGCGCGGTACCCGGTGCCAGATCGAGCTCGTCGTGCACCAGCAGACAGGCCGCCGGATCGATTTTCCAGTAATGCAGACCCGCCACCACCGGACGACCCGAGACATTCATGAAGGTCAAGGGCTTCAGCAGGTAAACGCTTCGGCCCGACACCGTGATCTTGGCGGTTTCCGCCTGTAATTTTTTGTCGGCATTCCAGCGCGCCTGGTATTTCTCGGCCAACGCATCAATAAACCAAAACCCGGCATTGTGCCGGGTTCGGGCGTATTCGGAGCCGGGATTGCCCAGACCGACGATAAGCGAAATCGCATCCATAAGCGGTTGCCGCCTTCACCGGAAATCCGGCGAAGGCGACCGACCCCATTACTTCTTCTTGGCAGGCGCAGCGGCCGGAGCGGCGGCGGCTTTGGCGGCCTTGGTCGACGGCACTTCGGCGCCGGCTTCCGGTGCCGCGGTGTCTTCTTCCTGGCCACGGGCATGCTTGGCGATGACGACGGCCAGATCGTGCTCCTTGCCGAGCTTCAGTGCCGGCAGCGTCACGCCTTCCGGCAGCTTCAGAGCCGACATGTGAACGATATCGCCGGCGGTCAGGGCCGACAGATCGACCTCGATGAATTCCGGCAGATTGCGCGGCAGGCAGACGATGGTGATTTCGTTCAATTCGTGGGTGACGATCACACCGGCGGTTTTGCCAGCCGGGGATTTTTCCTGGTTCAGGAAGTGCAGCGGCACGTTGAAACGGATGGCTTCGTTTTCATCGATGCGCTGGAAATCCAGATGCATGATCTGCTGCTTGAACGGGTGGCGCTGCATATCGCGCAGCAGGACGCGCTGGCCCTTTCCGTCGACGTTCAGGGTGAGAATCGAGGCATAGAACCACTCGTTCTGGCTGATGTGCCAGAGGTGGTTGTGTTCGACCTGGATCGATTCCGGAGCGGCGCTGCCGCCATACACGATGGCGGGTACTTGGCCGGCATGACGGAGGCGGCGGCTCGCACCTTTGCCTTCATCCTTGCGGGCAGTTGCATTGAGTTGATGTTCTGACATAAATCACCTAATTGACTTGCGTTGATCCGCCTCGCGGCGGGGATTGCGCTCATTCGCGACCAAATGAGCAAGGTTTGGGTTTTTGCCGTACGCATGCGTCCGGCACCCACCCACAAAAAAGAATCAATCGACGTACAGCGAACTGACCGATTCACCCAGCGCGATGCGCCGGATGGTTTCGGCCAGCACTTCGGCCACGCTCAGCTGACGGATGCGGCCACAGGCCTTGGCCGCGTCGCTGAGCGGAATGGTATCGGTCACCACCAGCTCGTCCAGCGCCGAATTGGTGACGTTGGCGATGGCGGCGCCGGACAGCACGGCGTGGGTACAGTACGCCACGACCTTGACCGCGCCCTGCGCCTTGAGGGCGTTGGCGGCGGCGCACAGGGTGCCGGCGGTATCCACGATGTCATCGACCATGACGCAGGTCTTGCCGGAAACGTCGCCGATGATGTTCATCACCGTGGCCACGTTGGCGCGCGGCCGGCGTTTGTCGATGATGGCCAGATCGGCATCATCCAGACGCTTGGCGATGGCGCGCGCGCGCACCACACCGCCGACGTCCGGCGATACCACGATGACGTTGTCGGTGCCGTGATTGCGCCAGATATCGGCAAGCAGCAGCGGCGACGCGTAAACGTTATCGACATGGCAGTCGAAAAAACCTTGGATCTGTTCGGCATGCAGGTCCATGGTGATGACGCGGTCGGTATTGACCACGCTGAACATCTTGGCGGCGACCTTGGCGGTGATCGGCACCCGTGCCGAGCGCGGACGGCGGTCCTGGCGGGCATAGCCGAAATACGGCACCACGGCGGTCACGCTGTTGGCGGCGGCGCGGTTGAGCGCATCGATCAGCGCCAGCAGTTCCATCAGATGTTCGGCCGATGGGGCGTTGGTCGGCTGGATCACGAACACATCCTGGGCGCGGACGTTTTCTTCGATTTCGACCTGCACTTCGCCGTCGGAGAACTTGCCGACCAGGGCCTTGCCCATGGGCACGCCGAGTTCGCGGCACACCGCTTGCGCCAGGGGGCGATTCGCATTACCCGAAAAAACGAGCATGTTTTGCTTACTCATCGTTGGCCCTTGACGCATTGTTCAGAAATTGGCTGGGGCGGTAGGATTCGAACCTACGGATGCCGGGATCAAAACCCGGTGCCTTGGGCCTCTTGGCGACGCCCCAATTTCTTCATGTAATGGATTCGTGCTACGCCGACCGCAAGGCCTGCAACAGCGTCGACTCCGGTGCTGACGACACCACCCAGGAGCGGTAGCCTTCAGGCAATCCGGCCTGAGCTTCCAACGCCGCTTCTTTCGAATCGAAACGCAGGAAACACCCGCCTCCGGTGCCGGTAAGCGCAACCTTGCCGAAGCCCGCCATGACCGTGAACACCGAATCGATCCGGGGTTGCAGCGCGCGGACTACCGGTTCAAATGCGTTATCGAGCAACGAACCACTTACGTAGCCCGCTATTTTCACCAATTTTTGGTCGCGCGTCAATTGCGGCGATTGAAAAAGTTCGGCCGTCGGCACGTGCACGCCGCTGTCAATCAACAAATACCACGCCTGCGGGAGCTGAATCGGCGTTAAGCGTTCACCGATGCCTTCCGCCCAGGCATTCTGCCCGTAAACGAAAACCGGCACGTCGGCCCCAAGCCCGAGCCCGATCTGCGCCAGACGCGCTTCGGGTAGATTCAATCGCCACAGATGATTGAGCGCCAACAGCACGGTGGCGGCATCACTGGAACCGCCGCCGAAGCCGCCGCCCAAGGGAATCCGCTTGTCAATGGCGATATCCGCCCCGAGCCGGCAATCGGCAGCGGCCTGCAGGGCCTTGGCGGCACGGACCGTGATGTCCTGCGCCTCCGGCACGTCATGCCCGGGTGAGGCCAGCCGATGGATCTGGCCGTCCTCACGCACCCGAATCCGGACCGTATCTCCCCAATCCAGCAGCTGGAACACGGTTTGCAGGTCATGGTAGCCGTCGCTTCTGCGGCCGGTGATGCGCAGAAACAGGTTGATTTTGGCCGGAGCCGGCCAAGTACTCCAGCCGGATTCAGTCATGGGGCAACTCCTGCCACTGGTCGATGACCAGCCTCAGACGGGTCGGACCGCGCTCGATGACGACCGTTCCGGGCAACCGTATAGGTTCTTCACGCCATTCGGCGTACTGCCAGGACCAGTCGTCAATACGCACCGACCCCGTGGCCGCGGCCGCATTCCACTCGGGCTTTTCCGGCCAGAATGCACGCAGGCCATGCGGCAAGGCCGGCAAGGGACCCGGAATCTGCAGGAGTTCAGCCAACAACATCTCCGGGGGGCCGGATTTCACAGGCTGGCCGGCCGCATCCAGAATCTCGGCGTGGCCGGCATTCAGGCGCAGATGCGCCGAACCCATCGCCAAAGGCCCGCTGAGCCGGATATCCGATGCCTCGCCGTTCTGCCGCCATTGAATCCGCGCCGAACCGCCCTTTCCGGCATGGGCGTAGGCCACACGGCCGGAAAAAGCCCAATTGGCCTGTGCGGCCAGATAGGCGGCGCGCTCCGCTTCGTTACCCGCCGGTTTCGGACGATTGGCAATGGAGGCGCAGCCGGCCAAAAGCACCAGAACCGCAAACCCAAGATGTTTCAACGCAAGCGCTCCCGAAGGGCCAGCAGTTCGGCTTCCGAAGCATCCAACTGGAGGCCTTTTTCAAGGTAATCGTTGGCCTGCTGGCGGTCGCCAAGACGCAGAAATACCTGGCCGAGATGACCGGCCGTAACGGCTGAGGGCGTCAGCTGCCAGGCTTTCTGCAGGTGGATCAATGCCTCCTCGTCCCTGCCCAGACGGAACAGGACATAGCCGTAGCTGTCGAGGATTTCGGCTTGTTCGGGCGCCAGCAGAAAAGCCTGTGCAATCGGCTTGAAAGCGGCACGCGGCTTGTTCAGTTCCTTGGCCAAGGTGAAACCGTAGGCATTCAGGGCGTCGGCATCGGCGGGTGCCGCCTTGAGAATGGTCTGCAGTTCCGCCATCGCCGGTTCGAGGCGATTCTGACCGAAAAGGCGCATGGCGTATTGGTAGCGCAAGGGGTTGGCTTGCGGCCAGAGCGCAAGGCCGCGCCGGTAAACGGCATTGAGGACCTCGACATCCTGCTGATCGCTGCGCAGGATGCGGTGGAACTGGATTTCGGTCTGGAAGGCGTCCCGGCGGATTTCTTCGGATAAGCCGGCGTCCGCTTCAACCGCCTGCAATTGGGCGAATGCCGCTTCCCGTTTGCCTTGGCGGAACAGCGCCACCGCCAAGCGCACGCTGGCGGTGGTCGGTACGCCGGCCGTCAAGGCTTCGCGGTAATTCGTTTCCGCCTCCGGCCAGTCTTTCAGTAGTTCACTGAGCGAGCCCAGCAATACCGGACGCTGGAAATCGTCCAATGCGGCATCTTTGCGAATCTGTGCCATCAATTCGCGTGCCTTTGCGTCATCCATGGCACGCCCGAGCAAGACAATCCGCTGGTAATAGGTACCGCCATCCTGGGGCAAGGCTTCCAGCCATCGCCTGTTCTGCTCCGTATCTCCGGACCTCTGAGCCAGAACCAGAACACTGCGTCGTTGCCATTCGTTCAAATCCAAGGGATCGAGCCGCTGCAAGCGCCGCTTGCAGGCATCGGCGGCACCTTCCACGCACTCCCGGATGGTGGCGGCAAGCGCCGCTTCCGCGCTTTGGGGCGGCAAACCGCCTTGCAGGCGCTCCGCCATCGCATCAAGTCGCCACTGGTAGGCGAACTGGAACAATTCGAAACGCTCCGCCGCGGTCAGGTCCGGACGTTCTGCATACAGCCCCAATGCCGCATTGAGCGTCGGTTGATGGCGGACAGCATGGGCCTCTGCCACGGCCCGCGACACGGGGATGCCGCGTTCATCCTTGTTCCGGAACAATGCCTGCCAGGCCTGTTGTGCCGAAGCGCTTCGACCGGCCTGTAGCGCTGTTTCAAAGCGTTGTCGGATGAGGTCGATCTGGGTGGCATCGGCAAGCGCCGGCGCCCCGTCCAGAGAAGCCAGCCATGCCGTTTCGCCGAGAACGGTCGCCAATTGACTGCCGCGCAGCAACTCATCGGCGCCGAGCTGTCCGGCAGGTTGGGATCGGTAATAGGAAAAAGCCTGATTGAACTGCCCGGACTGGAACAGGAATTCACTCTGCAGCAGGGCTTCCAGCCGTTCGGCCGGCAGTGCGGACACGTCCGCGCGACCGGTCGACGGAAAAAGTCCCGGCAAGACGGCAAACACCAGGCTGAAAGCAATTGAACGCATACAACACAGTGTACACAGGCTAAAATAAACCGTCATCGTCCGAGCACCACTATGCCCCTGTTTGTCCTTGGCTTGAATCACCAGACCGCGCCGGTCGACCTGCGCGAACGCGTGAGCGTGTCGGACAGCCAGCAAGGCCAGGCGCTGGCGGCGCTGATGCAGGTCCCCGGTGTCGAACAGGCCGTCTTGCTCAGCACCTGCAACCGGACGGAAATCTACAGCCACATCGCCCCCGAACACGAACCGGCGCTGGCGCGCTGGCTGGCCGAACATCATGGCATCGCGCCCGAGGCGCTGAGCGGCTACCTCTACCAGCACCAGGACGAGAATGCGGTCAGGCATCTGTTCAGGGTGGCGTCCGGACTCGACTCGCTCATCATGGGCGAGCCGCAGATTCTCGGGCAGGTCAAGCAGGCCTGGTCGATGGCCCGCCAGCAGCGCAGCGTGCATGGCCTGCTCGACCGCCTGTTCCAGCAGACTTTCGCCACCGCCAAACGCATCCGGACCGAAACCCGTATCGGTGCGCATCCGGTATCCGTGGCCTATGCCAGCGTAAAACTGGCCCGGCAACTGTTCAGCCAACTGGACCAATCCAGCGTGATGCTGATCGGCGCCGGCGAGACCATCGAACTGGCGGCTCAGCATCTGGCCCAGGCGAACGTGAAACGGATGGTCATCGCCAATCGGACGCTGGAACACGCGCAGGCCCTCGCCTCCCGGTTCTCGGCATATGCGCTGCCTCTGGCGGATGCAGCCAAACATCTCGCCGAGGCGGATATCGTGATCAGCGCCACCGCCAGTCCGGTGGCGATACTGCAGGCCGAAGACATCGCCGCCGCCATCACCCAGCGCCGGCACAAACCGATGCTGTTGATCGATCTGGCGGTGCCGCGCGATATTGCACCGGAAGCGGCGGACCTGGACGATGTCTACCTGTATACGGTGGATGACCTCGACCATGTGCTCGAAGAAGGCCGCGCCTTCCGGCAACAGGCCGCTGTCGAAGCGGAGACGCTGATCGCCCTGCAGGCCGAACATTTCTTCACGGAAATGAAAGCCATGGAGCGTCAGGGCGGATTGATGAAGCTCCGCCAGCGCGCCGAACACGAACGCGACCAGCAACTGGAAAAAGCGCGGCAGGCATTGGCCCGCGGCGAAGATGCGGATGTGGTTCTGGAAATGCTGGCCAACCAGCTCAGCAACAAATTCCTGCATGCCCCTACGGCGGCATTGAAACAGGCGGCGCGTGATGGCGACACCGCGCTGATGCGCGCCGCCGAACAGATTTTCCAGCTCGATTCCGATGCTCAGCCCTAAACTGCTGCGTAAACTCGAACAGCTGGCCGAACGGCACGAGGAGGTCGGGCGGTTGCTGTCCGATCCGGACGTGATCGGCAACAACACCCGCTTCCGTGAACTCTCCCAGGAATATGCGCAACTCGATCCGGTGGCTTCCGGTCTGGCCGCTTATGAACAGGCACGGCGGGATCTGGAACAGGCGCAGGCCTGGCGGTCAGATCCGGAAATGCGGGATCTGGCCGAAGAGGAAATTCCGCGTCTGAAGGCGGGCATGGATGATTTGGAATCACGACTCGGTTTGCTTTTGATTCCGCCGGATGCGCGCGACGATGCCAATCTGTTCCTGGAGATCCGCGCCGGTACCGGCGGAGACGAGGCGGCCATTTTCGCCGGCGATCTGTTCCGCATGTACGCACGTTACGCCGAGCGCAAACGCTGGCCGCTGGAGGTTCTTTCCAGCAATCCGGGCGAACACGGCGGCTACCGCGAAATCATCGCCCGCATCGAAGGCAAAGGCGCCTTCTCGAAATTCAAATTCGAATCAGGCACCCACCGCGTGCAGCGCGTCCCCGACACCGAAACCCAGGGGCGCATCCACACCTCGGCGGCGACCGTCGCCATCCTTCCGGAAATGGATGCGGTCGCCGACATCGATATTCCGCCGGGCGATATCCGCACGGATACCTTCCGCGCTTCCGGTGCCGGCGGCCAGCACGTCAACAAAACCGATTCCGCCATCCGTATCACCCACCTGCCGAGCGGCATCGTGGTCGAATGCCAGGATGAGCGCAGCCAGCATAAGAACCGCGCACGCGCCATGAGCCTGCTGAAAGCGCGCCTGCTCGATGAGCAACGCGCCAAACAGAATGCGGCACAGGCCGAGTCGCGGCGGCTGCAGGTCGGCAGCGGTGACCGCAGCCAGCGCATACGGACCTACAACTTCCCGCAGGGCCGCATTACCGATCACCGTGTGGAAGGATTGACCCTTTACCGGTTGCCGGAAATCATTACCGGCGATCTCGACGAACTGATCGAACGGCTGACCGTCGAGAACCAGGCCGATGAACTGAAACTTCTGACCGAGGGCAATCCATGACGACTGGACTTCATCTGTGCGTGCTGACCGTCAGCGACAGCAGGACCGAAACCGAAGATGCCTCCGGTTCATTCCTGTGCGAAGCACTGCAGGCCGACGGCCACCACCTGCACGCGCGAGGCCTGCTGCCTGATGACAAGTACCGCATCCGCGCCCTGCTCTCGCAGTGGATTGCCGACCCTGCAGTGGACGGCATTCTGTGTACCGGCGGCACCGGCTTCACCGGGCGCGACTGCACGCCCGAAGCGGTGCAGCCCCTGCTCGACAAGGAAATGCCCGGCTTCGGCGAACTGTTCCGGCAACTCAGCCATGCCGATATCGGCACGTCCAGCCTGCAGTCACGGGCACTGGCCGGGCTGGCCAACGGCGTATTCATTTTCTGTCTGCCCGGCTCAACCGGCGCCTGCCGCTTGGCCTGGAACGAAATCATCCGGCATCAATTGAACCCCACCACCAAGCCCTGTAATCTGGCGACACTGAAACCGCGTCTGCGCGAACGCTGAGCCCGGGAGGCCGCATGAGCAAGAAAATCGGCAAAAAAGAATACGAAGCGGAACTGGCCGAACTGCAGATCGAACTCAACCGCATCGCGCACTGGGTGCAGAAGAACGGCAAGCGCGTGGTGGTTCTGGTCGAGGGCCGTGACACCGCCGGCAAAGGCGGCGTGATCGCCGCCATCAAGGCGCACATGAACAGCCGCTCGTGCCGGACCGTGGCTCTCGGCAAACCGACCGATGCCGAATCCAGTCAATGGTATTTCCAACGCTATCTGGCGCACCTGCCGGCGGCCGGGGAGTTCGTGTTTTTCGACCGCAGCTGGTACAACCGAGCCGGCGTCGAGAAAGTGATGGGCTTCTGCACGCCGCAGCAGACCAAGGATTTCCTGAAACAGGTGCCGGTTCTGGAAAAAATGCTGGTGGACGACGGCATCCTGCTGTTCAAATACTGGCTCACGGTCGATCAGGACGAGCAGGAAAAACGCTTCCGTGAACGCCTTGACGACCCGCTCAAGCAATGGAAGCTGTCGCCGGTCGATATCCTTTCCCGTGCCAAATACGATGACTACACCGCGGCACGCGAGGTCATGTTGAAGGCGACGCACACCAAACATGCGCCATGGACGCTGGTCGATTTCAACAGCCAGAAGCTCGGCCGCCTCAGCCTGATCCGGCATTTCATCGCGAATTTCCCGGACGAATCGGTGAAGGTCATCACCCCGGAGTGGAAACCGCTTGCGGGCAAACCGCGCAAGGAGCAGTTCCGCGTCCCGCCGAAGCCGATAAAGGCCGATTACTGAGGTGCGGGCGGCCCGATGATTCCGGCGAGATCGGCCGACGTGACCGGACCGAGGAAGGTCTTGGCCACTTTGCCGCCGGGCGCGATCAGAACCGTCATCGGCAGGCCACGCGGCGTTTCGAAGTACTCCGGCGGATTGTAGACATCGATGATCGCGAAAGGATAATCGATCGGGTGGTCCTTGAGAAACGCGGCCATGTCAGCGGGTTCGATTTCTTCATAGGCCAGCCCGATGAACTGGACATCCTTGCGGGACTTGGCGAATGCGTTGAAGTCCGGAATTTCCTTGAGGCAGGGTGCGCACCAGGTCGCCCAGAAATTCACCACCACCCATTTGCCGCGGTGATCGGCAAGGTCGAATTTTCCGCCCTGGAAGGTCTCCACGACCAGCGCCGGAGTTTCCTTGGAAGCGACGAAGGCAGCCGCCGCGGGGGGGGCTGCGGGTTTGTCGCCGCAAGCGGTCAATATCAGGGCCAGCATGGCCAGCAACAGGGATTTTCGGATCATGGTGCGGAAGCCTCGGGAAAACACTGGGACAGTGGACGTTCAAGCGGTGCCTTGAGGGACCCGCGCAGGACATCGATTACCGGCAGTATAAGCGCATCGATGTCATCGCCCTGCGAAGGCAGATCGATGTCTTCCACCGGTATCCGCAGACCGAGCCCCTGGTGCAGGTCTTTCAAGGTGTGTTCCGATAACGGGCCGCTGAGCCACCAGTGGTCATGGCTGTCACTCTCGATCAGCCCGATGTCGGCCAGACCGGCAAGATAGCTGCGCAGCATCGGCTCCGAGATATTGGGCTCCAGCAAGGCCAGGCTGTTGAATGGCAGATGGATCCGTTGCGTACGGGCCTGTTGGAAGCGGGCGACCAGGCGCAGCACCCAATAGAAATCAAGGCCTTTGGCCGCACGCACGGCTCTCGGGCGGTAACGGAAGGAGGCGAACGATGCGGTCAACGATGCACCGAACAGAACGACCAGCCAAACCGCATACAGCCACACCAGGGTAATGGGTACGATCGCCATGGCGCCGTAAATATGCCGGAAGGATACCGACTGCAGATAGATCGCGAACAGCCATTTCAGCACTTCGAACAGGATCGTGGCGATGGCGCCGCCGGTCAGGGCGTAGCGCAACGGCACCGAACGGTGCGGAATCAGCCAATAGGCGGCACTGAACCCGGTGAATTCGATCAGTACCGGCGCCAGCATCAATCCGACGCCGTCGAGGAATCCGGGCGTGTAATCGGCCAGATTGACGTACACGCTCAATGCCGAATTCAGCGCCAACAGGGAAACCACACACAGCGATCCAACCGTCAGCATGCCCCAATAAGCCAGAAAGCGCAGGAGCTTGGGCTTCGGTGCCGGAACCCGCCAGATCCGGTTGAAGGCATTTTCAACGCTCCACATGGTCAGGCCGACCGAGAGCAACAATGCCAGGACGCCCTTCGCCGGCAAGGTCCGGGTGCTGTCGGTGAAGGTACGCAGGCGCTGCTCGAGGTCGTCGGCGACGCCGGGCACGAAGTTATCGAACATGAAATCGACCAGATTCTGCGTCCATTGGTCGAAAATCGGAAAGGCCGCCAGAACGGCGAAGACCACGGCCGCGAACGGCACCACCGCCAGAATGCTGGTATAGGAAAGCGAACCGGCCGATTCGAAGCAGCGGTCATCGATGAAGCGTTTGAGAAGATGGCGTGCAAAATTGCCGATTTTATCGACATTGTGCGCATGCGGACCTTCCAAGAGCTTTGTTTTGAGCCTGTGCATTGCTAAAGTATAGCAATGCCCACAATCAGGCGCTGACATGACCGAAATCCTCATCCTCTACTACAGCCGCAACGGCTCGGTCGAGCAACTCGCCAACTTCATCGCCCGCGGCGTCGAGGAAAGCGGATGCGTGGCCCGTCTGCGCTGCGTTCCGGCGGTTTCGGCCAATCACCTCGCCACCGAGCCCGCGGTTCCCGATACCGGTGCGCCGTTCGTGAGCAAACAGGACCTGGCCGAATGCGCTGGCATCATCCTGGGTAGCCCGACCCGCTTCGGCAACATGGCGGCGCCGATGAAATTCTTCTGGGACGGTACCGGTGCCGAATGGGCCAGCGGAACGCTCGCCGGCAAGCCGGCTGCCGTCTTCACGTCAACGGCCAGCATGCACGGCGGCCAAGAGTCGACCCTGCTGAGCATGCTGTTGCCCCTGCTGCATCACGGTTGCCTGCTGGTCGGCATTCCGTTTACCGAGGCCCGCCTTTCCAGTACCCGCACCGGCGGCACGCCCTACGGTGCCAGCCATGTCAGCGGCGGTGACGGCAAACAGCCGTTCAGCGAAGACGAAACCGAATTGGCGAAGGCACTTGGCCGCCGCGTCGGCGGCATCGCCCTGAAGCTGGGCGCATGAATACGACATCTCCACCAAGCACGCTGGCCAAACGCTATGCCGTTCTCGGCATCTTCAGTCTGCTGATCTGGATGACCGCTTGGCTGACCTGGCTCTCGCCGTCGGAGCTGCTGCCCATGCCGGTGGCTACCGGACTGGCCGTAGCGCCGATGTTGCCGGCCGCCCTGCTCGCCCTGTTTCGCCGTCCGTCCGCGGTTTTCTGGGGCGGTGTCGCGGCCTTGCTGTACTTCTGCCATGCCATTACCGAATTATGGACTGTTCCGGATACCTGGCCGATGTCTTTGGTGGAGCTGCTGCTGGCCCTCTGGATCATTTTCACCGGCAACTGGGATGGCCTGAGGGTCAAGCTGCTCAAGCGCGGCAAGCCCGGAAGCGCGTAAAATACCGGTAACATGGAGATATGCATGAATTCCCTATTGATCCTGACCACCGGCGGCACCATCGACAAGATCTATTTCGATGACAAATCCGACTACCAGGTCGGTGAACCGCAGATCGGGCGGATTCTGAAGGAACTGGGCGTGGTGATTCCGT
>JBMSNF010000032.1:0-14870 GCA_049421545.1 Arenimonas sp.
CAGTAATTCTGTGATGGTCAGGGTGCGGTCAGTGGTTGGCAGTACCGGCATATAAATCCGGACGGTCTGATTATCCTGCAAGCTTACCAAGCCACTGCCTCCAACCGGGGTAACGGTCACGCCACCGTCGGTACTGGTAAAAAGACCAACTGGTGCTGCGGTTTGAAAAAAGAATGGCGTGGTATCACCGTCCGGATCAGTCTGCTTTGTCAATTCAACATAACCGGAAACCAGTACCGGATTGACGCCGACGTTCAGGGTGACGGTGCCGGCATTACATTTGGAGGGTGAACCATTCACCACATTGGCGGCACTACAGCTCGCATTGTTGGATGAAAGCTGATCGTAGGTTACAACATAAGGAATCGACAGCTGGCCGCTGGCATTGCCGATGCACTGCACTTTCAAGTTATTGACCGTCCAACTGACATTGTTGGCCGGCGTTGTGGTTTCCGGAAGGTCGGCACAGGCATCGCCGTCCTGATTGTTCCACGGTGCAGATGGAAGAATCGAGGTAGGAACCACGGACGCCGAGCAGATACCGCCTGGAGTGGTTGCACGCGGATCGTTGCCCTGCTGTCCGACGAAAAAGCCGATGTCGTAGCGGTTGGTGTTGGAGTTGGTCAGACCAACTCCGGCATTGAAGGTCAGGGTCTGTCCGGCCGTACAAATCTGTGGAGTTCCAGGAGCGGCCTGGAAGGCGATTACGGTGGAGAATTCGCCCGCGGTACAGATCATGCTGGATCGGTTACCGGCACAGCTAATATCCTGTAAAGCCGTCGTGGTCTGGCCGATGGTCTGGCCGGCAAACATCGCGAGCGCGAGCAGCAGAAGCCGGGATGCCGGGGCTGGAGCGAAATGACGATGTTTATCGGAGAAGAGAGTAACCAGCGGACGACGGACAGACTTCATAGAAAGAATCCTTGTGTGCTGCCGCGCCTGACTTCCAGGTACCGCAACGCAATGCTGTGTTGAAAATGAATTTTGCGTGAATCGAAAGTGAATACTCTAAGCATCGCGAGGGAAGCGGTATATCGGCAAAACTCCTACGATCAGCCACAACTGCAATTCCCCTCGACGATTCCCCGTAAAAATATGTGTCTACTGTGCACTACATCTCAGATTGTAGCCTGCGATTATAGACAAAATCCGAGAGCTTTGTAACATTTTTGTGAACTTATACAATAAGTTACTAATAGCGTCAGAATGTGACGCTAATGGGCAGAACGCCGTCAAATAAGTGTTAACTTATAACATCCCTGTCTCGAGCTGGGCCGCCTCGCTCATCATATGGCGGCTCCATGGCGGGTCAAAAACCAGATCCACGTCGGCTTCGACGATGGTCGGAACCCGCTCCACCTTGGTCCGGACATCGTCCACCAGGACATCGCCCATGCCGCAGGCCGGTGCCGTCAGGGTCATTTGGATGGCGGCCTTGCGCTGGCCATCCGGGAGGCGCTCGATCTGGCAGTCGTAAATCAGCCCCAATTCGACCACATTGATCGGGATTTCCGGGTCGAAACAGGTCCGCAGCTGCTGCCAGACCAGCTTTTCGACCGCATCATCGTCTTCGGTATCGGCCAGTTCCAGGGGCTTGGGGGCGGTTTTTCCGATGGCATCGGCATTTTCACCCGCAACACGGAACAGATTGCCTTCGACGAATACCGTGAACGAACCGCCGAGCGCCTGGGTGATGTAGCCGACCGTGCCGGCCGGCAATGTGACGTTATCCCCCTGAGGAACCAGCACGACAGCGCAATCACGTTCGAATTTGATGGGTTCGCTGGTGCGGGAGTACGACACAATCGCAGATCCAAAGGGTAAACTGGCGCTTAGTTTACTGGAATCCATCCGATACCGTGTCAACAGCGCGCCAATCCCTGTTCAAACCGCTCACCATCAGCCTGTTGGCCGCACTGGCCATGATGGCGGTCTGGTTCACGCTGTCTGCCGGAACCGATGAAGCGCTGTGCTGGTTCGCTCTGGTCGCGGCCGCCGACATCGCCCTGCTCGAACGCTGGATGCGCTCGCGCGACCAACGCAGCCCGGCCTGGATTGCACCGGTGCTGACACTGCTGTGCTGTCTGGCCAGCCTGTGGCTGAGCACCGCATTGACCGTGAGCTATGCCACCGGTTTCGGTCTGCATGCCAGCGCCGGCGGCATGGGCGCCGGCCTGTTCGGCAACCTGCTGACTATGCGGCTGCAGCCTCTGGATTGGGCGATGCTGGCGGCATCACCGGTTCTGGCGCTTGTTCTCGCCGATACCGGCTTCAGTGGCCGCCGTCAATCGCCTTGATTTCGGCAACCAGTTCCGCCACCGCCTTGGCGCCGTCCCCGTAGAGCATACGCGTGTTATCGGCATAGAACAGGGCATTCTCGATGCCGGCGAAACCGGTGCCTTTGCCGCGTTTGATGACCACCGTGTTCTTCGAGTTCACCACATCCAGAATCGGCATGCCGAAAATCGGCGATGTCGGGTCGGTCTTCGCCACCGGGTTGACCACATCGTTGGCGCCGATGACCAGCGAGACATCGGTCACGGCAAATTCCGGATTGATGTCGTCCATGTCCGCGATCAGATCGTAGGGAACGCCGGCTTCGGCGAGCAGCACATTCAGGAGGCCCGGCATGCGCCCCGCCACCGGATGGATGGCGAACCGGACCTTGACGCCGCGCTTCTGCAGCAACTGGGTGAGCTCCCAGACTTTGTGCTGCGCCTGCGCCACCGCCAGACCGTAACCCGGAACGATGACCACGCGTTCGGCATAGGCCATCATCGCGGCGACATCGGCGGCATCGATCGGTTTCTGCGCGCCGGTGATTTCCGCAGCTTCGCCCTGCTGGCCGAAGCTGCCGAACAAGACGCTGGATATGGAGCGGTTCATCGCCTTCGCCATCAACTGGGTCAGCATGGTGCCGGCCGCACCGACCACCATGCCGGCGATGATCAAGGCCTCGATGCCGAGCACATAACCTTCGAACGCCACGGCCAGTCCGGTCAACGCGTTGTACAGTGAAATCACCACGGGCATGTCGGCGCCGCCGATCGGCAGCGTCATCAACAGGCCCACGGCCAGCGCCAGCACGAAGAAGCCGAGGATGACCGGCTGCTGCAGCCACATTACCGACATGACCGCAAGCACCAACGCGCCGAGGAACACCAGCAGGTTGAACAGCTGCTGCCCGGGGAAGGTGAAGCGCTTGTCCATACGGCCGTCGAGCTTGGCCCAGGCGATCAGCGAACCGGTCAGGGAGATGGATCCAATCAGCGCACCGATGACGGCGAATACCACGGCGGCACGGGGTGCGGTGCCGGACGCAGCAGAGAACTTCAGCAGTTCGACCAGACCGATGGCCGCGGCGGAACCGCCACCCATGCCGTTGTACAAAGCCACCATCTGCGGCATGTCGGTCATCGCGACCTTCTTGCCGGAAATCCATGCCGCCGCGGTGCCCAGGGCGAGCGCGGCCAGAATCAGGGGCAGATTGTGCAAGGCTTGGCCGGAATCATCCGTGTAGAAAAAACTGGCCACGGTCGCCAGCACCATGCCGGCGCCGGCCCACTGGATGCCGCTGCGGGCACTGAGTGGCGAAGCCATGCGCTTGATGCCCAGGATGAAAAGGAGTGCGGCCGCCAGAAAGGCGGTACGGACCAGCAATGCGCCAATGTCCATGCTCAGCCCTCCTTCGGTCCGGAGGGCTTGAACATTTCAAGCATGCGCTCGGTCACCACATAGCCGCCGGCGGCATTGCCGGCGCCCAGCACGACGGCGATGAAACCGATGACTTTCTCGAGCGTGCTGTCGGCATGGCCGAGCACCACGATGGCACCGACCAGCACGATGCCGTGTACGAAATTGGAACCGGACATCAGCGGCGTGTGCAGGATGACCGGAACGCGGCCGATGATTTCGTAGCCGGTGAAGGCCGCCAGAATGAATACATACAGATACAGAAAACCGTCCATCATCAGACTCCTTGCGCCGGTTCGGCACCATCATGGGCGATGCAGGTCTTGGCGACCAACTCGTCGTCGAACGGAATCTTCAGGGATCCGTCCTCGGCGATCATCAGCGTGAGGAAATTCAGCAGATTGCGGGCATACATCTCGCTGGCATGGACGGCGCCCATGCTGGCCAGATTCAAAGGGCCGGCAACCAGCACGCCATCGCAGTCTTTTTCTTTGCCGGGCTCGGTCAGGCTGCAGTTGCCGCCGGTTTCCGCGGCCAGATCAACGATGACGCTGCCACGGCGCATGCCGGCCACCATGGTTTCGGTGATGATTTTGGGTGCAGGCCGGCCCGGAACGGCGGCGGTGGTCACGATCACATCGACCTGCTTGAGATGTTCGGCAAGACGCTCCTGCTGCAGCGCACGCTCTTCATCGGTCAGCGCACGCGCATAACCGCCTTCTCCGGCGGCACTGACGCCGAGATCGAGGAACTTGCCGCCGAGCGATTCGATCTGCTCCCGGGTTTCCGGACGCACATCGAAGCCTTCGACCTGCGCACCCAGCCGCCGCGCCGTGGCGATGGCCTGCAGTCCGGCCACACCGGCACCGACGATGAGGACTTTCGAGGGCCGGATGGTGCCTGCGGCGGTGGTGAGCATCGGGAAGAACCTCGGGGCCAACTGCGCGGCGATCAAGACCGCCTTGTAGCCGGCCATGCCGGCCTGCGAACTGAGGATGTCCATGGCCTGCGCCCGCGTCGTGCGCGGCAGTTTCTCCAGCGCGAACGCCGAAATCCGGCGCTGTATATAAACAGGCAGGGGTGAATCGCTGCGGTGCGGCGCCAGTGCGCCGATCAGAACCGCGCCCGGTTTCAGCAGGGCCAAGGCTTCCGCATCCGGAGTCTGCACGCACAGCAGCACATCGGCCTGCGCAAGTACCGCAGCACGATCCGCCGCCAGGGCATCGGTGTAGTCGGAGTCGGCGAAGCCGGCGGAAAGTCCGGCACCGCGCTCGATGGCAATGCGGAGGCCCCGGGCCGACAATTTGCGTGCGGTTTCCGGCGTCAGCGCGATCCGACGCTCACCGGCGGCATGTTCTCGAATGATGGCGACAATGGTCATGGCTGTGCCCTCCTCGGCACAGCCCTATCCTACTGGATTTGCAATGCAGCCGTCAGCTGAAATCGGCTTTCAGGCGATGCAGGACGCGGTCGAGGGTCTGCTCGAACACGTTTTCTTCGGCGTGGATGATCAGTTTGCCCTGCTTCTTCATCTGGGCGAGCTCTTCCACCGAAACCACCAGCACGCGCACGCCACGGCGGTTCACGAACATGAGGCGCGAGGAAATCGGGCTGATCCAGGCCAGTTTGATCGGTGAAAAGCTGCCGTTGCTGCCTTCAAGCTGCAACCAGCCGCCGATCGGAAGACTGCGGAAATATTCGACATCGGCTTCGTCGAACTCGATGGCGTTTTTGTCATAGGCCAGATGCAGACCGAATGAAGGCTTGGGCGCCGGGGGTTCGATGGCGGCCGGTGCCGCGGCAACGGGAGCACCGACGATCGGCTGGTACTGACAGACCTCATCGGTCATCTTCTGGATGAAGGCCGAGGAGGTATCCGCCATCACACCCGAGCTCGACAACACCGCTTCGATGGCGGTACGGTGGCGCTGCATGGGCTGCAGCCGCGCGGACGGCGGCTGGGTGGCCAGCATGGCGAGGATGTCGTCGGCCAGTTGCAGTGCGAGCGCCCAGGATTGGCTGTCCTCGCCTTCTCGCAGCGCGATCATCGACAGATGATGGGTCCAGTAACGGCTGAAGAACTCGGAAACGCTGGCCGGAATGCCACTGCTCATGGAGCGTTGCTGCAGCTCCCTTGCCGCCAGCATACGGGCATTCTCCAGACGTTCCTGACCGCGCTGGGCTTCTTTGGCCCGCTTCTCGGCAAGCTCGATACGGCGCCGGTGCTGCTCGAGGTAAGAACGCATTTCCACTTCGAGGGTTTCAAAAATGGCGATGTCTTCATTGAAGCCGGCCACCAGGCGGTCCACGGTGACTTCCGCGCGGTTGAGCAGATCCCGTTCCTGCGCGCCGTCACCCTGATTGCCTTCGACGGCCTCGGCAAGGGCGTTCAGCAGCTTGCGGGCCGGATGCGCCTTGGTCAGGAACAGACGGCGGTCGAGAACGGCCGCTTTGGCATAAGGCACGATCAGGCGTGACATCAGACTCTTGGCTTCTTCCTGGAAATCGCGTTCGGTCATCAGCACGTCGAACAGCATGCCGACCAGATCGACCGCATCCTCGTCGTCCTGGTTGATTTCGACCACATCCGGTGCCAGACCGATTTTGCGGGTATTGCCCAGCATCGCCGATTTCAGCATGGCCGACAACGACAGCTCGTTGTTGGTCAATGCCAAGGCAACGGCCTCCGGCAGAATGCGCTGCATGGACGACAGCAGGGCGATGGTTTCGTTTTTCTGGAGCTTGCGGCGCGAGGCTCCGTTGGCGGGCGCGCCTGCCACGGCCGGGTCGTGGTAATAACCATGCTGCGGGCGCCAGCTGTGCAGGTGGCTGCACAGTTCACGGAACAGCGCCTGCTCGGTCGCACCGTCGCCGATTTCCGGGGCATCGTCGAAATGACGGTAATGCTGGGCGGTGGCGGCATTCTGCGGGGGGACCGATGCGCGCTCGGTGTGAACGACACGCTCGACGGCCGGAGCCGTGGCGCGGGCGGCGCGCAAGGACTGCAGATGCGGCAGAATGCCGTGCTGCACCATCGGCTCATTCGATTCATCCAGCAGTTCGGGCAGCGCCGAGAGCAAGGCCGTTTCGAAATTGCGGAACAGCATGAAACGGATTTTGGTGGGCAATTCCACGCCTGCAAGCGCCGCCTTCAGATATTCAGCCAGCTGCTTTTCGGATAAGGGTGCTTCGATTTTCTTGGTTGCCGGCATTCCGAACAGGGCGCACAGACGCAGACAGGTGATGCTGATGCCGTCACTCGCGGCACGGACCACGGCCTCGGAAACCAACTCGCTGTTGACGACGTCATCGATATCTTCGATGTCGACCAGCGCAAGGCCTACGGCCTGATCGGAACCGGCTTTGAATTTCCCCTGGAATTTCCCGAAGGCGGCATCGACGGCACGCGAGAACTGGTGTTCGACGGTTTGGCTGGCGGTGCGGAAAAGACGCAGGTTTTCGATGTTCGGCGAACCGATGGTCGATTGATCCTGCTGGCAGACATCGTAGAGAAAGGAATCGGTGGTCGCAACGGCATTGGCGATGATACGCACCAGGCGGCTTTTGGCAGCGGTCTGGACACGGCCGTAAATCACGTCACTATCGGGTGAAGCGATCGTCGGCATCGAAATTCCGGCTTCATCAATCACGTACATTTCTCCACATTCATGATTGAAATCATAGCAGAACCCGCCTGCACGGTCTGTGAACCCGGTCACACTCGGATGAACTATATAAGGACACTGGTGATAAACTGTTCATGATGACTTCCACATTACCCCTAATTTCAAGAATTTCAACCCCCTGCAAGCATCTGGCCGCTCCCGGACCCGACCGGGAACGCCTGATGTCGCTTTTGGCCGAGGCCGTCCATGTCCCCGATCACGGCCGCCTGAGACCCTGGCGCTTCATCCTGATCGAGGGCGAGGCCCGGGCCCGTATCGGCAAGGTTCTCTTTGAACGGGTGCAGAGCGCCGTCCCGGACGCCTCTGCCGTCCGTCTGGAAAAGGAACGGACACGGTTTTCCTTCGCACCCTGCATCGTTGCAGTGGTGCTGAATCCGGTCAAAGGCCATAAAGTCCCCGAAATCGAGCAGCTGCTCTCCGGTGGCGCGGTCTGCATGAACCTGCTGCACGCGGCGCACCAGGCCGGTTTCGGTGCGCAATGGCTGACCGGTTTCGCCGCCTATGATCGCGAAGTTCTGGCCGCGGTCGGTGTAGCGCCCGGTGAAAGCCTGCTGGGTTACATCCACATCGGCACACGCACGGAAACCGCACCCGAACGCGAACGTCCTGATCCGGCGGCACTGCTGACCGTGGCCGCGCCATGAGGCCGCTGTACCTGGTGGATTCCAGCATGTATGTGTTCCGGGCATGGTTCTCGATGCCCCGTGAATTCTTCGATGTCGAACAGAATCCGACCAATGCCGTGCAGGGCTTTACGCGCTTCGTGTGCGAGCTGGTGGAGCGGGAAAAACCCGAGCACATCATTTTCGCTTTCGATGAATCCCTCGACAGCAATTTCCGCAACGAACTCTACCCTGCCTATAAAGCCAACCGCGACCCGGCTCCGGAAGAATTGAAAAAACAATTCGATTACTGCAAACGGCTGTGTCGGGCGCTCGGTTTCCAGGTACTGGCCGACGGCTACTTCGAAGCCGATGACCTGATCGGCAGCGCGTTGACCCGCGCCCGCACCGAAGGCCGCCCGAGCCTGATTCTGTCAGCCGATAAGGACCTGTCTCAGCTCCTCGGCGAGCACGATGTGCAATGGGACTATGCCAAGAATGAACGCTGGCAATTGGCCGGGGTCAAAGCCAAGCATGGCGTGCATGCGCACCAGCTCGCCGACTATCTCGGCCTGACCGGCGATGCCGTGGACAACATTCCCGGCGTACCGGGCATCGGTCCGAAGACCGCAGCGACCCTGCTCGGCCATTTCGGCACGCTCGATGCCCTGCTCGAGCGGCTCGATGAAATCCCCTATCTACGCCTGCGTTCGGCCGCGCTGCATGCCGCCAAGCTGCGCGAACACCGCGAGATGGCACTGCTCAGCCGCAAACTGGCGACCATCCGCTGCGACATCCCGCTGCCGGACGATACCGCGCTCGGTGCGCGTCGCGGCAAGGACGAAGACAGCCTGATGACGCTGATCGAGCAACTCCGTCTCGGCCCGCTGACGCGGCGGCGCCTGTTGTCCCTATAATGTGGCAATGAGCGGAAAAACCATCCTCCACGAAGGCAAATACCTGCGCTTCTGCGTCGAGAACCATTGGGAGTACGCCGAGCGCACCAATGCCGGTTCGGCCGTGATCATCATCGCCAGGACGCCGGAAGACAAACTGCTGTTCGTCGAACAGTACCGCATTCCGATGGGCCGCAATACCATCGAAATGCCAGCGGGGCTGGTCGGCGATCTGGATGCGTCCGACACCCTCGAACTGGCGGCCAAGCGTGAACTTCTGGAAGAAACCGGCTGGCAGGCCGATGCCGTGGAAGTACTGATGATCGGTCCGACTTCAGCCGGCCTGAGCAACGAATTGATCGCCTTCGTGCGCGCCACCGGACTCACCCGCATCCATGCCGGCGGCGGCGATGACACGGAAAACATCACCGTGCATGAAGTGCCGGTCGCCGAAGCGGCCGCGTGGCTCACCCGGAAAATGGCCGAAGGCTATTCGATGGATCCGAAACTGTGGGCCGGACTCTGGCTGCTGGACCGCAATCCGGACGGAACATTGGTCTAGCGGAAGGAATCGGTCGCTTCCACCAGGGCCGAAGTATTTTCAGCCTCGAATGCCGCATGCCCGGATGTCGGCGAAATCACCAACTTGGCTTCCGGCCAGACCGCATGCAGATCGATGGCGTTCTGCACCGGGCAGACCACGTCGTATCGGCCATGCACGATGACGCCGGGAATATGGCGGATTTTATGGGCATCGCGTAGCAGTTGGTCATCCACTTCGAAGAAACCCTTGTTCACGAAATAATGGTTTTCGATGCGGGCGAAACTCAGCGCGAAATGCGGGTCCTCGAAGGTGTCGATGGACGCCGGCTCGGGAATCAAGGTGCTGGTGGCGCCCTCCCAGACCGACCAGGCTTTGGCTGCCGCCAGACGTACATTCTCATCGGGTGAGGTCAACCGCCGGTGGTAGGCCGTGATGAAATCCGCACGTTCGGCTTCCGGGATCAGATCGCGGTAAGGTTGCCAGGCTTCCGGGAACAGCCGGTGCGCACCGCTTTGGTAAAACCATTCCAGCTCCCAGCGGCGCAGCATGAAAATGCCGCGCAACACCAGTTCGGTGACCCGCTCCGGATGGGTCTGGGCGTAGGCCAACGCGAGCGTGGAACCCCAGCTGCCGCCGAACACCTGCCAACGCGCGATGCCGAGATGCGTGCGCAGTTTTTCGATATCGGCCACCAGGTCCCAGGTGCTGTTGTCGGTCAGGTCGGCATGCGGGGTCGAACGGCCGGATCCGCGCTGATCGAAAAGGATGATGCGGTAGGCCGACGGATCATGGAAACGGCGCATGTTGGCACTGCAGCCGGCACCGGGGCCGCCATGCAGGAACACCGCCGGTTTGCCGTCCGGATTGCCGCACTCCTCGAAGTAAAGGGTGTGCCGGCCGTCAACGGCCAGCATGCCGGTCCGGTAGGGTTCGATCGGCGGGTACAGTGTGCGCATGACAGCCTCGTGACGGAATTTGCGCCAGTTTAGCGCAAAGAGGCTTGCACTTCCCGAAACTTGCGCTATGCTCAAGGCATGGATTCGCCCACGCCAAAACTGGCTCTGGTGGGCGCCGGGATGATCAGCCCCCCGGCAGGGCAACTACCCCCCAACGATTCCCGCGTTCCGCGCGTCCTCTCCCTCGATGCACACGGCCACATCCTGAACTGGATGCATTGGCAGGATGCGGTCTGCCTGTATGTGCGCGGTGCCGTTTCATGGACACTGGGCGAACCGTGCATGACCGTGCATGGCGGCCGCAACCGGCTGACCGGTGAACAGAGCATCGTTGAACTGCATCCCATCGTCGCAGCACGCGGCCACGCCAACTTCCGCAGCCATCTGCCCTCACCGGCCCTGACCAATACCGCTCTGTTCGCACGCGACAAACAGCTCTGCCTGTATTGCGGCAAGGAGTATTCCAAACACATCCTGACCCGTGATCATGTCCATCCGATCTCGCAGGGCGGCCGCGATACCTGGGAAAACGTGGTGAGCTCCTGCTTCCGCTGCAACTCCAAAAAGGGCGGCCGCACCCCGCAGCAGGCCAACATGCCCCTGCTGGCCATTCCGTACCGGCCGAGCTGGGTCGAGCACCTGATTCTGTCCAACCGCAACATTCTGGCCGACCAGATGGCCTTCCTGAAACAGCATCTGCCCAAACATCCGCGCGGCGAGACCTTCGCCATTCAATGAGTTAGACGTGCGCCATGTCGGCAAGCCTTGCCGTCAGCGGCCAAGTGCAAGACAATAACGCACTGACTTCGAGCCGAGACGATGGACCGCGACCGCTACCCGCTGCTATCCCAGCTGCCTACCCCCGACCACCTGCGCAAACTTCCGGAAAGCGATCTGCCTGCCGTTGCCGAAGAGTTGCGGGCCTATCTGATCGAAACGGTCAGCCAGGTCGGCGGACATTTCGGTGCCGGGCTGGGCGTGGTCGAGCTCACCGTGGCCCTGCATTACCTTTACCAGACGCCCGATGACAAACTGGTCTGGGATGTCGGCCATCAGTGTTATCCGCATAAAATCCTGACCGGTCGCGCCGAAACCATCCACACCGTGAAAAAGAAAGACGGCGTGGCCCCGTTCCCAAGGCGGGAAGAAAGCCCGTACGACACCTTCGGCGTCGGTCATTCCTCGACCTCCATATCCGCAGCCCTCGGCATGGCCGTGGCCGCGCAACGCGCCGGCGAAAGCCGTCACGTCGTCGCCGTCATCGGCGATGGTGCGATGACCGCAGGCATGGCGTTTGAAGCGCTCAATCATGCCGGTGGCATGGATCCCGAACCGAACGTGTTGGTGATTCTCAACGACAACCAGATGTCAATTTCGGAAAACGTCGGCGGCATGACCAAAATGCTGGGCAAGATGATGGCCAGCCGGACCCTAAACGCGGTGCGCGAAGGCGGCAAGAAAATCCTCGGCGATAAGAACAAACCGGCCGCGAAATTCGTGCGGCGTTGGGAGGAACACTGGAAGGGCATGTTCGTGCCCTCCACATTGTTCGAGGAAATGGGTTTCCACTACAACGGCCCCATCGACGGCCATGACCTGCCGGCCCTGATGGGCGCCCTGAAAACCTGCAAGGAGCTGAAAGGCCCGCAGTTGCTGCATGTGATGACCACCAAGGGCAAGGGCTACAACCCGGCCGAGGGCGATCAGATCGAGTACCACGCGGTCTCCCCGTTCGATCCCAACATCGGCGTGCAGAAGAAGGCACCGGGAAAACCGACCTATACCTCGGTATTCGGTGACTGGCTGTGCGACATGGCCGCCGCCGATCCGAAACTGATGGGCATCACCCCGGCCATGCGCGAAGGCTCGGGGCTGGTTCGTTTTTCGCAGGAATTCCCGCTGCGCTATTTCGACACCGCCATCGCCGAGCAGCATGCGGTGACCTTTGCCGCCGGTCTGGCCTGCGAAGGCGCGAAGCCGGTGGTGGCCATTTATTCCAGCTTCCTGCAGCGGGCCTATGACCAACTGATCCATGACGTGGCCTTGCAGAACCTGGACGTGCTGTTCGCCATCGACCGCGCCGGACTGGTCGGCCCCGATGGCGCCACCCATTCCGGCAGTTTCGATCTCAGCTTCCTGCGTTGTATCCCGAATATGATCATCATGGCGCCGTCCGACGAGCGCGAATGCCGGTTGATGCTCAGCACCGGGTTCCATTATCCCGGCCCTGCCGCCGTGCGTTATCCGCGCGGTTCCGGTACCGGAGTCGCTGCCGGCAACGACCTCGATACCCTGCCCGTCGGCAAGGCACGCATCGTGCGTCACGGCAAGCAACTGGCCATCCTTTCCTTCGGCAGTGTGCTATCGGCCGCGCTCCCAGCCGCGGAAACACTGGATGCAACGCTGATTGACATGCGTTTCGTCAAACCGCTGGATGAAAGCCTGCTGCGCGAACTCGCGCCCGCCTATACCCGTTGGGTCACGGTCGAAGACAACGCCGTCATGGGCGGCGCCGGCAGCGCGGTCAGCGAATTCTTCCGGCAGGAAGGCATCGCCGCCGACCTGCTGCAGCTGGGCCTGCCCGATCGCTATCAGGAACACGCCAGCCGTGAGGAATTGCTAGCCGAAGCCGGCATCGATGGCAACGGCATCCAAGCAGCCATCGCCGCACGCTGGCCTTAATCGATCCGTCCGAGACTGACGCGGTCGCGCCCTTCCAAGTCCGGCTCGGTAGCGACTTCGCGGAATCCGGCACCTTCCAGCAATCCACGGACGGCAGCACCTTGTTGCCAGCCATGCTCCAGCAACAGCCATCCCCCGGGCAACAGATGCCCGTGCGCTTGGGAAATGATCTGCCGGATATCGTCCAAACCATCCAAGCCGGAGGCCAAAGCCGTGCGGGGTTCGTATCGCAGATCACCCTCGTCGAGATGCGTGTCGCCGTCCTCGATGTAGGGCGGATTGCTGACGATGACCTCGAAGCGGCGACTGCCCAGACTGCTGAACCAATCGCCGCGTTCAAAAATCACATTGCCGAGCCGCAACTGCCGGCCATTGGCTGCCGCGATGGCGAGTGCGGCCGGTGAGATGTCGACCGCCGTGACCTGACTCAAGGGCCGCTCGCTGGCAATGGCCAATGCCACGGCGCCGGAACCGGTTCCGAGATCCAGCACTGCCGCCGGCCGGCCGGGGTGCAGGAAGGCCAATGCCAACTCGACCAATCGTTCGGTTTCGGGACGCGGAATCAGGGTGTCGGGGCTGACCCGCAACTCCAGCGACCAGAAGCCGCGCAGCCCGGTCAGGTAGGCCACCGGTTCGCCGGCCAAGCGGCGGGCCTGCAGGACCCTGAAAGCATCAAGATGCGTGGGCGCGAGTTCATCCTCGGCATGGGCATACAGCCAGGCACGCGGCCGTTCCAAAACATGCGCAAGCAGGTATTCGGCGTCGGTGCGGTCCATGCCGTGTGGCTGGGATCCGATGGCCTCACGGAGGGCTGCGGCGATGGTTGTCATGCCACTAGCTTACCGCAGGGCGACCGAAACCCGTCGAAATTGATATGTTCAGACAATCAATTCTATACTTGGCATAGGTTTTATGAATAAGGGTTCTGCATGAATCTCCGCGATTTACGTTATTTCGTCGCCCTTGCCGATACCCGGCACTTCGGCCGCGCCGCTGAATCCTGTTTCGTCAGCCAACCCACCCTTTCCACGCAACTCAAGAAACTGGAAGAAGAGCTCGGTGTTGCCCTGATCGAACGCGCTCCGCGCAACATCCTTCTGACGCCTGCCGGCGAGCAGATTCTCAAACACGCGCGGCAGGCGCTGGCGCAGGTCAGCCAGATGCATGAAATCGCCAAGCACATCAAGGATCCCGAGGCCGCCTCGGTCCGTCTGGGCATCTTTCCGACACTGGCGCCTTACCTGCTGCCGCATGTGGTCCCCAAACTCCGGCAACGCTTCCCGCATCTGGAACTGCTGTTGATCGAAGAAAAAACCGAAACCCTGATTCTGCAATTGCGCAACGGTCTCATCGACGCCGCCATCCTCGCGGAGCCGGTCAACGATGAACATTTCGATGCCATGCACCTTTTCACCGAACCGTTCGTGCTGGCCTTGCCGGAAAAACATCCGCTCACCCGGCAACGCACGCTCGGCATGGGCGAACTGGAACAGCAGCATCTGCTGCTGCTGGAAGACGGACATTGCCTGCGCGACCAGGCGCTGGATGTGTGCGCGCTGTCCGGTGCCGGTGAAAAAGAAGGATTCCGGGCCACCAGTCTGGAAACCCTGCGTCAGATGGTCGCCGCCGGCGTCGGCATCACCTTGCTGCCGATACTGGCGGTCCAGCCACCGGTCCCGGAGTCGCCGCACATCCGTTTGATGCCGTTCCGCGATCCGGCACCGACCCGCCGCATTTAGCTGTATTGGCGTAAAAGCTCGGGGCGCGCCGAATTCCTGACCTACATCGGACGGCAGGTTTCCGAACTTCCG
>JBMSNF010000033.1:0-14867 GCA_049421545.1 Arenimonas sp.
GGCATGTACCGCGGCTGGATCAAGCCGGACGGCAGCCGTGGCGTGGCGATTTTCAGGGATTGATGCGCACTTTTCTGCTTATCATGCTGTTCGGAGCCTTGGGTTACCTGCTCGGCCGTCAGCAGGGCATGCAGGAGCAGGCACGGCATGATGCCGCATTGCGGGAAAGGGCCGCGGCCATGCAGGCCGCACAATCGCGCCGGCCAGAAGAGAATCCTGCATTGCAGTCACTGCAGGGGCAGGAGATGGCGGCCAAGCCCGAAAAAATCGTGTTCTACGGTCAGCAGTCGGTCAAACGATCCGAGGACGGTCACTACTATGTCGATGGTTCCGTCAACGGCGCGCCGGTCAGATTCATGATTGATACCGGCGCTTCGCTATCGGTCATCTCCACCGATTTGGCGAAACGCGCGGGTCTTGGCGAATGCCAGTCGGTCGAGTTCCGGACGGCCATGGGTGTGGACCGTGATGCCTGTGTGGCCAAAGCGGCACGGCTGGATTTCGGGCAGTTCACCCAGCATGATGTCTATGTCGGCGTCAGCAAGAACTTCGAAGGCAATGCATTGCTCGGCATGAATGTGCTGAAAACCCTCAACATCGAACAATCCGGGGACACCCTGGTTCTGGAGAACAATCCATGAGCGACATCCTGATCGGCAAAGGCGAACAACAGGTTTCCCTGCTTGCCAAATACGGCAACCGCCACGGCCTGGTGGCCGGCGCCACCGGTACCGGAAAATCGGTTTCCTTGATGGTGCTTGCCGAAGGCTTCTCGCGCATGGGCGTGCCGGTGTTCATGGCCGACGTCAAAGGCGATATCGCCGGGCTGGCCATCGCCGGAACCATGAATGAAAAAATCCAGTCGCGTGTCGCCGACATCGGCATTCCCGATTACACCAACGAAGCCAGCCCGGTCGCGTTCTGGGATCTGTTTGGAAAAAAAGGCCACCCGGTGCGGACCACGGTATCCGAGTTCGGCCCCGATCTTTTCGCGCGCGTGCTCGAGCTCAATGAAACCCAGTCCGGCGTACTCGACATCGCCTTCAAACTGGCCGATGACGACGGCCTGCTGCTGCTGGATCTGGAAGATCTGCGCGCGGTCCTCAACCATGTTTCAGAAAACAAAGGCGAAGTTTCCACCAAATACGGACTGGTCTCGCCGGCTTCGGTCGCCGCCATCCAGCGCGCACTGCTGCGTCTGGAGCAGCAGGGCGGCGAGCATTTCTTCGGTGAGCCGGCACTGCAGTTGTCCGACATCATGCAACGGCATGCCTCCGGCCGCGGCATGATCAATCTGCTGACCGCCGACCAGCTCATCCTGCAACCCCGTCTGTATTCCAGTTTCCTGCTCTGGCTGCTCAGCGAGTTGTTCGAAACCCTGCCGGAAGTCGGCGATCTCGATCAGCCGAAGCTGGTGTTCTTCTTCGACGAAGCCCATCTGTTGTTCGGCGACATCCAGCCGGCGCTGCTGCAGCGGGTCGAGCAGGTGGTGCGTCTGGTGCGCTCGAAAGGGGTCGGCGTGTATTTCTGCTCGCAGAATCCCGACGACATTCCGGACAATGTCCTCGGCCAGCTCGGCAACCGGATCCAGCATGCCTTGCGCGCGTATACGCCGCGCGATCAGAAAGCCGTGCGCACCGCCGCCGAAACCTTCGTACCGAATCCGAAAATCGACGTCGCCAAGGTGATTTCCGAATTGGCCGTCGGCGAGGCCCTGGTGTCGACACTGCAGGACAAGGGCATCCCGATGCCGGTCGAGCGCGCCATCATCTGTCCGCCCCGCTGCCGCATGGGTGCCATTACCGATACCGAACGACAGGCGATTCTGGCGCAGAGTCTGTTGGGTGCCAAGTACGATCAGCAGATCAACCGGGAATCGGCCCATGAAAAACTGAACGCGCGGGTGCGTGATGAAGTGCCGGCCGCAACCGGCAGCGCCAAGGCGGCAAAGCCCGAGAAAACCGCCAAGGAGGAACCGGGATTCCTGCAGGAAATCCTGTTCGGCAACGGCCGCCGTCAGGGTGTCATCGAGCAGGAAGCCAAGTATCAGGCCCGCAAGTTCATGCGTGGCATTCTGGGCGGGTTGCTCGGCAAAAAGCGCTGAATCCGGACCGGTACCCCGTCTTTATGGCAAAATGGGGGTGTTTCCGCTGGTCCGAGTGCCGTTCATGTTGATTTACACCCCCATGCCCATGTTTCCGGTACGGTTCCTTCCGTCAGCCGCACACGTTTGAATCCGCATGGCTGACAGTCACGATACACACGCCCCGCGCTCGCCGTTCCGCATCTGGCAGGCCTTCCAATGGTCGATGAAAGGGCTGCGCACCACCTGGCAGGTGGAGTCCTCGTTCCGGCTGGAAGTCTATCTCTGCATCATTCTGGTGCCGCTCGCCCTGGTTCTGGGGCAGGACGGGGTCGAGCGCTTCCTGTTGATTTCGGTATTGCTGCTGGTGCTGATTGTCGAGGTGTTGAATTCGGCCATCGAGGCGGTGGTGGACCGCTGGGGTCCCGAGCATCATGATCTGGCCGGCCGTGCCAAGGATATGGGATCGGCCGCGGTGTTCCTGGCGGATGTCAATGTCGTGGTGTGCTGGCTGTTGATTTTGTGGCCGAGCTTGAGCAAGGATTCCTGATGGAGTGGATTTTCAACGGCGAGATCTGGATCGCGCTGGCAACACTGGCGATGCTTGAAATCGTGCTCGGCATCGACAATCTGGTGTTCATCTCGATAGCGGTCAGCAAGCTGCCGCCGGAACGACGCCCGGCCGCCCGCAAATTCGGTCTGATGCTGGCCTGTGTGACCCGAATCCTGCTGTTGCTGTCGCTGGCCTATCTGGCGCGCATGCAGACCGATCTATTTTCGCTGTTTGGCCAGAACTTCTCGATACGCGATCTTGTGCTGATCGGAGGCGGCTTGTTCCTGCTGGTGAAAGGCACATTGGAAATCCACGACTCGGTCGAGGGCCGCGGCGATGAAGAAGACATCGATACCAAGCCTTCGGCCGTATTCGGCTATGTCATCGCCCAAATCGCCGTCATCGACATCGTATTCTCGCTCGACTCGGTGATTACCGCGGTCGGCATGGTCGACAACCGGGCCGTGATGGTCGCCGCCATCATCATCGCGGTGGGCGTCATGATTTTCGCCTCCAATCCCATCGGCGATTTCATCGACCGGCATCCGACCGTCAAGATGCTGGCGCTGGCCTTCATCATCCTGGTCGGCGTCGCCCTGATTGCCGATGGTTTCGGCATCCACATCGAGCGCAGTCTGCTGTATTTCGCGATGGCGTTCTCGGCGGCTGTCGAATCGCTGAACATCCTGTCGCGACGGCGCCAGAAACGCTGATTTTGGGGTAGCATAAGGCCATCCCGTCCAACGAGGTGTGCCATGCAACGATTCCGCATTTTTCTTCTCGTCGTCCTTGCCGCGATGCTGTCCGGTTGCGGTTACAACACCATCCAGCAGCAGGATGAAGCCGTCAAAGCGCAGTGGTCGGAAGTGCTCAACCAATACCAGCGCAGGGCCGATCTGGTGCCGAACCTGGTGGCCACGGTCAAGGGTTTCGCCGCCCAGGAAGAACGCGTGCTGACCGAGGTCACCAACGCCCGCTCCCGCGTCGGCCAGATGAACATCAGTGCCGAGCAGGCCTCGGATCCGGAAACCCTGAAGAAATTCCAAGCCGCTCAGGGCGAGCTTTCCGGTGCCCTGTCGCGCCTGTTGGTGGTTTCGGAAAACTACCCCGAACTCAAGTCGAACGAAAACTTCCGCGACCTTCAGGTCCAGCTGGAAGGCACCGAGAACCGCGTTGCGGTCGCCCGTAACCGCTATATCCAATCGGTGCAGGCCTACAACACGCATATCCGCCAGTTTCCGGTGAACATCACCGCAAAACTGTTCGGTTACCAGCCGAAAGCGAACTTCTCCGTGGAAAACGAAGCCGCCATTTCCAAGGCGCCGACGGTCGAGTTCGCACCGGCAACGCCGGCTCCCGCTCCCGGCGGCTGAGCCCATGCCGCGCGCCCTCGCGCTCTGCTGTCTGCTGCTTTTTTTCGGTTCCGGTGAAAGCCGGAGCCAGACGGCTGCCGCTCCCGCAGCGGCTCCGAAACTGGCACAGCATGTCACCGATACCACCGGCACGCTCAGTGCCGGTCAAATCGCCGAGCTCGAACAGCGTCTTGCCGAATTCGAAAAGCGCAAGGGCAGCCAGGTCGCGGTTTACATGACTCCAAGCCTGGACGGGCAATCGCTTGAAGAGGCGGCCTTGGCGGCCGCGGAAAAAAACAGGCTGGGCCGCGCCAAAATCGATGACGGCGTGTTGCTGTTCATCGCCAAGGATGACCGCAAGGTCCGCATCGAGGTCGGTTACGGCCTCGAGGGCGCGATTCCGGACGCCAAAGCCGGTCGCATCATCCGGGAGTATCTTGCCCCGAATTTCCGCAAGGGCGATTACTACCAAGGCATCAGCGAGGCCACCGGAGCCCTCGTGCAGCTCATCGACGGTGAAGAATTGCCGCCGCCCTTGCAGGATGGCCACGCGGACCAGCCGCCGCCCGGTGGCGCGTTCGCGCTTTTCATCGGCGTGTTCATCGGCCTGATGGCCGCCGGCACCCGGTTGAAGCCGGTGTTCCTGCGCCGCTTCGGAGCCGGCCTCGTTGCCGGCGGTATCGGATTCATCGTGCTCAGCACGCTCGGTTACGGCATCATGGCCGCCCTGATCGCTTTTTTCATCGCCAGTGCCGGCCCCGGCCGTTTCAGTTCCGGTGGCGGCAGTTGGGGCTCCTTCCCCGGTGGCGGTTCCGGCTGGGGCGGTGGCTCCGGCGGCTGGAGCGGCGGTGGCGGCGGTTTCGGTGGCGGCGGCGCTTCGGGAGGCTGGTGATGAAACGCATCGTGCAGAATCTGTTCTCGGGCTGGTTCCAGTTGTATCGCTGGTTCCCCACGGAGCGCATGAAAGCCATTCGGGATCTCATCGCCGAAGGCGAGCGTGGTCATGCCGGCGAACTGTGCTTTGCGGTGGAAGCGCGCTACTCGCCATTCGCGCTGCTTGCCGGCATCCATACCCGTGCCCGTGCCGAGCAGGTTTTCTCGGCCCTGCGGGTCTGGGATACCGCCGACAACAGCGGTGTCCTGCTGTATCTGCAGCTGGCCGAGCGCCGGGTTGAAATCATCGCCGATCGCGGCATAGCCGCCAAGGTGCCGCAAGCGGATTGGGACGCCCTATGCGCCGATTTTGCCGAAGCCATGCGGCATGGCGCACCGGACCGGGCGGTTATGGAGTGTCTGAGCCGGATCAATGCCTTGCTCACCCGGCATTTTCCGGCCGCAGCCGACAATCCGAAAGAGTTGCCGGACGAGCCCATTATCCTCTAAATCGCTGAAATTCCCCTCACGCCGCTTCCCCGTTTTCAGGCACAATAGTGTCTGCACAAGCGGATATTTCCATGACCATCCTGCACGATATCGACCCCGTTGCGCTGCCGTTGCCGTTCTGGCCCCATGGCATTCATTGGTACGGCATCATGTATCTGCTCGGATTCGCAGCCGCGTTCCTGCTCGGACGGCAACGCATCCGTGCCGGAAGATTCGCCGGCATCGACGAGAACCGCTTCGGTGATCTGCTGTTCAACGGCATGCTCGGCGTGGTCATCGGCGGCCGCATCGGTTATGTGCTGTTCTACGGATGGTCCGATTTCATCGCCGACCCGCTGTTCCTGCTGCGCATCAATGAAGGCGGCATGAGTTTCCATGGCGGTCTGCTCGGAGTGATGGCCGCCGTCGCGATCTGGTCGGCACAGTCCAAAAAACACGTGTTCGACACCCTCGATTTTCTGGCACCACTGGTTCCTCCGGGACTGATGTTCGGGCGCATCGGAAACTACATCGGCGGCGAGTTGTGGGGGCGTTACACCGGCAAGGACTGGGGAGTGATTTTCCCGCGCGCCGAAGCCGATCTGTATGGCCAAAGCGCCGACCAGCTCAGGGTCCTGCATGAATCGGGGCTGCTTGATCGTTACGCCCGTTATCCGTCGCAGCTCGCGCAGGCCGCGCTTGAAGGCCTGCTGCTGTTCCTCATTCTGTTCTGGTATTCACGCAAGCCCCGTCCGCGCTACGCCGTTTCCGGCCTGTTCGCACTGGGCTATGGCGTATTCCGTTTCCTGGTCGAGTTCATCCGCCAGCCCGATGCCGACATCGGCTATCTGGCCTGGAACTGGCTGACCATGGGACAGCTGTTGTCCCTTCCGCTGATCGCGCTGGGGATTTTCCTGCTGGCCCTGTCACGCCGTCAAAAGGAGCCCAAGGCATGAAGGCCTACCACGCGTTTCTGCGGCATGTGCTGGACAACGGCCAGGATAAAAACGACCGGACCGGAACCGGCACGCGCTCGGTATTCGGTTACCAGATGCGTTTCGATCTGTCCGAAGGGTTTCCGCTGGTGACCACCAAGAAGCTGCATCTGCGTTCGATCATCCATGAGCTGCTGTGGTTCCTCAAGGGCGATACCAACATCGCCTACCTGAAGGACAACAAAGTCAGCATCTGGGATGAATGGGCGGATGCCAACGGCGATCTCGGACCGGTGTACGGCAAGCAGTGGCGGAGCTGGGAGGGCAAGGATGGCGCCGTGGTCGATCAGATCAGCTGGCTGGTCGGTGAAATCCGCCGCAATCCCGATTCGAGGCGCTTGATCGTGAGCGCCTGGAATGTCGGCGAGCTTCCGCAGATGGCGCTGATGCCCTGCCATTGCCTGTTCCAGTTCTACGTCGCGCCGCCGAAACAGGCCGGCGGACGTCCGCGTCTGAGCTGCCAGCTCTACCAACGCTCGGCCGACATCTTTCTCGGCGTTCCGTTCAACATCGCCAGCTACGCCCTGTTGACGCACATGATCGCCCAGGTCTGCGATCTGGATGTCGGCGATTTCGTGCACAGTTTCGGCGACGCCCACATCTACAGCAATCATTTCGATCAGGTGAACGAGCAGCTTGCCCGCACGCCCGGACCCTTGCCGCAGCTGCGCCTGAACCCGGATGTGAGCGATCTGTTCGCCTTCACCTTCGATGACATCGAAATCATCGGTTACGAACCGCAGGCGGCCATCAAAGCACCGGTTGCGGTATGAGCCGCATCAGCCTGATCGCCGCGCTCGACCGCAATCGGGCCATCGGGTTCGACAACGCCTTGCCGTGGCGCTTGCCGGATGATCTGAAACGCTTCAAATCGCTGACCGTCGGCAAGACCGTTTTGATGGGCCGCAAGACCGCCGAATCGCTGGGCCGTGCCTTGCCGGACCGACGCAATCTGGTGCTGACCCGCAGCGGCCAAGTGCCGTTCGAAGGCATGCAGGCGGTCGGTGCGTTGGAAGACGCCTTGGCTTTATGTGGCAATGACGAGCTGATGGTCATCGGCGGCGGCGAGATCTACGCGCTGGCGTTGCCGCTGGCCCGGCAGATGCACCTCACCCATGTCGAGACCGCGTTGCCGCAGGCGGATGCCTGGTTTCCGGCTTTCGATGATGCTGCCTGGCTGGAAACGGCCAGCGAAAGCCATGCTGCCGATGATCGGCATGCCCACCCGTTCCGGTTCGCCGATTACTTCCGCCTGAATCTGCCCTGAGGCTCAATCCCGGCTTTTGCTGAAGCCATCGCTGCGGCCCGGAACCTGATGGATGCGCAGGGCCGGTCCGAGCTCCAGTGCGGTCAACGTGCCGCCCCAGACCGCACCGGTGTCGATGGCGTAAATGCCCAGACCCATGAACAATCCAAGCGTCGACCAGTGGCCGCACACGATCGGCAGTTCCCGCTGGGCGTGGCCCGGCGTCGAGAACCATGGGTAGAAGCCCGGTTGCTGGGTGCCCGGCTTGCCTTTTTCCTCGAAGCCGATGCGGCCGTTCGGCGTGCAGTAACGCATGCGGGTGAAGATGTTGACGATGGCGCGGAAACGGTCGGTGCCGTTCAATTTCGGCGACCAGTTCGGTTGGTTGCCGTACATCGCCTTCAGATGCCGTGCCGACTGATCGCTCTGCAGGATTTTCTCGACCTCGCGCGCGCGCGCCGAAGCCATGTCCAGCGTCCACTTGGGCGAAAGTCCGGCATGCACCATGGCGAAGCCGAGATTGCGGTCGACATGGAACAGTTTCTGTCGGGTCATCCAGCCGACCAACGCATCGCGTTCCGGTGAAAACAGCACCCGGTGCAGGTCGGGGTTGACCTTGTTCTGGTCGGCCTCGCTGCGTTGGGCGATGGCCAGAAGCGACATGTCATGGTTGCCGAGCACCACCGTGCTGCGTTCGCGCAGGGAGTGCACCAGCTTGAGAGTTTCCAGTGATTGCCCGCCGCGGTTGACCAAATCGCCGCAGAACCAGAGGTGGTCCTGGGCCGGGTCGAATTTGATATGGTCCAGCAGCCGGGCCAATACGTCGTAGCAGCCCTGCAAATCACCAATGGCATAAGTTGTCATTGAGTGGGTAATCCGAATTTTTCAGTCCCGGCCATTATAGCGCCGGCACGGCAGTACCGCCTGAATAAGGCGGTAGCTCAGCCCGCGGCGTCGGACAGGGTGTTGGCCAGATGCACGAACGCCGACACCGGAAGCTGTTCGGCGCGGGTTTCCGGCTTGATGCCGGCCGCCTGCAGTTGTTCACCCGTACACAGCTTGGACAGGGCGTTACGCAGGGTTTTCCGGCGCTGGCCGAAGGCATCGCGCACCACGGCGCTGAACATTTCCGCGTCGTGGATGCCGATCCGGGCCGGGTCGCGGGGAATCAGCCGGACCACGGCCGAATCGACCTTCGGCGGCGGATTGAAACTCTGCGGAGGCACATCGAACAGAGGCACGACCTCGCAGACCGCCTGCAGCATCACGCTCAGCCGGCCGTAGACCTTGCTTCCCGGCTCCGCCGCCATGCGCTCGACCACTTCCTTCTGCAGCATGAAGTGCATGTCGCGGACATGCGTGCAGTGATCCAGTACATGGAAAAGGATCGGCGTTGAAATGTTGTAGGGCAGATTGCCGACCAGGCGGATGCGGTTCTCGCCGGCCAGCTTGCCGAAATCGACCTGCAGCACGTCTTTATGCACGATGGTCAGCTCGCCGATGCCATGCGCCGCCTCGCTCAGCGGTGTGATCAGGTCGCGGTCGAATTCGATGACCGTCAGGCTGCCGTGTTTTTTCAGCAAGGGAAAAGTGATGGCGCCCTGGCCCGGTCCGATTTCCACCAGCATGTCGCCCGGTTTGGGATCGACCGAATGCACGATGTGTTCGATGATGCTGCGATCGGTCAGAAAGTGTTGCCCGAGGTTTTTTTTCGGCGGTGCTTTGAAATGGCTCATGCCGTCGCTCCCTGAAGTGCCAGTTTCCGGCACAGCCGGACGGCCTGCCAAAGGCTTTCATCGCTGGCCCTGCCGGTTCCGGCCAGATCCAGAGCGGTGCCATGGTCGACGGCCACGCGCGGGTAGGGCAGGCCGAGGGTGATATTGACGGCGTTGTCGAATCCGGAATATTTGAGCACGGGCAGCCCCTGGTCGTGGTACATGGCAACAATGACGTCGCATTGCGCCAGCCGCGCCGGGATGAATGCGGTATCGGCCGGCAGCGGCCCCTGAAGCTGGAAGCCTTCGGCCCGAAGCTTTTCCATGACCGGAATCATGATGTCGATTTCTTCGCGCCCGAGCACGCCGTCTTCGCCGGCATGCGGATTGAGGCCGAGTACCCCCAACCGGGGCTCGATCAAACCGAAGCGGCGGCGTAGGTCGTCCCGGACGATGCGCAGGGTCCGTTCGAACAGTGCCGGGCTGAGGGCATCAGGCACCTCGCGCAGGGGCAGGTGGGTGGTCACCAGTGCGACACGCAGGGATTCCGTGGCAAGCATCATCACCACCGGAACACCGGCCTGCTCGGCCAACAGTTCAGTGGTACCGACATAGGCGATGCCGGCGGCATTGACCGCAGCCTTATGCACCGGACCGGTGACCATGCCGTCGAACTCACCCTGCAGGCAACCTTGGCCGGCGCGCTGCAGGGCGGCGATGACCTGGGCCGAATTCGCGGGCACGAGGTGTCCGGGATGCATCGGCATCGGTGCGCGGAAGGGAATGACGGCAAGCTCTCCGGCAGCGCATTCATCGCCTGCCGCCTTGCACCGTAAAGGAAGATTCAGGGCCTGTGCGGCCGCATACAGATGCTCCGGGTCAGCCAGAACGGTCAGCCGGCAGCCATGCCCGCGCTGGGCGAGCCGGACACACAGCTCAGGGCCGATGCTACCCGGTTCACCGGGAACCAATGCCAGGCGCGGCCCGACGGCCATCAGATCGGGGCGAGACGCGACTCGACGAAGGCTTCAGCACGCAACTGGCGCAGGAAGCGTTCGTATTCTTCTTCCGCCTTGCGCTGACCGATGGCTTCGCGGGCCTCGCGCCGCTTGTTGTCGGCATTGGCATCCGATGAGCGTTTGCCCAGACGTTTCATGACCAGAAAGCCGGCATCGGTCTGCAGTACCGGTGACAGTTCGCCGTCCTTCAGAATGACGATCTGCGAGCCGATCTGGGTGCCCCATTGGTTCTGGGTAAACCAGTCGAGTACGCCGCCGTTTTCGGCATTGAGGTCGGGGCTGGAGAATTCCTTGGCCAGCTTGCCCATGTCCTCGCCCTTGCCGATGCGGGACAGCATTTCTTCCGCTTTCTGGCGCGCGACTTCGTTGCCGCCCACGCGGACCGGATCGATCAGAATGGCCTGCGCACGGTATTCTTCGACCTGCTTGGCCTGGGAGGCGTCACGGGTTTCGGCCAGCTGGATCAGCTGGTAGCCGCTGGGACCGCGGACCGGTTGGGAAACATCGCCGGGCTTCATTTCGGCAATCATGGCGGTGAATTGCGGCGGAATGGAGTCGAATGTCCGCCAGCCGATGATGCCGCCTTCGAGGGCGTTCTGGGCATCCGAGTAACGGATGGCGGCGGCTTTGAAATCCATTTTTCCGGTGGCGATCAGTTCGCGGATTCCGTCGATTTTACGCTTGGCGGTCGCCACCTGGTCGGGGCTGGGGTTTTCCGGCAGTGCCACCAGAAGATTGGCCAACAGGATTTCCGGACCGGCCGCCTTCTGGCTCGAAACATACTGCTCCACTTCCGAATCGCTGACCTGTACGCGGCTTTGCACATAGCTCTGGCGGAGACGCTGCTGCAGGAGCTCATCGGTAAGATTGCTGCGGTAGTCTTCGAACGCGATGCCTTCCTGCTGGAGGCGTTGCGCGAACTGCTCCTGGCTCATTTTGTTGGAGCCGGCGATGTTCTGGATGACCTGGTTGAGTTCGGCATCGGACACGCGGATGCCGATATCCTTCGCCCGGTTGATCTGCAGACGTTGCAGAATCAGGCGCTCGAGCACCTGGCGTTCCAGAACGTTATCCGGTGGCAGCTGGCCGGCCTGCTTCGCGTACTGGGCTTTGATGTTGTTGATGGCGCGTTCGAGCTCGCTGCGCAGGATGACATCTTCATCGATGATCGCCACGATGCTGTCGATGGCGGTACTTGCCTGGGAGTTCTGTGCCAAGGCGGCGCCTTGGAGTCCGGGGCCGAGAAGCAGGGCAAGCGCCAGGGTTTTGGGGATGACAGACATGCAACACTCCGGAATCGGTTTAAAGCGGAAAAACTAAGGTGGGAAAATCAATACGCTAGGATACCATTATCCTTGAACAATTCAGGCCGGCTGCCCATGCTGCCCAGGCCGTTCAGCTCGAGTTCCAGGAAAACGCCGGTATTCTCGCGGCTGTCGAAACTGCGGATGTATCTGCGCCCGAACACCCGGAATGCCATGCAGCAGCTGCGCCACTCCAGGCCCAGCAGGCTGTCGAGGTTCTGGTTGTCGCGCAGGGAATAATTCCAGCGCCCCATGACCCGCCAGTTGTCGTTGATGGGTAGGACAACGGCAAAGTCGGTTTGTTCCGCAAAGTCCTTGCGGAAACGGTAGCCGGCATTCAACTGCAGGCCGTTCGGGCGTGACCAGTAGCCGCGGATCGAAGACAGCTCGGTATTGCGGTCGGCCGGGTTCCAATGCTGGGTGACGCCGATCTGCCATTCGTCGCTGAGCCGGATGTTGGCCTCGGCAACCCAGGCCGAGCCATCGGCCGATTGGAGCGGTTCCCCGGGCAAAGTCACTCGAGGGGCATCGAAGTAGGTGATGCGGCCCAGACTGAAGTTCATTCGCTCCTTGCCGGATTCCGAACTCAGGAAACGCGTGGTCAGTGCCGTGGTCAGCTGGTTGGCGTCGGTCTGCCGATCGGCACCGCCATACCGGTTTTCCCGGAACAGGGAAGGCCACATGAAGGTCAGCGGCTGTGTGTCGAATGCCGGGATGTCGTTCTGGTCACGGTACGGCACATTCAGGTAAAACAACCGCGGTTCGAGGGTCTGGATGAAATCCATGCCGGCAAAGCTCGCCGGCCGTTCGAAATAGGCCCCTGCATCCAGACTGAAAATGCCCAGACCGCGGCTCAGGCGCGTCGGCGCGGTGACATCGAACGGATCGGGATCGATCCAGTATTCGGTCTGCCGCCAGCTCAGGCTCGGAGTGGCGAACCAGTTGCCGCCACTTAGCGGGAATTTGACGAAAGGCGTGACATCGATGCGGCGGCCGTCATTCAGAACATCATGGTCGAAAACCACGGCTTCCGCGTTCAGGCCGGCCTCCAACCAGGGACGTAACGGCTTGCTGCCACTCAAGGCCAAACGCGGCAGGCGTCGGTAGGGTTCTGAGCCCGCCGCCTGGGTCGGGTTGGCGATTTCCCAGTTGGCGGCGGTCAGATCGAGATTCCAGTATTTGCCTCGTCCATGAAAGCCCAGCTCGCTCTTCAGCAGGGCGGTCGAGGTTTCGGTGATCGAATTGCCGAAGTCGGAGAAGTAGTTCACATCGCTGACCGTGTTCAGGCTGCTCTGGAAATACCAGGCCCTGTTCATCGCCGTGAAGTGCTCCCAGCCGATCCGATAGCGGTCGCCGCCGCGGATGTCATCCCCGGGAAGATAGCTGCCATCGAAAATTCCGGCGTTGTTCTGCGTCAAATAGCGAAATTCGGCGCCAAGCATCGCGCCGCGTTCGCTCAGGTAACGCGGCGTCAGCGTGGCGTCGTAATTGGGTGCCAGATTGAGGTACACCGGTATCGAAATATCAAAACCGTTCAGGCTGTCCTGCCCGATTTTCGGGGACAGCAAACCGGAGGCACGCGCGCTGTCCGTCGGAAAGCGCATCGCCGGCAGCCAGAGGATGGGAACGCCGCCCACTTCCAGTTTGACGTTCTTCGCCACCCCCTGGTGGGTTTTGTCGTTGACTTTGATTTCATCGGCGATGAACTGCCATTGCCGTTGATTGCTCGGACAGGTCGAGAAATTGGCGCCGCTGAGACGGCTGCTGTCGTTTTGCACGATGACTTTTTCGGCACTGCCGTTGCCATTGCTTTCATGGAACTGGTAATTCAGGCCGCTGAGGGCGATGTCACCGGTTTTCTGGTTGCCCTCGGCGGTCTTGGCGGTCATGCGCAGGGCGTTGTTCTGGAACCTCACCGGACCTTCGGTGCGGTAGGTCTGGCTGGCATGATCGAAACGCAGGGCGTCGGTGGCGAGCCACTCGCTACCGCGGCGCACTTCGACGTTGCCTTGGAACACGGACAGATCGCGTGTGCCGATATCCAGATTATCCGAGACGATGTCGGCGGGCTGGCTTGCGGGATCGGTCGTATCTTCGGACAGCGGTTGGAAAAGCGGCAGATAATCGGGATTGCCGCACAACTGCCATGGGGTGCCGCCGGCGTCTTGATTCTGGGCCTGCGCATCCGCCACGGCGAGCAGGCTCAGACAGGCAAGGAATAAACGGGTTCGGCGCACGCATGACCCCAATCGGAAGTTATGATGTATTTTACCCTTAATAGCTGGCTTAGGCGGGCCCGGAAATGACCGATATCACCAAAACCGATGCCGACTGGCGCGCGCAGTTAAGCCCTGAACAGTACGCGGTTTGCCGCTGTTCGGCCACCGAGCCGCCATTCAGCGGAAAATACTGGGATCACCATGCCACGGGCATGTATCACTGTGTGGCCTGCGGGGCGGCGTTGTTCGCCTCCGACAGTAAATTCGACTCCGGCAGCGGTTGGCCGAGTTATTTCCAGCCGGCGACGGCGGAAGCCTTGAAACTTGAATTCGATGACTCCCATGGCATGCGCCGCACCGAAGTGCAGTGCGCCGGCTGTCGTTCCCATCTGGGTCATGTGTTTACCGATGGCCCGAAACCCACCGGATTGCGTTACTGCATCAACTCCGCAGCTTTGGATTTCAAAGCGGTGGATTAGGATTTCCGGCGGTCATGACGCCAGAGCACTTCCCCGTGCCCGCTGGCGCGGGCCAGCACGCGGGCCAGAACGAACAGCAGATCTGAGAGACGGTTCAGATAACGGATCGCTTCCGACCGGACGGCATCATGGCGGGACAGGGTGACGACTTCGCGTTCGGCGCGGCGGCAGATGGTGCGGGCCAGATGGCAGTGGCTTGCCGCCATGCCGCCACCGGGCAGAATGAAATCCTTCAGCGAGGGCAGGTCGGCGTTGAACGCATCCAGCTGTTGTTCGAGATGGTCGATATCGGCATCGAAAATGGCCGCATGGCCCGGAATGCAAAGCTCGCCGCCGAGATCGAACAGATGATGCTGGACCGAAACCAGCAGGTCGCGGACGTCCTGAGGGATTTCACAGGCCAGAATCAGCCCAATGGCCGAGTTGGCCTCATCCACGGGGCCGTAGGCGGTGACCCGGGCCGAATCTTTGGAGACCCGGCTGCCATCACCCAGACCGGTGGAGCCGTCATCGCCGGTTTTGGTGTAGATCTTGGTCAGC
>JBMSNF010000034.1:0-14799 GCA_049421545.1 Arenimonas sp.
GACCAACCGCGCCTGGGCGTTCAGCCAATCCGAACTGCAGAGTGCTCTCGGCTTCCGGCAGCAGGTGGTCATCAATGATTTCGGAGCGGCCGCACTGGCCGCGCTGGCCATGGGTGATGGCGACCGCGTCGTCCTGCACGGCAGCGCAGACCAGCAACGCCGGGGTCCCATTACCGTCATCGGTCCGGGCACCGGCCTGGGCGTCGCGCTGCTGGTCGGTGATGACGCACGTGGCTGGCAGGTGGTCGAAACCGAAGGCGGCCATGTCAGCTTCGCGCCGCAGGTGGAGGAAGAGCAGCGCATCGCCGACTGGATCGCCGCCCGCCATCACGGCCGTTGTTCGAACGAGCGGCTGTTGTGCGGAACCGGCCTGTCCTACATCGATGCCGTGCTCGGCGACCGAGACAGCTTACGCGATCCGGCCGATATCGTGGCGGCGGCGATGGAAGGCCATGACGTCATCGCGCGCCGCACCTTGGCGCGTTTCTGTTCCATTTTCGGCAGCGTGGTCGGCGACGCCGCCCTGATCCACGGCGCCAAAACCGTCGCCATCGCCGGCGGCATCATCCCGCGCTTCATTCCCTATCTGCGTGCCAGCGCATTCCGCGAACGTTTCCTGGCCAAGGGCCGCTTCGCGACCTATATGTAATCCGTGGCCATGCACGTAATCACCCATTACTCGCCGGGATTGATCGGCGCGGCGACTGCCCTGCGCCAGCGTCTGGAAGACTTAACACGGACGGCGATGGGCTATACTGGAAACCGTTGACCGGGCCTTGTGCTGCATGAAATCCAAAACCACTTCCTTCGACATCGCCTACCGCGCCGGAGTCTCCCAATCCACGGTGTCACGCGCTTTGCGCAACAGTCCGTTGGTGAACGAGGAAACCCGCAAGCGCATCCAGGCCATCGCCAAGGAAATGCACTACACGGTCGACAAGAACGCTTCCAACCTGCGCTCCCAGCATTCCGACACCTTGGCGGTCCTGCTGTTCGAGGATCCGACCTCCGACGACTCGCAGATCAATCCGTTCTTCCTGTCGATGATCGGTTCGATCACCCGCGCCTGTTCCCAATACGGCTACGACTTGCTGATTTCCTTCCAGCAGGCCTCCAACGACTGGCATGCCGATTTCGAGGACAGCCGCAAAGCCGACGGCATCATCCTGCTCGGTTACGGCGATTATCTGGATTACGCGCATCGGCTGAACAAGCTGGTCGAACAGGGCACCCATTTCGTGCGCTGGGGGCCGGTGCTGCCGGTGCAGCCGGGCATCACCATCGGCTGCGACAACTACCTGGCCGGCCGCGAGATGACCGAGCATCTGCTGCTGCAGGGCCACCGCCGCATCGCCTTTCTCGGCCATGCTTCCGAACGTTACCCGGAGTTCTTCGAGCGTTACCGCGGTTACGTGGCGGCGCTGACGCAGGCCGGCATCGTTCCCGATCCGGCATTGCAGATCGACGCCATCACCACCGAGCAGGCCGGCCATGAGGCCATGCAGACCCTGCTCGCGCAGGGCGGGGATGTCGATGCCGTATTCGGGGCCAGCGATCTGATCGCCATCGGCGCCATGCGCGCCATCCAGGAGCGCGGCCAGAAAGTGCCGGAGGACATCGCCGTGGCCGGCTTCGACAACATTCCGATGGCCAATTTCGTCTCGCCGGGCCTGACCACCGTGCTTCAGGACACCAAGCAGGCCGGCGAACTGCTGGTGAAAACCTTGATCCACCAGATCAACAACGAGCCGGTGACCAGCAGCATGCTGCCGGCCAAACTGGTCATCCGCCGGTCGTGCGGCGCGCTTTCCCAGCCTGAAGCCGGTCCAGCGCCGTAATGAGCTCCGGTGCCGTGATGGCGCCTTCGAAAAGCAGGACCTCCACGCCGTGCGCAGGCACTTCGGTTTTCAACCGGGGCTTGCCGGCATCGATGCGCACGCTGTTGCCGTTGATGGCGGAACGCCATTCGCCGCCTTGCAGGTGGTGTTTGAGATCGAAGCGTGCCGGTTTATCGCCTTTGTTCAAAAGCACCAGTGCGGTCTGTGTGACATCGCCGTGCTGGAAGACACGCAGGAACGCGGCGCGGTCGCCTTTCAGAAGCAGATTGAGTTGCAGGCCCTGCTGCAAGGCCGGTGATTCGCGCCGGATGTTCGCGATGCGCTGCAGCGCAAGGTAGATCGGGTGCTTCAGACCGGCGTCAATGCGCTGCTGTCCGTAATAATTGCGGTTGCCTTGGTGTTCGGCCTTGCCGCGCATGAAACCGGTTTCCGATCCGTAGTAGATCACCGGAATGCCGCGGGCGGTGAACAGCCAGTTATGCGCATCGATGAAGCCGCTGTCCTTGGCATCCAGTCGCGGCATGTCATGGTTGTCGTAGAAGGTCATCAGCTCATACGGATTCTGGTACAGGCCGCTGTCCAGATGCAGCGCATCGGCCAGCGTCTCGAAGCCCGCCTGTCGGTGGCCGAAAGCATCGGCCAGTTTCGCTTTCAGCGGAAAATCCAGCACGCTGATGCCGCCGTTCTCGGCCCAGGAGAACGGCGCGATCTTTCCGGCGTCGTAGTCGAAGGCTTCGGCGAACAGGAAGAAGTCCGGATGCTTGGCGCGGATGCGCCGGCTGAATTCGGCCCAGAACGACAACGGCATGTGCTTGATGGTGTCGATGCGGAAGGCATCGGCGCCTTGATCGATCCATTGCAAGTAGGCGCCGGTCAGATAATCCATGACCGCCGGATTGTTTTCATTCAGATCCGACAGCTGCACCATTTCGGTTTTGGTGTTGAAGAAGCGGTGCAGCGGGTTGTTGGCGGGGTCGAGTTTCGCCGCCGGAAGGTTCTGGTGGTCGGCAACCAGTGTGCCGTCCTTGTCGAAGATCTGCCCGTATTTCGGCTGCGGCGACGGCATGCTGAAAGCCGGTGAACCGTGATTGGCCACGATGTCGAGCACGGTGTGGATGCCGCGTTCGGACAGTTCGTGGTTGAGCGTGCCGAAATCGAGATCTTCGCTCGGCAGGTGTTCATCGACTTTGTAGAAATTGCTGCCCCAGTAACCGTGGTAACCGGTCTTGCCCTTGTCCTGGAACATGCCTTTCCACTGCACGGCATCGCCGCCGGTGAAGGCCTCGTCGGGGTTGTCGACGATCGGCGTCAGCCAGATGGCGTCGAAGCCCATCTCCTTGATGTAGTCGGCGTTGTTTTCGATGCCTTTGAAGTCGCCGCCCAGATAGCCGATGTTGTCGCTCTCGCCGGCCGGCGCGCCGGCAACCGGGCGGTCGAAGGTTTTGTTGGCACCGCCCTGCTGCCGCTGATCATTGCTTTGATCGCCGTTGACGAAGCGGTCGGTCATCAGGAAATACACTGCCCGCTTGGCGAATGGTTCCAAGGTGCCGTAGTATTCGGCCGCCGAAACATGGCCGGCCAAAGGCAGCAGCAGTGCGGCGGCGAGCAGGTGACGCCGCATATCAGTGGCCGCCGCTCTGGATGGCCTGGGTTTCGCCGCGGTTGTCCTGCACGAAATAGACCAACAGGCCGCCGTTCAGCAGCGACAGACCGGCCACCGTCATCGCGTTGATGGTCTGCGGTCCGATCAGGCGGTAAGCGGCGTTGACGCCGCCGAGTGCGGCCGCGATCTGCGGCAGCACGATGAACATGTTGAACAGCCCCATCATGACGCCCATCTTCTTGGGATCGACCGCGCTCGACAGCAGCGCGTAAGGCATCGACAGGATGCTGGCCCAGGCCACGCCGATCAGCGCGAACGACCATTTCAACTGCGACGGATCGGTGATGTAGAACATGGACAGGAAACCGATTCCGCCGAGCGTCAGCGACAGGAAATGCACCAGCCGGCAGTTGAGCCGGAAGCGTGCCGCGTAGAAGCTCAGCAGCAGGGCGACCGCCATCGAAGACAGGCCGTACACGCCCATGGCCGAGCCGACCTGGTCGGCGGCATTCTGGAAGGCGGCATTGGCGGTCTGGAAAGCCTGCGCCTGGGCGGCCACGGCCATGTCGAAGGCCGCCGGATCCGGCGCTGGCGCCTTGAACACGTGCTCGGTCAGGGCCGGGGTGGCCATCGACCACATGGTGAAAAAGGCGAACCAGCTGAAGAACTGTACGATGCCGATCTTCAGCATCTGCGGCGGCATGTGACGGATGTGCTGCAGGATGTCGCCGAAAATGCTGCCCTTGGCCGATTCCTCGCGGAAACGTGCCAGGTCTTCCGGCGGATATTCGTCGGTGGTGAATACGGTAATCAGTACGCTGGCCAGGAACACGAAGGCCCCGATGGCGAAGGCGATCTTGACCGAATCGGGCACCACGCCGGGTCCGGCTTCGTTGGACACACCCATCTGGTTCACCAGCCAGGGCAGATTGCTGGCCACCCAGGTGCCGATGCCGATGATCAGCGTCTGCAGCACGAATCCGTAGGAGCGTTGCTGTTCCGGCAACTTGTCGGCGACCAGCGCGCGGAACGGTTCCATGCTGATGTTGATCGAGGCGTCCAGAATCCACAGGAAGCCCGCAGCCATCCAAAGCGCCGAGGAATACGGCATGAAGAACAGCGCGATGGAACTGAGCACCGCGCCGATCAGGAAATAGGGCCGGCGCCGGCCGAAGCGCGGATGCCAGGTGCGGTCGCTCAGATAGCCGATGAGCGGCTGCACCAGCAATCCGGTCAGCGGCGCCGCGATCCAGAGCAGGGGCAAGGCATCCTTGTCGGCACCCAGGGTCTGGAAGATGCGCGACATGAAGCCGCCCTGCAATGCGAAACCGAACTGGATGCCGAGGAAGCCGAACGACATGTTCCAGATCTGCCAAAACGATAAACGCGGTTGTGCGGCCATGCCACCCTCTCTCTGTGTATTTTTATGGTTGATGCAATCGTACTTGCATTCGACTGTTTTTCATACCCTACCCGAAGCCTGTGCGGGCATCCGTCGGCGTCATGTCTGAATACGTATGCACGGTGCGGGCCGCGCCGGCATGAAAAACCCCGCCGGAGCGGGGTTGTTCATGGGGTTGCCGATTGCGATCAGAACGTTTTGCGGATACCGACGCTGATGCTGTCGTTGTCCTGCACATCGTTGCCGGTACGGGCGCGGTAGCTGATGTAGCCGTCGAAGCCCTCACCGAAGCTCATGCTGGCACCGACGTTCCAGTCGATGTAGCTGTCGTCGCTCGGAGCGAAACCGGGCAGGCTGAAGTTGGCCGGCAGGTTGGCGGTGCCGCCGCGGACGAACACCTGGTCGGTATTGCTTTCATTGACCCAGGCCACGCGCGCGAAAGGCTTGAAGCTGTCGAACTTGCCGGAGAACTGGTAACCGACGGTGGTCAGATTGCTGTCGCGGCTGAAGGAATCGAAACGCATGGCGGTGCTGTCGGAACCTTCGACATAGCCTTCGACATCGTTCTGCGTGGTTTCAAGACCGGCGAACGGGCCGTGGGTGAAGCTGTCGCCCTTGAACACGTAGCCGATTTCCAGAGTGCCGGACTGCTGGCTGATCGCGGTGCTGCCGACTTCCTTGCGCACGCTGGCCAGCAGGTCGATGTTGCGGGTGATGTCCATGTCGGTGCTGCCGCCGCTAAGGCCGATGCGGCCGTAAAGGCCGTTCACTTCGTATTGGCCGAACACGCCGAACAGGATGCCGCTGCCGTCGAAGGATCCGAGACCGCCGGCATTGGCCGAGCTGTTGCCGATGGTGGCGGCGACGCCGAAGGTGGCGTGCTCGTTCATGCGGTAGGTGGCGCCGACATTCAGATTGGTCGAATCACCGTCGAGGGCGGGCGCAAAGTCCGAGCCGTCGATGTTCTGCTGGCCGAACTGCACCGAGGTGAAGCCGCGCACTTTGCCGACTTCGCTGCCGGCGGCCCATTCCGAATCCAGGGCGTCGCCGATGGCGGTATTGTGTGCGAAAACCGATTGCAGGGCCACTTCAGGCGCCAGTGAAACTACGCCCGGGGCGCTGATGGTGGCGTACACGATATTGGCCAACAGAGCATGCGCGCGGCCGCCTGGGTGGATGCTGTCGGCGAACAGGTAGGTGCTGCTGATCGGTTGCGTCGGATAGCCCGAAGCGGCCGGACCGCAGATGAGTGACGAAGCCGGGCAGGACACACCCGTGGTATTGGTGAAACCGAAGGCGCTCGGATTGGCCAGAACTTCGTTGATGATGCCGTAGGTATCGATGGCGACGATGCCGTCATTCAGCGTGGCGAGGCCGCCGTTGAAATTCAGGTTGTAAATCGTGGTCAGGGCGCTGGCGCCGGCCGAGTTGGGGGTATTGACGTTGAGCGGGGTTTTGCCGAGGTCCGGCAGATTGAAAACGACGATGGTCTTGGCGCCGGCAGTTTGCAGAGCCTTGATCTGACCAATCGCAGTCAGTGCGGATTGGCCGGCGATGGTCTGTGCAATTGCGGAGGCATTGGCCGGATTGCCGCCATTGAGGAAGATGTACTGATACAGAATCGAGCCGTTCGGCAGGAAGCCGCCCGGTGCCGTAACGGCGGTCGCCGACAGGATGTCATTGGCGCCGGCCCAATACGTATAGAGTGCATTCGGATCAGCCACACCGCCATTGGCGGCCAAGTGGGTGCCGAACTGCGTGCCCAGCGAGAAATTGCCCGGGGAGTTCGAGCAGGTGAAGGTTGGCAGGCCGGGAATCGGTGCGGCGATGGTGGTGCCGTTGCTGATGGCGCAGGCGCCGCCATAGGCGTAGTTGCTGTTGCCGCTGGTGCCCGGAATTAACGGCGAGTTGTTGCTCTGCGGACCGATGCCCAGCAGAACCGAGAGATTCTGCGAGTAGGTACCGTCCGGATTGGTGGTGAAGCTGCTGCCGGGCGGCAAGCCGTTGAGCGTGCCGACGTTGCCGGCATCGGTCAGGCTGTCGCCGAAGCTGACGACCTTGCTGAACTGTTGGGCTTGGGCGGCACCGCTGGCGGTGATGGCGAGGGCGAGCGCAACGGAAAGATGGGATAAACGCATGGAGTGTCTCTCTCTATATTGAAGTGTGTTCCAGTGTGACCCGCGTTGGCTGATGACAATCAGGCTGGCACGGCCCATACCCACGCGCATTGACGCCGGGCAGTGAGCCTACATTAATACAATATTTACATCATGGCTAGTGTAAAAGCCCTAATTTCCGGCTTTTTGGGGCAAGGCTCGGGCCAGTCGGCGCTGCCGGAAGCGCCGAGCCTCGAAACGCCCGAACAGCCACAGGCCGTGAAGGCTGAGCGCGGTCAGCAGGCCGAGGGCCAATCCGCCCAAGACCAAGGCCAGGGCGCCGTCGAAAACGGCATGCCGGGCCGGCAAGTGCATGAGCCGGGCCAGGCCGGTGCCGATGCCGTAGGCCGCCAGATAGATCGGGCCGGCCGTCAGGGGATTGGTGATCATCTGCAGGCCGATCATGAGCGTCAGATTGGCCCGCCCGAACCAGGCGGCGATGAAAGCGATCAGAATCTGGGCGCCATAGGTCGGCAGATACGCCAACAGGCTACCGAGGTAGATGGCGCGTACGACCGGGGCATCCTTGAACGACCACAGATACGGACGGCGACGGGCAAAATCCGCGAAGCGGTTCAGAATCGGATAGCGATGGATGGTGGCCCGGCGCGGCAGCGGTTTCAGCCAGCGGCGGATGCGGCGTCGGCGCTGGCGCCAACGGGTTTCCATCAGGCCGCGCGCCGGCGTTTCTTGAGCTGGATCAGCAACAGGGAAATCGCGGCGGGGGTCATGCCCGGAATGCGCTGCGCCTGACCGATGGTTTCCGGTTTGATCTGGCTGAGTTTGCTCTGCAGTTCGTTGGACAGCCCCGGGATGCCGGTGAAGCTGAAGTCGGCCGGAATCGCGGTGTTCTCCTGATGTTTCTGGCGGGCGATGTCGTCGCTCTGGCGGCTCAGGTAGCCGGCGTATTTGACCGAAATTTCGACCTGCTCCGCCACCTTCGCCGAGGGCGACGGCGGGCCGAATGCCGCGATGGCGGTCAGGCTGTCGTAGCTCACTTCCGGGCGTTTCAGCAGATCGCGTGCGCTGCCTTCGCGCGTCGGCGCGATGCCGGTGGCCTGTTCGAAGGCTTTGGCCAGCGCATTGCCGGGCGCGACCCACAAGCCCTGCAGGCGGGCGCTCTCGGCTTCCACGGCATCCATTTTGTCGCTGAACAGCTGCCAGCGGCGGTCATCGACCAGACCGAGTTCACGCCCGGCCGGCGTCAAACGCGCATCGGCGTTGTCTTCGCGCAGCTGCAGACGGTATTCGGCACGCGAGGTGAACATGCGATAGGGCTCGGTGGTGCCGTGCGTGATCAGGTCGTCGATCAGCACGCCGATGTAGGCTTCGTCACGGCGCGGTGACCAGCCCGCCATACCGGTGGCAGAACGCGCGGCATTGAGTCCGGCAATCAGGCCCTGCGCGGCGGCTTCTTCATAGCCGGTGGTGCCGTTGATCTGGCCGGCGAAGAACAGGCCGGCCACGGCTTTGGTTTCCAGCGAGGCGCCCAGTCCGCGCGGATCGAAGTAATCGTATTCGATGGCGTAACCGGGCCGGGTGATGTGGGCGTTTTCGAAACCGCGGATCGAGTGCACCAGCGCCAGCTGCACGTCGTACGGCAAGGATGTGGATATGCCGTTCGGATAGATTTCGTGCGTTTCCAGACCTTCCGGTTCGATGAAGATCTGATGCGAAATTTTATCGGCGAAGCGCACGATCTTGTCTTCGATCGAAGGACAGTAGCGCGGACCGATGCCTTCGATGACGCCGGAATACATCGGCGAACGGTCAAGGCCGCCGCGGATGATGTCGTGCGTGCGTTCATTGGTATGGGTGATCCAGCAGCTGACCTGCGCCGGGTGTTCGCGCCCGCTGGCCAGATAGCTGAAGCCGGGAATCGGATCGTCACCGGCCTGCTCTTCGAACACCGAGTAATCCAGACTGCGGCCGTCGATGCGCGGCGGCGTGCCGGTTTTCAGACGATCGACCCGGAACGGGCCGTCGCGCAGGCGTTCGGCCAAACGGCTGGCCGGCGGATCACCGGCGCGGCCGCCGGCGTAGTTGGTGAGACCGACGTGGATTTTCCCGGCAAGGAACGTACCGGCGGTCAGCACGATGGCGCGCGCATCGAAACGCAGACCGCTCTGGGTGAGTACGGCCACGGCGCGTCCGTTCTCGATGACGATGTCATCGACCGCCTGCTGGAACAGTTGCAGGTTCGGCTGCGACTCGACGGTCTTGCGGATGAAGGCTTTGTACAGCGCACGGTCGGCCTGGGCGCGGGTGGCGCGGACTGCCGGACCTTTCGAGGCATTGAGCGTGCGCCACTGGATGCCGGCATGGTCGGCGGCGATGGCCATGATGCCGCCGAGCGCGTCGATTTCCTTGACCAAGTGGCCTTTGCCGATACCGCCGATGGCCGGATTGCAGCTCATCGCGCCGACGGTTTCGATGTTGTGGGTCAGCAGCAGCGTACGCGCACCCGCGCGCGCCGCCGCCAAGGCGGCTTCGGTGCCGGCGTGGCCGCCGCCGATCACAATCACATCAAAGGCTTGCGAGCTGTTCATAGGCCGCTATTTTCACCGATTTCCGCGGAAACACCAAACCCGCGGCGTTTCGGGCAATCAGGGATCGCGGTCGTCCTGGCTGCTGGCGCGTTCCTGACGGGCCGGGCGTGCTGCCGGTTCCGGTCGTGAGCGGGCCTCCGCCTGCGGTCGGACTGCCCGTATCGGCGCGTTTTGGTTGGCCGTCCGCGCCTGTGGTTCACGCGCAAGCTGTTGGCTGCGTGGAAGCTTTTGCGGCAAGGTTCCGCCGTTTGCCACCGGCATTTGATTGGTGTTCGTGGCGCGTTGCGGGCGCCGGTATTCGCGGGCTGTAACGGGCTGCGCCGGATCCGGCACTGCGGCGCTCATGCCTGCAACAGGCGCCACGGCCTTGGCGGATTGCCGCGTCCGTGGCTGCCAACCCGGTCCCGGCCGAATCGGGCCATCGCGGTCGACGATCGGATAGACCGGTTTCGGTGGCTTGGGCGGCTTCGGGCCGTTGTCGTTTTTCGGCGGCTTCGGGCGATGCGGGTGGTATCCGCCGTAATACGGATAGTAGCCGTAGCAGTTGGAATACCAGCAACTGCCATAGGGCGAATAGCCGTAGTAATACGGACTGCCGAAGAAAAAGTTGAAACTGAAATGGATGGTCGGTCGGTACGGGCTGTAGTAGTACTGGCCGTAATCGCTGTAATAGGTGTTGTCGCTGCCGTAGTAGCCGTTGTCGCTGCCGTAGCTGTAGCCGTTGTTGGGCGATGAGAAGTAGCCCTCATCGGCATACTGCTCGTTCACGGTGACGCAGCCACCCAGGCACAGGGCGGTCACGGCGAGCATCGGAAGGCGAAGGTTCATGCGGGCGTTCTCCACGGTTCAGCCCAGTTTAGGACAGTGCTGTGAATAAATGCGGATTTCAAGGACAATAGCGGCAGGAATTCCCCACCGGACCGGACTCGACATGCTGCATCAGGCCTCAGGGCGTTGGAAACTCGGTTTGCTGCTGGCGCTGGTCACCGCGGCCTGCTGGGCGACGCTGCCGGTGGCGCTGAAAATGAGTCTGAGCGTACTCGATCCGATGACCCTGACCTGGTTCCGCTTCGCCTTCGCCGCGGTATTCATGGGACTTTGGCTACTCGGCAAACGCCGGCTGGCCCCGTTCGCCGCCTTGCAGCCGAAGCAGTGGCGTTGGTTGCTGCTGGCCACGGTGCTGTTAATCGGCAATTACATCGGCTATCTGCTCGGCGTGAAATACACTTCGCCCGGCAATGCCCAATTGCTGATCCAGCTGGCGCCGCTGCTGATGGCGCTCGGCGGCGTGTTCATCTTCCGCGAACGCTTCGTGTGGGGGCAATGGCTGGGGCTGGTGATCATCGTGCTGGGTCTGGCTTTGTTCTTCCGCGATCAGTTCGCCGGGGGTCTGGTCACCGGCCACAACTATCTGCTCGGCTCGGCCATCGTCGGTGCCGCGGCGCTGTCGTGGGCGGCGTATGCCCTGATGCAGAAACAATTGTTGTTGAAGCTGTCCTCGCAGCACATCCTCGCGGTGATCTATCTGTTCTCGGCACTGCTGCTCTGGCCGTTCGCGCATCCGTCGGTGCTGGCCGATCTCGATGCCCTGCATTGGGCATTGTTGTTGTACTGCGCGCTGAACACCCTCGTGGCCTATGGCGCCTTCGCCGAAGCCTTGGAACATTGGCAGGCCTCGCGGGTGTCGGCGGTGTTGGCGACCACGCCGATGCTGTGTCTAGGCGTCGTGGCGCTGGTGCATGCGCTCTGGCCGGAGGCGGTCGCCTCCGAGCACGTCGGTTGGTTCGGTTTCGCCGGTGCTGTGCTGGTGGTCGTCGGCTCGGCACTCAGCAGCCTGCTCGGCCAGAAACCCGGGGAAAAATCATGATCCGCCATGCCGACATCCTTGCCGCCGCCGCGCGCATCGCGCCGTATGCCCTGCGCACGCCGGTGAAAACCTCCGCGGCGCTGGATGCGCTGTCGGGCGCACAGCTGTTTTTCAAATGCGAGAACCTGCAGGTCGGCGGTGCTTTCAAGTTCCGTGGCGCGGTCAATGCCGTATTCGCCCTGAGTGATGCGGCTGCCACCCGGGGCGTTATCACACATTCTTCGGGCAATCACGGTGCCGCCCTCGCGCGCGCCGCCACGCTGCGCGGCATCGCTGCGCATGTGGTGGTCCCGGAAGGTGCCGTGCCCTCGAAACTGGAGGCCATGCGTTCCGCCGGTGCCATCGTGCACCGCTGTGCGCCCACGCAGGCCGCGCGTGAAGCGATGACCCGCGACCTCATGGCCGAAACCGGCGCAACCCTGGTGCATCCGTACGAAGACCCGCAGGTGATGGCCGGACAAGGCACCGCGACCTTGGAACTGCTGGATGAAGTGCCCGCTTTGGAGGCCGTCATCGCACCGATCGGCGGCGGTGGTCTGATCGCCGGTACCGCCATCGCTTTGGATCCGGTCGATGTGCCGCTGTATGGCGTGGAACCGGAAGGCGCGGCAGATACGGTCGCCTCCTTGCTGGCCAAGGAACGCATCACCCATCTGGTGCCGGATACCATCTGCGATGGCTTACGCGCCGTGGTCGGCGTGCCCAACTTCGCCATCATTTCCGAACACGTGCTGCAGGTGCTGACCGTGTCCGATGCGCAATGCCGCGAGGCACAGGCTTTGGCTACCGAGCATCTGGGTATGGTCATCGAACCGAGCAGCGCCACCGTGCTTGCGGCGGTATTGGCCAATCCGGCATTGTTTGTCGGAAAGCGCATCGGTTTGATTCTGACGGGTGGTAATGTGTAAGAGTCTAGGATTCAAACACCCGTTGGCTGATGTGCGTTTTATAATGAATTCCCGACGTTCACGGCCGCTTCCGGCCGAATCAGGACAAAGCTCATGATCATCACTCCGAAAACCCGCGGCTTCATCTGCACCACCACCCACCCGACCGGTTGCGCCGTGCATGTCGCCGAACAGATCGCGGTGGTCAAGGAAAACGGCCCCATCGATGGCGGTCCGAAGAAAGTGCTGGTCATCGGTGCCTCCACCGGCTACGGCCTGGCCTCGCGCATCACCGCCGCATTCGGTTCCGGTGCCGCCACCCTCGGCGTGTTTCTGGAAAAGCCGGCCAGCGAATCCAAACCCGGCAGCGCCGGCTGGTACAACTCGGCGGCCTTCGAGAAAGCCGCGCATGCCGAAGGCCTGTATGCCAAGAGCGTGAACGGCGATGCCTTCTCGCACGAAATGCGTGCCAAGGTCATCGAAATCATCAAAGCCGATCTCGGCCAGGTCGACATGGTGGTGTATTCGCTGGCCTCGCCCGTGCGCAAACTGCCGGATACCGGCGAGCTGGTGCGTTCGGCGCTGAAGCCGATCGGTACGCCGTATCAATCGACCGCCATCGACACCAGCAAGGATGTCATCATCCACGCGGAAGTGGAGCCGGCCACCGAAGAAGAAATCGCCAACACCGTCACCGTCATGGGCGGCGAAGATTGGGAATTGTGGATCGATGCCCTGCAGGCCGCCGGCGTACTGGCCGATGGCGTGAAAACGGTGTCGTACAGCTACATCGGCACCGACATCACCTGGCCGATTTACTGGCACGGGGCGCTCGGCAAAGCCAAGGAAGACATGGACCGCGCCGCCGCCGCGTTGCGCGCGAAGCTGGCGCCGGTCAAAGGCAGCGCCAATGTCGCCGTGCTGAAATCGGTGGTGACCCAGGCTTCGGCCGCGATTCCGGTGATGCCGCTGTACATTTCCATTTGCTTCCGGGTAATGAAACAGCTCGGCTTGCATGAAGGCCCGATCGAACAGATCGACCGCATGTTCCGCACCGAATTGTACGGCGCCGGCAACGACCGCGACGACCGCCAGCGCATCCGCATGGATGATTGGGAACTGCGCGAAGAAGTGCAGGATGCGGTGAAGCTGATCTGGCCGACGGTGACCAGCGCCAATCTGTTTGAACACACCGATTACGCCAGCTACAAGGCCGAGTTCCTCAAGCTGTTCGGCTTCGGCATCGCCGGCGTCGATTACGGCGCCGACGTCGATCCGGTGGTGCCGTTTGCCGTGGTCGATTTGGCAAACGAGTAAGCGGTGACTCCGGACGACTGGCAGCGGGGCGGCGGACATTTCGAGTGGCAGTGCCACCGCCTGTTCGTTCGCCGCGCCGGTGCCGGAAAGCCCTTATTGCTGATTCACGGGTTTCCCACATCCGGTTTTGATTGGGCCGCGATGTGGCCGGGATTGGGTACGCGTTATTCGCTGCATGCCTTGGATATGCTGGGCTTCGGCCTGTCCGACAAGCCGCTGGCGTTTCCGTATTCCCTTCATGCCTCGGCGGATCAATGGCAGGACTATGTGCTTTCGCAAGGTCTGCGCGAAGTGGACGTATTGGCGCATGACTATGGCGATACGGTGCTGCAGGAATTGCTGGCGCGCCAGAATGACGGCACGCTGCCGTTCCGCATTCAGCGCGCCACTTTTTTGAATGGCGGTCTGTTTCCGGAAGCGACCTTTCCGATTTTGATGCAGAAGCTGCTGCTCGGTCCGTTCGGACCGTTCATTGCGCGGCTGTCGAGCTTCGGCCGTTTCCGCGCCAGCATGCAGTCCATCGCGGGCGTGCCCTTGGCGGAACAGGAACTGCAGTGGCACTGGCAACTCCTGGCCCGTGAGCATGGCCGGTTGGTGATGCCGAAAATCATTCAATACATCCGCGAACGCCAACGCCATCGCGAACGCTGGACTGGCGCCCTGCAACACGCCGGCATTCCGCTGCATTTGATTGTCGGTGAGCGCGATCCGATATCCGGAAAAACCATCGCCGAGCGCTGGCAGACCCTGTTGCCGAACTCGCCGCTCACGCGGCTTGATGGCGTGGGCCATTACCCGCAGTGGGAGACCCCGGAGCAGGTTTCTAAGGCCATATTCGAATTAATGCCTTGATGCCTAACAGTCTATATTAAGTGTTATTTGGTACAACTAATATTGTTAAAAAAGCGTCTTGAATCCGAAAACTTGCAGACTGTATCTAGGCCGTTTAAAGCTATATATTGGCGTTTGAGCTCCGCATATTGATTGTTTTCTAAGGCACGCAAAATTTCGACCTGGCTTGGCTGTTGGTAGCCTTCAAAAATCATCAGTTCTGCATACTTTCGTTCCTCAAGCATCCAGTGCCACATGGTATTGCAACTCGCATCATTACCATTTTCTTTTCCGATATCATTGCAGCGTTTTAATTCTTTATAATTTTCAATGTTCCATAAAAAGCTAT
>JBMSNF010000035.1:0-14493 GCA_049421545.1 Arenimonas sp.
TGTTGGCCAATTTTCTGGGTCTGGCGTCATGACCGTGATGATTCCCGCCATCGATATCCGCGAAGGGCGCGTGGTGCGCCTGAAGCAAGGCGATTATGCACAACAGACCACCTATGCCGCCGACCCGCTGGCCCTGGCGCAACAGTACGCCAACGACGGTGCCACGTGGCTGCATCTGGTCGATCTGGATGCCGCACGCATGGGCGGCTTTACCCTCGGCAGTCTGGTGGCCACCATCAAAGCGACTACCGGACTGCACATCCAGGCCGGTGGCGGCATCCGTTCATGCGTTGATATCGAGACCCTGCGCGCCGCCGGCGTCGATCGTATCGTGATCGGCACATTGGCTCTCAATGCACCGGACGTGGTGCGTAAGGCGTTCACAGCACTCGGATCCGAAGCGCTGACGCTGGCGCTGGATGTGCGCGCCGATGCGCAAGGCAACTGGCAGTGCGCGAGCCATGGCTGGACCGAAACCGGCATGCTCTTGGATGCCGCAGTCGCGTTGTATGCCGAATGTGGTCTGCGTCATGTGTTGTGTACCGACATCGCCCGCGATGGACTGCTCGGCGGCTATAACCTGGCGCTGTATGACTATCTGCAAACACGCTGGCCGGGCTTGCAGGTGCAGGCTTCAGGCGGCGTGCGCGATCTGGACGATGTGAAAGCGGTGGCGGCGATGGGTGTGTCCGGCGCCATTCTCGGGCGGGCGCTGTTGGAAGGCCGCTTGCGTCTGAGCGAGGCCTTGGCATGTTGAAGAAACGCATCATCGCCTGTCTGGATGTCGCCAACGGCCGCGTGGTCAAAGGCGTGCGTTTCCGTGACCATGAAGATGTCGGGGACATTCTGGAGCTGGCCGCCGACTACAGTGCGCAGGGCGTCGATGAGCTGGTGTTTTACGACATTCTGGCCAGTACCGCGCAGCGCGGCGTGGCGCCGGACTGGGTGGCGCAGGTCGCCCGTTGCATCGACATTCCGTTCTGCGTCGCCGGCGGCATCCGCTCGCTGGCACAGGCCGAACAGGTGCTGGCCGCCGGTGCCGATAAAATTTCCATCAACACGCCTGCACTGGAAGATCCGCAACTGATCACCGCCTTGGCCGAACGCTTCGGCAGCCAGTGCGTGGTGGTCGGCATCGATTCGCTGCAGGATGCCGACGGCCATTGGCGGGTGCGCAGCCATACCGGCGATCCAAACACCCTGCGCGAGCGCGGATTGCTGACGCTGGACTGGCTGGAGCAGGTGCAAGAGCGCGGCGCCGGCGAAATCGTGCTGAACTGCATGGCCAGTGACGGCACCCGTGCCGGTTTCGATCTGCCCCAGCTGTCCGCCGCCCGTGCACGCTGCGGCGTTCCGCTGATCGCTTCCGGCGGCGCCGGATGCGCCCGGCATTTCATCGAAGTCTTCCAGCACTGCGATGTCGACGGCGCCTTGGCCGCCGGCATCTTCCACCGCAAACTCGTCAGCATTCCCGCACTCAAGCAGGAACTGGCGCAACAGGGAATCGCCATCCGCCTATGAATACCGCCCGCTTCGTGCAACTCGACTGGAACAAACAGAACGGCCTGCTGCCGGCCATCGTGCAGGATGCCGATACCGGCCAGGTGTTGATGCTCGGCTACATGAATGCCGATGCCTTGGAGGAAACCCTGCGCAGCCGCAAGGTGACGTTCTTCAGCCGCAGCCGCAACCGGTTGTGGACCAAGGGCGAATCCTCGGGTCATTATCTGGCTTTGGACAGCATCGACGCCGACTGCGACAACGACAGCCTGCTGGTGCAGGCGCGCCCGCAGGGGCCGACCTGCCATCTGCAACGCAGCAGTTGCTTTGCCGAAGCGCCACGGCATTTCCTGGCCGAACTGGAACAACGCATCGCGGCTCGGCGCACGGCCGATCCGCAGGCCAGCTACAGCCGGCGCCTGATGGACAAGGGCCTGCCCAAAGTGGCGCAAAAAGTGGGCGAGGAAGCGGTGGAAACGGTGATTGCGGCGCTGGCCGAAGACAAACCGGCCCTGCTCAACGAAAGCGCCGATCTGCTGTACCACCTGTTGGTGCTGCTGCAGTGCAAGGATGTGGCACTGGCGGAAGTAATCGCCGTCCTCAAACAGCGCTGAGCCTGACTTATAATCAGGTTTTGCCGGAGCCGCGCATGTCTGCTTATGCCATTTTGCATTGTGATGTGTTCGCACCGCGTACCGGCACCGGAAACCCGCTGGCGGTGGTGCTGGATGCCCGCGGTCTTGCCGACCATGAAATGCAGCGCATCGCGCACTGGCTGAATCTGGCCGAAACCACCTTCGTGCTGCCGGCAACACACGCGGATGCCGATTACCGCGTGCGCATCTTCACCACCCAGAAGGAAATCGCCTTTGCCGGGCATCCCAGCATCGGCACCGCGCATGCCCTGGTCGATGCCGGCATAGTCCGCCCCCGCGATGGCGTGCTACATCAGGAGTGCCAGGCCGGCATTCTGCCGATCCGGGTACAGGCGGACGCCACCGACAATGCCTACAGCGTGCGCGTGCCCAGTTCACGCTTGGTGCGCTTTGCCGGCCCGGGCGAGGCCCTGTTCAAACGCGCATTACCGGAGTTTTTCTGGACCGATCTGAAACCGGCACTGGTGGAGGGCGGACGGCGCTGGTGGCTGGCGCAATTGCGTGATGAAGCCAGCGTGCGCGGTTTTCAGCCGGACAGTTATGCCATTGCCGCACTGGCACGGGAAACCGGTAGTCTGGGCTTGTGTATTTTTGCGCGCACGGCGGAAGGCCTTGTAGTGCGGGCATTTCCGTTGGGCGTGGGCATCGCCGAGGATCCAGCCTCGGGCGCGGCCAATGCCGCCATCGCCGCGTTTCTGCACGAAACCGGACAGCTCGGCGCGCTCGGCCGACGCTATCGGGTCAGCCAGGGCCGGGAAATCGGACGCGATGCCGTATTGACACTGGAGCTGGATGCCGAAGGCGAGGTTTGGGTCGGCGGCGATTGCCGCAGCGTGCTGCGCGGTGAACTGCAATGGCCCTGATTCCCGAGTTCATGCACGCGGCCTATGCCGAAGCGGTGCAGCAGCTGGCGCAGGTCATGGCCGATCCCGACGGGCCGTATGGCCGCAATCCCAAACCCGGATTCCGGCGCGGCATCGATGCCTACAAAAACGCCAACTTTCTGCGGGCGCTGACCAATGCCATGTTCGGCTACCACGACCGCTTCGGCGTGTATCCGGACATGGTCCATCCCAAGGGCTTCAACGAGTTCATCTTCCGCCATAAATTTTTCGGCAGCATCAAAATTCCGGAGACCGGCAACAAACTGCGCACCGGCCAATTCATTCCCGAAGCGCTGCGTTCACGGCTGCGCTGTCCGCCGCTGATATGGCATGCGGATACGCCGCAGCTGCCGCGCAATGAGCGCATCGCGCCCGGCCGCTATTACCTGAAAGCCAATCATGGCAGCGGTCTGTTCAGGGCGATCGACTTTCCGCTGGCGGCATCCGACCGCGCCGCGCTGGAAGCGCTGGCGCAGACATGGCTGAAGCAGATCTATGGCCTGCAGGACGGCGAGTGGTGGTATGCCAGCATCCCCCGGCGGATCATGCTCGAGGCCGATGTCTGTGACGGCAAACCCTCGGTGTCCTGGAATGTGTATGTCATCCGCGGCCAGATCGGCTGCATCGAGCTATTTGATAAAAACGCCGACCCGATGCAGGTGACCTGGCTGGATGCCGACTTCAATCCGGATGCGCTGCAGATGGACACCTTGGAGCGGGTCAAGGACCCGGTGATGCCGGCCGATCAGGAACTGATGAAAACCGCCGCGCTGGCCATTGCCGCGCCCTATGATTTCGCGCGGGTCGATTTCTTCATCGGTGCCGATGGCGTGCTGTATCTGGGCGAGGTCACCTTCAGCCCCAGCAATGCCCTGTCCCGCCGGCCGGCCGCGATGGAACAGCGCCTAGGCGCGCTGTTCCGAGGCCGTCCGACTCAGTAACGATAGCTGACCCGGCGGTTGTTGTACGCCACGGCATCGACACGGATGCGGACGCGATCGCCCGGGTGGTACGGCATGATGGTGGTGTAATTGCGGCCATGGTAACGGTAGGTCACCCGGTAATCGCTACTGCGTCCGTTCCAGCCGTCGTTGCGGCATTCCACCACATGGCGATCGTAGCCGCCGCGCTGATCGCGGTCGATGCTCTGTCCGATCAGACCGCCGATGGCGGCACCGGCGACCGTCGCCGCGACCCGGCCATCGCCGCGTCCGGCCTGATTGCCGATGACGCCGCCGATCACGGCACCGACCACGGCACCTTCATTGATGCCGCTGTCGCGGTCATAGCGGCCGCAGTTGCGGCGGTAATCGCGGCCGTTGTTGCCCAGACGCTGCACATGCACGACGCGGGCGGTATCGAAACGGCCATAACCGGCCGATCCGTAGCGATCATCGTAGCGATCGTCGTATCGGCGGTCATAGCTGTCATGGCGCTCGCTGTAACGGTCGTCGTAGCGGTCGTTGTCATAACGATCGCCCACCGAGGCGGATGCGGTCGAACTCAACAAAATGCCGGCGGCCAATGAACTCAAGGCAAGGATTTTCATCACGGTCTCCCCGCGCGGAATTGCGCCCTTTGAATCTGGCACAGACTTCCCGAACCGTGGCTTAACGGCTTACCGGCGTTTAGGTTGCAGCATGGTTCCGGTGCATTTCGGGCTGCCGCACAGGCAGGCCCACAGCTTCTTCAGCTTCGGCGTGTGCCGTTCCACCAGGCGGATGCCGTAGTTGTAGGACAGCTCTTCGCCGGCCTGGATGTCGCGGATGGCCTTGATTTCGATGCGGTCTTTGCTGTTGTCGCCGTTTTCGGCATCGACATGCTCCGAGTCGCAGTTCGGGTCGCAGCTGTGGTTGATCCAACGCGCTTCATTGCCCTTGATGTTGGCATCGATCACGAAATCTTCATTCAGGGTGAACAGGAAGGTGTGCCCGGTTTCATCTTCGCCGTCGTAGGCGGCATCGACTTCTTCATGGCTGCGCAGCAGACCTTTGTATTCGATGATGAACTCGCCTTTTTTGATGTTTTTCGCGGCAAATACGCCGCTGCCATGGATTTTGGAACGACGGACTTCGAATTTGCTGGACATAGAATTTCCCGAGTGAGCCGCTATTGTGGCGAAGATTGCCGGCCTTGCCAAGCGCGGATTGCCTGCAGGCGCCGAATACAGTACAATTTTGGTCCTCTATGGAGAAGCCCATGCGCCTGACATCCGATGCATTTACCGAAGGCCAAGCGATTCCCGGCGAATTCGCCTTCGCCGTCATCGCCAGCCCCGGCCCGATCACCCTGTCCAGCAACCGCAATCCGCCGTTGGCCTGGTCCGAGGTGCCCGAAGGCACCCGCAGCTTCGCGCTGATCGTGTCCGATCCGGACGTGCCCAGCGTCGGCACCGATGTCAATCAGGCCGGCCGCAGCGTTGCCTTGGATCTGCCGCGGGTGGATTTCACCCACTGGCTGCTGGCCAACCTGCCGGGCGATCGCCGTACCATTGCCGCCGGTGAATTCAGCAACGGCGTCACCGCCCGTGGCAAAGCCGCCGCCGGTGCGCACGGCAGCGTGCAAGGCCTGAATGATTACACCGGCTGGTTTGCCGGCGATGCCGACATGGCCGGCGACTACCACGGCTACGACGGCCCCTGCCCGCCCTGGAACGACGAACGCATGCACCACTACACCTTCACCGTGTACGCGCTGTCGGTGCCGGTGCTTTCCTTGCCGGAGCGTTTCAGCGTTGCCGATCTGCGTGCCGCCATGGCAGGCCACATTCTGGCCAGCGCCAGCCTGACCGGGCGCTACACCCTGAATCCGGCTGTGGCGTACTGACATGCTGCGGGTCACCAAACTCACCGATTACGCGACCGTGCTGTTGGCCTGTCTGGCCAAGGCGCCCGAGCGCGTGCACAGCGCAAGCGATCTGGCCGAACTGGCCAAGCTCGAACTGCCGACGGTGAGCAAGGTGCTCAAGCCGCTCTCCCGCGCCGGACTGGTGGAAGCCTTCCGCGGCAGCCAGGGCGGTTACCGCTTGGCCAAACCGGCGGCGCAGATTTCCCTGTTTGCGGTGGTGGAAGCGATGGAAGGCCGGCTCGGCATGACCGAATGCAGCGGCGAACACAGCACCTGCGAACACGAACCGCATTGCGGCATCCAAGGCCACTGGCAGCAGGTGAACGATGTCATCGCCGACGCCCTGCGCGGCGTCAGCATCGCCGAACTCGGCCGTGACCGCCGCAAATCCATTCCTCTGAAATTGGCAAAGGCGTAATCATGGCGACCGAACGCACCGAAATCGAACGCCAGCTCGAGCGCCGCTACGACGCCGGCTTCGTTACCGACATCGAATCCGACACCCTGCCGCCGGGCTTGGACGAGGACGTGGTGCGCTTCATCTCGAAAAAGAAAGAAGAGCCCGAATGGCTGACCGAATGGCGCCTGAAAGCCTACCGGCACTGGCTGACCATGACCCCGCCGCAGTGGGCGCAGCTTGACATCGCCCCGATCGATTTCCAAGCGGTCAGTTATTTCGCCGCGCCGAAAAAGAAATACGCCTCGCTCGACGAGGTGCCGCAGGAACTGCTCGACACCTACGAAAAACTCGGCGTGCCCCTGCATGAACGGGCGCGTCTGGCCGGCGTGGCGGTCGATGCCGTATTCGATTCGGTTTCAGTCGGTACCACCTACCAAAAAGAGTTGGCTGAAAAAGGCATCATCTTCTGTTCGTTCTCGGAAGCGGTGAAGGAACATCCCGAACTGATCAAGAAATACCTGGGCTCGGTGGTGCCGCCGGGCGACAACTATTTCGCGGCGCTGAACTCGGCGGTGTTTTCCGACGGCAGCTTCGTATTCATCCCCAAAGGCGTGCGCAGCCCGATGGAGCTGTCCACCTATTTCCGCATCAACGCCCGCGACACCGGCCAGTTCGAGCGCACCCTGATCGTGTGCGAGGACGATGCCTACGTGTCCTATCTGGAAGGCTGCACCGCGCCCATGCGCGACGAAAACCAGCTGCACGCGGCGGTGGTCGAACTGGTCTGTCTGGAGCGTGCCGAAATCAAATACTCGACGGTGCAGAACTGGTATCCGGGTGATGAAAACGGCGTCGGCGGCATCTACAACTTCGTTACCAAACGCGGCGAGTGCCGCGGCGCCAACAGCAAGATCAGCTGGACGCAGGTGGAAACCGGTTCGGCGATCACCTGGAAATACCCGAGCTGCGTGCTGCTGGGCGAGAATTCGGTCGGCGAATTCTACTCGGTCGCGCTCACCCACCACCGCCAGCAGGCCGATACCGGCACCAAGATGATCCACGTCGGCCGCGGCAGCAAGTCGAAGATCATCAGCAAAGGCATCAGCGCCGGCCGCGGCCAGAACACCTACCGCGGTCTGGTCAAGGTCGAAGCTTCGGCCGAAGGCGCCCGCAATTACACCCAATGCGATTCGCTGCTGATCGGCAAGCGCTGCGGCGCGCACACCTTCCCCTACATCGACGTGAAGAACCCGAGCGCCATGCTCGAACACGAAGCCACCACCTCCAAGATTTCCGACGACCAGCTGTTCTACTCCCGCGGCATCGGCGCCGAAGACGCGGTCTCGATGATCGTGGACGGTTTCTGCAAGCAGGTGTTCAAGGAACTGCCGATGGAATTCGCGGTGGAAGCCAAAAAACTGCTGGAAGTGAGCCTGGAAGGCTCGGTCGGCTAACCCTTTTTCTGGAACGAGAATCCCATGTTAGAAATCATCGATCTGCACGCCACCGTCGGCGGCAAGGAAATCCTGAAAGGCTTCACGCTGACGCTGGCCCCGGGCCAGGTGCACGCCATCATGGGTCCGAACGGCGCCGGCAAATCCACGCTCGGCTATGTGTTGTCCGGCCGCGAAGGCTATGAGATCACCTCCGGCACGGTGCGCTTCAACGGCACAGATTTGAATGAACTGGCCCCGGAAGAACGTGCCGCCCTCGGCATCTTCCTGGCGTTCCAGTATCCGGTCGAAATTCCCGGCGTCAACAACACCTATTTCCTGCGCACCGCGCTCAATGCCCAGCGCAAAGCCCGCGGCGAAGCCGAACTGGATTCGATGGCGTTTTTGAAGCTGGTGCGCCAGAAACTCTCGGTGCTGCACCTGAAAGACGAGCTGTTGCACCGCGCGGTCAACACCGGTTTCTCCGGTGGCGAGAAGAAGCGCAATGAAATCTTCCAGCTGGCGCTTCTGGAACCCAAGCTGGCGATTCTGGATGAAACCGATTCGGGTCTGGACATCGACGCCCTGAAAGCGGTCGCCGACGGCGTCAACCACATGCGCAGTCCGGAGCGTTCGTTTCTGGTCATCACCCACTACCAACGCCTGCTCGATTACATCAAACCCGACGTGGTGCATGTCATGAGCGAAGGCCGCATCGTCGCCAGCGGCGGTCCGGAACTGGCGTTGCAGCTCGAACGCGACGGCTACACCAGCGTACAGGCGGGCGCGGCCTGATGTCGGCCTTCCTCGACAGTCAGGCGGCCGTATTCGCCAGCCGCAAGCCTGCGCGCCACCCGCGCGTGCTGGCCTGGCGCGAGACCGCCTTGGCCCAGGCGCTGCGCGTCGGCTTTCCGCACAACAAACTCGAGCGCTGGAAATACGCGCCCCTGCGGGCCTTGGCCGGCAAAAACTTTGCCGAAAGCCAGGCGGTTGCCGCCATCAGCGTCGCGCTCCCGCCGGCACCGCGTCTGGTGTTCGTGGATGGCCGCTATGATGCCGCGCGCAGCGATCCCCGCGGTGCCGAGGCTCTGATCATCGGCACGCTGGCCGAGGCTCTGGCCGGTGATGACGAACGCGCGGTGGCCGTGCTCGGGCGCGAGTTCAGCGATGCCGAAGCCCCGTTTGCCGCGCTCAATACCGCGCTGGCCGAAGACGGCCTGTTGATTGAAGTGCCCGAAAGCGCCGTGTTGGATGCGCCGCTGCATCTGGTGTTCATCCACAGCGAGGGCGATACCGGCAGCAGCTATCTGCGCCACAAGATCGAATGCCGCGAACACAGCCGCGCGACGGTCATCGAACATCATCTCGGTGGCGGCAACGGCGTGGGCAATGATCTGTGGCACGTGCATGTCAAACCCGGCGCACATCTGCGGCACCTGCGCGTGCAGAATTCCGGCAGCAAACACACCGCCTTCAGCCGCTGCGACGCCGCCATCGCCGGCGACGCCGAATACACGCGTCTGGACATCGATACCGGTTGCCATTACCAGCGCTTGGAACTCAATCTGGCCTTGCAGGGCCGCAATGCCCTGGCCCGCTCCGGCGGCGTACTCTGGTCGGTGGGCAGCGGTACGCTGGATGCCCGGCTGAGCGCCCGCCACCAGGCCCCGGACACCGCCTGCGAACTGCTCTGGCGCGGTCTGGCCGAAGACAAAGGCAAAGTGCATTTCTACGGCGGCATCACCATCGATGCCGGCGCCGATGGCAGCAATGCCGCGTTGTCGAATAAAAACCTGCTGTTGGGCGCCAACGCCCAGATCACCACGCAACCGGCACTGGAAATCCACGTCGATGAAGTCAAAGCCGCGCACGGCGCCACCGTCGGCCAGCTCGATGCCACCGCCCTGTTCTACCTGCGTACCCGCGGCGTGCCGGAGGCCGAAGCCCTGGCCCTGCTGACCCGCGCCTTCTACGCCGAAGCGCTGGCGATCATCGACGATGCCACGCTGCGCGAAACTCTGAAAAGCTTTCTGCCGGCCCGGTTGGTGCAGGACGGTGTGGCATGAGCACCATCGACTGGCAGGCCATCCGCAACGACTTTCCGATCCTGCGCCGCGAGGTGCACGGCAAACCGCTGGTGTATCTGGACTCGGCCAATACCGCGCAGAAACCGCAGGCGGTGATCGATGCCGTCGATGATTTCTACCGCAACCACAACGCCAACGTGTCGCGGGCCGTGCACCAGCTCGGCAGCGAAGCCACCGAAGCCTATGAAGGCGCCCGCAAGGCGCTGGCCGCCTTCGTCAAGGTGCACCCGAACGATCTGGTGCTGACTTCGGGCACCACCCAGGCCATCAATCTGGCCGCGTATGCGTTCGCGCTACCGCGTCTGCAGCCGGGCGATGTCATTCTGGTCACACGCATGGAACACCATGCCAACTTCGTGCCCTGGCAGCTGATCGCCGAGCGCTGCGGCGCCCGCATCGAACCGGTGGAAATCACTCCGGCCGGCGAGATCGATCTGCAAGCCCTGAAAGCGCAGCTGAAAGCGCCGGTGAAACTGCTGGCGCTCACGCATGTGTCCAACGTGCTGGGCACGGTCAATCCGGTTGCCGAAATCTGCGCGCTGGCGCGCAAGGCCGGCATCGCCACCGTCATCGACGGTTCGCAGGCGGTGCCGCACATGCCGGTCGACATTCCGGCCCTGGGCTGCGATTTCTATGCCTTCACCGGCCACAAGCTGTGCGGACCGACCGGCACCGGCGCGCTGTGGGCCAAACGCGAACACTGGCAGAGCATGCCGCCGTTTTTCGGCGGCGGCGAAATGATCCGGGAAGTGCGTTTCGAGAAAACCACCTTCAACGATCCGCCGCACAAATTCGAAGCCGGCACCCCGAACATCGCCGGCTTCGTCGGACTGGGTGCGGCCGTAAGCTATCTGGATGGCATCGGCATGGCGGCCATCGCCGAACGCGAACAGCAGCTTTTGGCTTATGCCAGTGAACGACTGCAACGCGTTCCCGGTCTGCGCCTGATCGGCACCGCCGCACACAAGGCCGCCGTGCTGTCGTTCCTGATCGACGGCGCGCACTCGCACGATCTGGCCACCCTGCTCGATCTGCAGGGCATCGCGGTGCGTTCCGGGCACCATTGCGCGCATCCGCTGATGGCGTTTTACGGCGTACCGGCGACCTGCCGCGCGTCGTTGGCGTTTTACAGCACCGAAGCGGAAGTCGATGCCCTGATCGACGGCATCGCGCACGTGCGCCGCATGCTGGGCTGAGCATGGACCTGCACTTCCGCAACGCCACCACCGCCGATATTCCCGCCATCGTAACGCTGGTGGAGTCGGCCTACCGCGGCGAGGTCAGCCGCGCCGGCTGGACCACCGAAGCCGATTTCCTGGACGGCCAACGCATCGATGCCGAGGGCGTGGCCGACGACATCGCCAAACCCGGCAGCGTGGTGCTGTTGGCCGAACAGGACGGTCGCCTGCTGGCCTGCTGCCATCTGGAAAAAACGGGTGATGCCTGTTACTTCGGCATGTTCTCGGTCGCGCCGCATCTGCAGGGCGGTGGCATCGGCAAACAGCTGATGCAGGAAGCCGAACGCCTGGCCCGGCACTGGCAGTGCACGGCCATGGAAATGACGGTGATCGACATCCGCGACGCGCTGATCGCGTTTTACGAGCGCCGCGGCTATGTGCGCACCGGCATCAAGCAGGCCTTTCCCTACGGCGATGTCCGCTTCGGCATTCCGCTGCGCGACGATCTGCGTTTTGAAATCCTGTGCAAACCGCTGTCCGGAGACGCGACATGAGCCCCGACCTGAGCGGCTGGCAGGCCGTGTGCCCGCTGGCCGAACTGCTGCCCGGCGAACACACCGTCTGCTTCGACGGCGATACCGCGATTCTGGTCTGCAACATCGACGGCGAGATCTATGCGCTGGAAGACAAATGCACGCATCAGGATTTCGAACTCAGTCCGGGCAAGCTGGACGGCGTCGAAATCGAATGCGTGCTGCACGGCGCCAAGTTCGATGTCCGCACCGGACAGGCCCTGTGCGCACCGGCCTATGCGCCGGTGCCGAAATTTCCGGTGCGCATCGCGAACGGCACGATCTACACCCGCGACGACCGCTAACGCTGCTGGATTTTCAGCCACAGCGCCTCGCCGTAGGCCTCCAGCATCAAGCGCGGCGCCCCGGGTTCGGGCTGCAGGAGCAGGCCATCGCCGGGAACGCACTGCGGACCGTCGGGGTCGTCCTTGAGGGCAAGACTGCCCGACAGCAGCAATACGAACCAACGCACGCCCGGCTCGGGCACACACCACAGACTGCCATGCATGGCACGGCGTTCGACATGGATGCTGACCGCATCGCGGCGCCAGATGGCGTTGAAATCCGTGGTCGGGCCGTCATGCAACACGCAGTCCGGGGTTTCTTCTCCGGCAAAGTCGCAGGCGGCATAGGGCGGGCGCAGATCGCAGCGGCGATCGGCGAACTGCAAGCTCATGCCGGCGCCTTCGAGCAGGGTCAGGGAGCGCTCGCATCCGGGAAACGCCGAGAACGGACCATCGGCGGCGATGTCGGCGATGGACAGACGCCACTGCCAGTCCGCGCTGCCCTCGGGAAACCGCAGGATTTCGCGGGTACTGCCACCGCCGTTCTTCCAAGGCATGCTGATGAATTCGGATTGCGGAAAATAGCGGATGGCCATGCCGGTAGTGTCGCACACGACCTGTGGGGGAGCAAAAAAAAACCGCCCGCATGGCGGGCGGCTGGAGGAAAGCGTGGCTCAGCGGGTGGCCGGCTTTTTGACCGGAACAGCCGGCTTGGCTTTGACCGCGCCGACACTGATGCGGGCGGCATTGCGCTGCACGGTGGCCGGACCGATGCCCTTGACCTTGGCCAGGTCGGCCGGGCTGCGGAATGCACCATTGGCTTTGCGGTAATCGACGATGGCCTGGGCCTTGGTCGGGCCGACGCCGTCGAGCAGGCGGTCGAGGGTGGCGGCATCGGCGGTGTTGATGTTGACCTGCTGGGCCGGCGGGCTGACGGCCAGGGCGGCTTGACTGAAGCACAGGGCGAGCACCAAGCTCTGCAGAAGGTGGCGGATGTGGGACATGGGATTCTCCGTGGTTGGGCTGGCACCAGCGCCAGGTGCAGCCAGTGTCGCAATCGGCGGCGCCGGCGTTCAGACGGCATTATCGACAGCCGGTGTCAGACCGGTCTGAAAGCCCTGTCGGAAAATCCCTACCCTGCTAAAATGGCGTTTTGCACGCCAGGATCGATCATGGACAAGCACGCGCTGACCGCCTTCATTGCCGACCGTTGGGATGCCGACATCGTCGGCCAGCTGGTCGAGTACATCAAAATCCCCAACAAGTCGCCGATGTTCGATGCCGACTGGCAGAAACACGGTTACATGGAACAGGCCACGCAGCTGTTGGCCGACTGGGCCAAAGCCCAGGCCATCGACGGCATGCAGGTCGAGATCGTGCGTCTGGAAAACCGCACGCCGTTGATCTTCATCGAAATCGCCGGCAGCGGCGAGGACTGCGTGCTGATGTACGGCCATCTCGACAAGCAACCGGAAATGACCGGTTGGGACGATGACCTCGGTCCGTGGAAGCCGGTAATCAAGGGCGACAAACTTTATGGCCGCGGCGGCGCCGATGACGGCTACGCCCTGTTCGGTTCGCTGACCGCCATCGCCGCGCTGAAAGCGCAGGGCATCGCGCATGCACGCACCGTCATCCTGATCGAAGCCTGCGAGGAATCCGGCAGCTACGATCTGCCGTTCTACGTCGACCATCTGGCCGATCGCATCGGCAAACCGAGTCTGGTGGTCTGTCTGGATTCGGGCTGCGCCAATTACGACCAGCTCTGGTGCACCACTTCGCTGCGCGGCCTGACCGGCGGCAACCTGCGTGTGGACGTGCTCAGTGAAGGCGTACACTCGGGCGACGCCTCCGGCATCGTGCCGTCCAGCTTCCGCGTGCTGCGGCAATTGCTGAACCGTCTGGAAGAAGTCGATACCGGCCGCATCCACCGCGAAGAACTGCATGTGGCGATTCCCGAACAGCGCATCAACCAGGCCCGCCGCGCCGCCGAAGTGCTGGGCGAGGAAGTGTTCGATAAATTCCCGTTCCTGCCCGGCATGCGTCCGATGGCCGAAGATCTGGGCGAGTTGATCCTCAACCGCACCTGGCGGCCGATGCTGTCGATCACCGGTGTCGACGGCCTGCCGACGCTGGGCAATGCCGGCAACGTGCTGCGTCCGTTCACCGCGGTCAAGATTTCGCTGCGCATTCCGCCGATGCTCGATCCGGACCGGGCCGGCGCCTTCGTGAAGCAGACCCTGGAAGCCGATCCGCCGTATGGCGCCAAGGTCAGCTTCGAGCTGGAAAAGGCCTCGACCGGCTGGAACGCACCGGCATTGGCGCCCTGGCTGGAAACCGCCATCGAGGACGCCTCGCAGGCGGCCTTCGGCGCGCCGGCCATGTACATGGGCGAAGGCGGCACCATCCCGTTCATGGGCATGCTCGGCGAGAAATTCCCGGGCGCGCAGTTCATGATCACCGGCGTGCTCGGCCCGCACAGCAATGCGCACGGCCCGAACGAGTTCCTGCACATCCCCACCGGCAAGCGCGTGACCGAAGCGGTCGCGCATGTGGTGGCCGCCCATTACCAGGCCGGACTGAAAGGCCTGACCATGGGCGTGGCGGCGCATGCCGGCCACGCGCAGTTCGGCGATCACGGCTGCTGCTGAG
>JBMSNF010000036.1:0-14408 GCA_049421545.1 Arenimonas sp.
CTGAGCAGGCCGAACATCGAACCGGCATAGGGCAGTCGCAGCTTGCTCCAGCTGCCGCCGCCGTCGGCGGAACGGAAACCGGCGCCGCGCTCACCCATCACCAGCAGCGTGCCGGATTCGGTCCGCGTGATGGCATTCAGATGCGGGTCGGATTCGGCGCCGAGCTCCAGCGCGCTGTCATCGAACGTGCCGCTATCGCTGGCGGTCATGTCGACCGAAGCGGTAGCGACATGGCTGCCGACCGACAAGGGCGTCCAGGTGGTTCCCGCATCTTCGGTTTTCAGCAACAGACTGTAAGCACCGACGGCGTAGCCCTCGGTCGGACTCGTGAACAAGGTATCCAGCACCGGCGAGCCGTTGGTCAGCTCCTGGCTGTCGGCCGACCACGGCTGCGCGCGTTGGCGCTGCCAGGTCCGCCCGGAGTCGGCGGAGAAAAGAATGACGCCGTCATGACCGGCGGCCCACACCGACGCGCCCTGCGCGGAAACGGTGGTGAGCGTGGACCGGGTCGGCACGGCGGCCTGTTCCCAGGTTTTGCCGTCCGTGGAAAGCAGCACATGGCCGCGCTCGCCAACGGCGACGAAACCGCCATCCGTGCGCGCGATATCGAGCAGCAGGCTGTTGGCGGCTTTCGGAAGAATTTCGGAATCGCTCACCGACGGATCGTCTTCGGTGATATCCAGCGACAGGGCGATGAACGGCACCGTCAATAATGCAGCGGCGCCCACGAGGCGCCAGGATGTTTTCGGCCAATTAGCCATGGAGATCTCCCGGATGGGAATGGGCACAAAGAAAGCCGCGCCCGAAGGCGCGGCTTGGTTGGATCAGCGAACGCCTTCGTTGCGGAGGTTCTGCGGCGTGTAATCGCTCGGTGCGCTCTGGAAGCCGAAGTTGAACGGCTTGTCTTCGTTGTCGAGCAGACCGGCGATGTAACGGCCGGACTTCAGGTCGTGATGGGTTTCGACCGTGGCCCAGAACACCGGCACTTCGTAGTAGTTGATGCTGTCGGCCTGCGAGAAGCGCCACAGTTTGCCCTGGCCGTCGTAGTGGTCGACCAGCAGAATCTGCCAGCTGTCTTCGTCCACATAGAAGGTACGGCGCGAGTTGATGTGGCGTTGGCCGGCTTTCAGCGTGGCATCGACCACCCAAACGCGGTGCAGTTCATAACGCAGGAAGTCCGGGTTCAGATGGTTCGGACGGATCAGGTCCTTGACCTTGGTGCTGCCGCTGTGGGCTTTGTAGGAGTTGTACGGCACGTACATTTCCTGCTTGCCGACCAGTTTCCAGTTGAAGCGGTCCATGGCGCCGTTGAACATGTCGGTCATGTCATTGGTGCGCAGGCCGTCGGTGGCGGTACCCGGGTTGTCGTAGGCGACGTTCGGAGCAAGGCGGACGCGGCGCTGGCCGGGATTGTAGACCCAGGCTTTACGCGGCGAAGCCACGGAGTTCAGGCTTTCGTGCACCAGCAGCACCTGGCCGGCCAGACGCGCCGGGCCCAGCACTTCCTGTTTGAAGTAAAGCAGGATGCTGTTGATGTTTTCGGTGGTGTTGCCCGGCTTGTAGTACAGGCCCAAACCGTCTTCACGCAGACGGGTCAGGGTGAACGCACCCGAAGCCGACGGCGCCGCCTGGTTGGCGAAGCGCGAGAACGACACGCCTTTGTATTTCAGCTTGTGGTTCCAGATCACCTCATAGCCGTTCTGCGGAATCGGGAACGGAATGCCCTCGGCGCAGTTCTTGACGCCTTCGCCGCCGGCCACCAGTTCGCACTGGGTGGCATTGCGCTTGGTGAAGTCATAGGTGCGCTGCGGCGCGGAAGCCGAACGGCGGGTCGGATAGATGTTCATCTTGAAGGTTTTGTACTTCGCGAACATCGCTTCCTGGCCCGGCGACAGCTTGCCGGCGTACTGCTTGTAGTTGGCCGGCGTGATGCTGAACTCGACCTTGTCGCTCGCGAACGGATCCGGATGGAACATGCCGGCCTTGTAACCCGACGGCGGCTTGGTGATGCCGCCGGTCCAGGCCGGAATGGCGCCGCCGTTGCCGGCTTTTTCGGCGCCCATCGGAGTCAGCGAGCCGCCCAGCTGGGAAGCCTTGTCGGCACCGACTTTGGCGTTAGCCGCCGAGACCAGGGCGAGACCGGCGCCGATCATTACGGCCAGCGCCAATTTGTTTTTAGGTGTTGCAGTCATTCAAAATCCCTCCCAGGAGTGTTAGAACGAATATTTCACGGAGAACGAGTAGAAGTCGCGGTCGTAGATCTGGTTCAGCTGACCGGCGCCATTGAAGCCGGTATAGCTCAGATCGAACACCCACTTCTGCAGGTAGTTGGCCTCCACGCCGACCGTGATGGATTTACGGCCTTCCAGGAAGTTGCCGCCAGGGCCGGGGGTGATGCCTTTGACGTCATGGTTGAATGCGACGCGCGGCGACAGGGTGACCGGCGAACCGAACACGCTGTTGTAATCCGCACGCGCGGCCACGCGGTAGCCCCACGAGAAGTTGGTGGGGAAACCGCCAACCAGGGTCTGCGGATTGCGCAGGCAGCCCGGCAAGAGCGCGCTGGCCGGCAGGCCGGACGTGACATCGGCCACATCGCAACCGCCTCCGGTATCGGTACCTTCACCTTCGTAACGCATCACGGATTTGTCGGGCAGATTGGCTTGCGTACCGCCGAGCTCGCCGACGAGGGCGATTTGTTCGGCGCCGAGCACCGAGCTGAACGCCTTGGTGAAGGTCATCTGCAACTGGGTCACTTCATGTTCGCGCCAGCCTTTGACATAGGCGCCCGGGGCGACCGAGGTGCAACCCGGCAGCAACTGGCTGCAGAAGAAGGCGGCCGGCGCGCCGCCGGCAACCAGGGCCTGGTTGATCGGGCTCAAACCGGCGAACAGCACTTCCACGTCATCAAGCTGCAGCGGCATGTTCGGACGATAGCTGACCTCGCCCTGCCAGGCCACGCCGCCCGGTAGGGTGGTGTTGAAGCTGACACCGAACAGGTGGATGTCTTCCGGATATTCCACGATCAACGCGGCCGAGTTGGCGGCCGGTGCCGGCAGGATGACATTGGCGGCACGGCCCGACAGCAGCGGCAGACGGCTGTGGTAGTTCATGGCATAGAAACCGAATTCGGTCTGGTTCAGGTTTTCGGCGTACCAACGCAGAGCCAAGCCGAACTGACCGGAATCACGGGCTTCATTGTCTGCCAGACGGGCGCCGGCGGCGCCGCATGCCGTGGCAAGCAGTTGTCCTGCAACGATCGGTCCGTAAATCGCGGAGAGCTCGGCGAAGCGGTCGGAGTTGGCCACATTCGTTTGACCCGCGGCCGGCTTACCAAGGATACAGGTGCTGGCGAAGTTTTCCGGGTTGTTTACCGGCTGGGCCACGGTGCCAAAACCGAGCATGATGTAGTTGCCGCCCGGAGAAGCGAAGTCATTGGTGCTGAAGTAGGTGCCGGACGGATCGATTTCGGTCGGTTTCCAATCGAACTGGTAGTAGGCTTCCATCGATACCGATTCGCTGAACTTGGTCGAAGCGAACAGCATGTTGGTCGGCAGGAAGGCTTCCTTCAGCTCGGCACCGGCCACGCGCAGGCGCGAAACGTCGACCGGGTTGACCACGTTGATGCCGTTCTGGATGAAGGTGCTTTCGCCCCAACTGACCACCTGCTTACCGAAGCGGATGGTACCGGAGACTTCGTCGTTGGCGCCGAGCGAATAGTTCTTCCAGACAAAGGCGTCATACAGACGGAAATCGCTGGCGACCTTTTCCTTGGCGGCCTGGGTGAAGTCGTCACGGTCGCTGTTTTCGAAATCGTAGAAGTAGCTGGCGCGGGTGAAGAAGCCCCAGTCGCGGTAGGTCAATTCCAGCTCGGAAGTGACTTTGAAGGCGTTAGAAAAGGCATCGCCTTTATCATATTTGATGTTGCCGTCGTCACGGTTGCCGGAGAAACGGCCCGGCGCGGCGATCTGCGCGGCGGAACCCGGGAACGAGCCCAGACCTGCCAGCGGACCGGGAAGGGTCTGGCCCTGCAGGGCGATCAGCGGATTGATGGTGGCCTTGCCGATCAGGCCTTCGGCCGGATCTTCAGTGCGGATGGAAATACCGTAAGAAACGGTGGTGTCCAGGCTGCCCTTCAGTTCGCCTTTCTCGAATTCAAAAGCCTGTGCCATCGGCGCCGCGAACAGGCCGAGGGCGACGGCCGCGGCGAGCGGCGAGCGTTGCACGAAACGTTGCATTTTCTTCATGGGTGTATTTCCAGTTATTGTTGAATGTGGAGTCCGTATCTTCCGCAACTTCCGTGCTTCATGACCTTATTTGAAACGGCACAGCTGCTGCAAAAACCATCACGACGGCAAGCACTCGGCTGGCCTTTTCGGGCAATTAGAGTGTTTTGTCTAATGCAGTATTAAATATTCGTTAGAAAAGCGCAATACCCCCTCGTATGGAGGCCCGCCCGGCCCGGATTCAGGCCGGACGATGCCCCGGCAGGACCCGGCGCAGGATGGCATAGCCGACCAAGGCCGACAGCAGGGAGCCGCCCAGAATGCCCAGACGGTGGCTGAGCTGGTAATCCAGATGCTCCGGACCGAAGGACAGGGAGCCCACAAACAGGCTCATGGTGAAGCCGATCCCACACAGGGTGGCCATGCCGAACAGCGCCGGCCAGGTGATGGCGGGGTCCAGCTTGGCGACTTTCAGCCGGACGCAGGCCCAGATGAAGCCGAAAACCCCGATTTGCTTGCCCAGGAACAGGCCGGCGGCAATTCCGAGGGGGACCGGGGCCAGCAGGTCGTTCAGGCCCAGGCCGGCCAGAGGCACCCCGGCATTGGCAAAGGCGAAGATCGGCAGGATGGCGAAGGCCACCCAGGGATGCAGGGCATGCATGAGCTGCTCGGAGGAGCCGTCCTTGCTGCCTTTGCCCAAAGGAATCATGAGCCCGAGGATGACCCCGGCGATGGTGGCATGCACCCCCGAGTTGAGCACGGCCAGCCAGAGCAGGAACCCGACGAACAGATAAAGCCCCAGATTGCCGACCTTGAAGCGGTTCAGGGTGGCCAGAACGCCGGTCAAGGCCAAGGCGGTCACCAGCCCGACCACCGACAGCTGATCGGTATAGAACACCGCAATAATAATGATGGCGCCCAGATCATCGGCCACGGCGATGGCCAACAGCAGCATTTTCAGGGCCATCGGCACCCGCGAGCCCAGCAAAGACAGGATGCCGAGCGCGAACGCGATGTCGGTGGCGGCCGGAATGGCCACGCCGTGCAGTGCGGCCGAATCTCCGGCATTCATGCCGGCATAGATCAGCATGGGCACGGCCATGCCGCCAATGGCGCCAATGACCGGTAAGGTGATATTGGCCCGGTCGGCAAATTGGCCCTCGACCAACTCGCGCTTGAGCTCCATACCCACCGTCAGGAAAAACACCACCATCAGGCCGTCGTTGATCCAATGCGAGACCGACTTGTCCAGCGCCAGATGCCCGAAGCCGATGCTCAAATGCGTATGCAGCCAGGCTTGGTAGTCGCCGGCCAGCGCCGAATTGGCCACCACCATCGCCACCACCGTGGCCAATACCAGCACGATGCCGCCGGCGGCTTCCATTTTCATGAAGGCATTGAGTGCAGCCAGAGCGCGTCGGTGCATGGCCAGGGATTCAGGGGTTTCCTGTCGGGGACTGCGGGACGAGTCGTGCATGGTAACTTCCTAATTGGTCAAGACGATTATAATCGCTAAAAATCACGGATGCCGCGATGACCCCGATTACCCGATTTTTCCGTTGGCTCGGCCCTTTGGCGGCCTTGACTGCCTACGGCCTGGCCACCACGTCCGGCATGCCGTTCGTCTTCGCCGCCACGCTGGCCTTGACCGTGCTGTGTGCGGTCTGGTGGATGAGCGAAGCGGTCGATCCGGCCTTCACCGCACTGCTGCCGCTGGGCCTGCTGCCGGCGCTCGGCATTCTGGATGCCAAACAGGTGGCGCAGAGCGTCGGCAATGAACTCATCCTGCTGCTGATGGGCGGCTTCATGCTGTCGCGCGCATTGGAAGCCAGTGGCGCGCACCGGCGATTGGCCTTTGCCATGGTAAATGCGGTAGGCGGCGGATCCGGGCGCAGTCTGATCATCGGATTTACCTTTGCAACCGCCTTTATCAGCATGTGGATCTCCAATACCGCCACTACCCTGATCATGCTGCCTGTGGCCTATGCCATCATCGAACACTACAAAGATCCCCGCTTGGCCATGCCCTTGGTTTTATGCATTGCCTATGCTGCCAGTATCGGCGGTCTGGGTACGCCCATCGGCACCCCGCCGAATCTGGTGTTCATGCAGCAATACCAACAGGCCACCGGAACCGTCTACAGTTTTCTGGATTGGATGCAGGTCGGCATTCCGGTCATGCTTCTGCTGCTGCCGATTCTGGCCTTCGGGCTCTCGCGGCATTTGCGCAACAGCCCGGCTGCAACGCTTCCGGCATTGGGCGCGTGGACACGCGCGGAAAAACGCGTTCTGTGGATATTCGGCTTAACCGCTCTGGCCTGGATTACCCGCGCCGCGCCTTTTGGCGGCTGGAGTGCTTGGCTTAACCTGCCGGGCGCCAATGACGCCAGCGTCGCTTTGCTGGCCGTTGCGCTGATGGCCCTGGTCCCGTCGGGCAACCCGGAAAAGCAGCCGCTGTTGACCTGGCAAGCCGCAAGCCGCATACCCTGGGGCGTGCTCCTGCTGTTCGCCGGCGGCATTGCCCTGGCAACCGCCTTTCAGGAAAGCGGAATCAGCGATGCCATAAGCAACTCGCTGGTTTCGGCACACCATTTACCGCTGTTCGCAATGATGGTGATCATCATCGCCAGCGTGGTCTTGCTATCGGAAATCGCCAGCAACACCGCGACGGCCGTACTGCTGATGCCGATTCTGGCCGCCGCTGCCAAAGGCTTGAATATCGAACCCGCCCTGCTCATGCTCCCGGCAGCGATGGCGGCCAGCATCGGTTTCATGCTGCCGGTGGCAACGGCGCCCAACGCCGTGGCCTATGGCTCGGGCTTCATCCGCAGCAAAGACATGCTGCGCGAAGGTTTCTGGCTGGATATCGTCAGCGTGCTGGTAGTGTGTGCGGTGTGTTGGGTGGTGTTGATATGAGAAAAGGCGCCGAAGCGCCTTTTCCATTTCACTGACAAGCGCTTACTTCTTCTTCGGAATGTACAGATCGGTGATGCTGCCGTCGAACACTTCCGCCGCCATCGCCACGGTTTCGCTCAAGGTCGGATGCGGATGGATGGTGTGGCCGATATCGGCCGCTTCGCAACCCATCTCGATGGCCAGTGCGATTTCCGCGATCAGATCGCCGGCATGCGAACCGACGATGCCGGCACCGATGACGCGGTGCGTGGCCGGATCGAACAAGAGCTTGGTGAAGCCTTCGGTCCGGCCGATGCCGATGGCGCGGCCCGATGCCGCCCAAGGGAACTTGCCGGCTTCATAGGCGATGCCTTTGGCCTTGGCTTCGGTTTCGGTCAAACCGACCCAGGCGATTTCCGGATCGGTATAGGCTACCGACGGAATGACACGGGCAACCCATTCACGTTTGTGCCCGGCCGCGACTTCGGCCGCCACTTTCGCCTCATGCGTGGCTTTGTGCGCCAGCATCGGCTGGCCGACTAGATCGCCGATGGCGAAAATGTGCGGCACGTTGGTGCGCATCTGCTTGTCGACGGTGATGAAGCCGCGCTCGCTTACTTGCACGCCGGCATTTTCCGCCTTCAGTTTGCCGCCGTTCGGGCTGCGCCCGACCGACACCAGCACGCGTTCGTAGTCCTTGCCTTCCGGAACCGAGGCGCCTTCGAATTCAGCGCTGAGTGCCTTCTTGCCGGCCGTGACCTGGGTGACTTTGCAGGAAGTATGGATGGCCACGCCGCGCTTTTTCAACAAGGTCTGCAGCGGCTTGACCAGATCCGGATCGGCGCCCGGCATCAGTTGATCCATGAATTCAACCACGGTGACCGCACTGCCCAGCGCGGAATACACGCAGGCCATTTCCAGCCCGATGATGCCGCCGCCCACCACCAGCAGACGCTTGGGCACATCGGCCAGCATCAGTGCATCGGTGGAATCCATGACCCGCGGATCCTGCCACGGAAACGCCGGCAATTTCACCGGCTGCGAACCGGCGGCGATGATGCATTGCGCGAAATCGATGGTTTCAACACCTTTTTCGGTCGTTATCGACAAACGGTTGGCGGAAGCAAATTCGGCAACGCCGATGACCGTGCGCACCTTTCGCTGCTTGGCCATACCGGCGATGCCCTTGCTGAGCATGCCGACGGTTTTTTCCTTGTGTGCGCGCAGTTTATCCAGATCGATTTTCGCCACGCCGAAATCCAGACCAATCTCGGCCACGTGTTTGACTTCTTCGATGACATTGGCGGCATGCAACAGGGCTTTCGACGGGATGCAACCGACATTCAGGCAAACGCCGCCAAGCTGCTCATAACGCTCGACCAGAATCACATCCATGCCCAGATCGGCGGCTCGGAAAGCGGCGGTGTAACCGCCCGGACCGGAACCGATGACCACCAGTTGGCATTGGTGGTCGGCATCGCCTTTCGGCGCCGGCGCGGCTTTGGGTGCAGGCGCGGCGGGTGCGGATGAAGCAGCCGTGGTGCGTGTGGAGGGCGCGGCTGCCGTCGCCGGCGCATCGGCCGCTTCCAGCACGGCGATGACATCGCCCTCGCTGAGGGTATCGCCCAGCTTCACTTTCCACTGCTTCAACACGCCGCCGGCACTGGCCGGGACTTCCATGGTGGCCTTATCGGACTCCAGGGTGAGCAGGCCCTGATTGGCGGCGACGGATTCGCCCTCCTTGACCAGGAATTCGATGACGGCGGCACTGCCGCCGATGTCGGGGACTTTCAGTTCGATGGCGGCCATGGCGTCAGACCAGCAGGCGGCGCAGATCGGCGAGGACCTGGGCCATGTAAGCGGTGAAGCGGGCGGCGGCGGCGCCGTCGATGACCCGGTGATCATAGGACAGTGACAGCGGCAGCATCAGTTTCGGCGCGAATTCAGTACCGTTCCAGACCGGTTTGGTCTGCGATTTCGACACGCCGAGGATGGCCACTTCCGGGGCATTGATGATCGGCGTGAACGCGGTGCCGCCGATGCCTCCGAGCGAGGAAATGGTGAAGCAACCGCCCTGCATGTCGGCACCGGTCAGCTTTTTCTCACGCGCCTTGACGCTGATTGCGGCCAGTTCGTGGGAGAGTTCGATCAAGCCCTTTTTATCGCAATCGCGGATCACCGGCACCACCAGACCGTCCGGGGTGTCGACCGCGATGCCGACATGGAAATATTGCTTGAGCACCAGATTGTCGCCATCAAGCGAAGCATTGAAATTCGGGAATTTCTTCAGTGCCGCGACCGAAGCTTTGATTAAAAACACCAGCGGGGTCACCTTCACGTCTTTGTGTTCTTCGCCGAGCTTCTTGCGGAAAATTTCCATGTCGGTGATGTCGGCTTCGTCGAATTGGGTGACGTGCGGAATCATCGCCCAGTTGCGCGCCAGATTGGCGCCCGACAATTTCTTGATGCGCGACAGCGGTTCGCTGCTGACCGGACCGAATTTGCTGAAATCGACCTGCGGCCAGGGGATCAGATTCAGACCGCCGCCGCCGCCAGCCGCGGGCACGCCCCCGGCCAGGGCCGCCTTCACGAACTGCTGGACATCTTCCTTGCTGATGCGGCCGCCACGCTCACTGCCTTTGACCTGCGCCAGATCGACACCGAGCTCGCGCGCGAAAACACGCACGGCCGGACTGGCATAGGGAACCTTGCCGGGAATCAGTTCGCTGTTGTCGGGCGCATGCACGGCTGCGCTCGCCGCCGGTACCGCTGCGGCCACCGAAGCCGGCTTCGGAGCTTCCGGCGCTTTCGCCGGCACGGGCAGCGGTGCAGGAGCGGCGGCAACTGGTGCGGGCGTCGGGGCGGATGCCGAAACCTTGATGCGGGCGACCAGGTCGCCGGCCGAGAGTTCATCGCCGAGCTGGGCGATGATTTCGACGATTTCACCGGCAACCGGCGACGGCACTTCCATGGTGGCTTTATCGGATTCGAGGGTCAGCAGACCCTGGTCCTTTTTCACGGTCTCGCCGACCTTCACCAGCAGCTCGATGACCGGCACCCCGGAATCGCTGCCGAGGTCGGGAACGCGCGCTTCGATCAATTCAGACATAACTCACCCAAATGGAATATCCGGGCTATTGTCGCCCGAACCGGAGCCCTTGCCAATGGCCGTGACGGCCAAAAAAATCCCGCCGGAGCGGGAGGGAGAGGAAATACGGGAGTTCGGGTGTTTCCGGATGCTTATTTGGTGCTGAGAAAGTCAACCGGCTTGCCGTTGGGCAGTCGGACTTCCAGGGCGTTGTCGAGTGCATCCATGCGCTGAATACGTTTGCACATGCCTTCGGCCACCGGCTCTAGGGCCTTGGCGCGGGCGTCGATGCGGGCATCGAGGTCCTTGTCCATGGCGTCCATCCGGGCCTCCATGGCGGCGGCTTTTTCCTCGCCGGCGAACATGGCCTTCATGGCGAAGCCCAGCGCGCTGCCGACGATGTCGGGCACGAACTCGGAGACGATCGGTTCGACGATGCCGCGCATGGACTGGTCGTTGAAGATCGGCAAGCGGACCGGATCATTGGCCGAAGCCACCGCTTTGGCGCGGGCCTTGTCGTAATCCTTGGACTTGCCGGCATCGCCGGAAAGCGCCACGGAAACCGCACCGAGGGCATCGAAGGCGATATTGACGGCTTCGGTGACCACCTGGCGCGATTCCGGTACCAGCAAACGCAGTTCCGACTCGAAGGCATCGATGCGATTCTGGTCGGCCGCCGACAAGGGCGCTTGTTTGCCGTTGATGAACAGTTTTCCGCCGCCGAGCACCAGGCGTGTGTTGCGGCCATCGGTATTCTCGAATACGAACGCCTGGCCGCTCATGCTGACCTGGTAATCCGAACGCGCGTCGCAACTGACCTTGATGTCGGTCGTGGTGTTTTCGGCGGCACTGGGGGCGCTGGCCAGCAAGCTGGCGGCCAATCCGGCGGTGATGAGTAAGGACGGGGTGCGCATGGGTGTGCTCAATCGGGAACTTGAATCCAGTGTAGGGCGCGGAACGTCATCTTTCATGTGCCGATGGTTGGCATGACTTTCGTCATGATGACGGCCGCGCTTTGCATTAGAATGGGCGCATACCGAAGGCGGACCCATGCGCGAATTCATCCGGAAACACACCCTGCTCTGCCTGATGCTGCTGGCCGGCATCTGGGCGCTTTCCTTCCAGGGCAGCCGCGGCCTGATGGAGCCTGACGAAGGCCGCTACACCAATGTCGCCCTGCAGATCCTGCAACACGACGACTGGGTTTCCCTGTACCGCAATCAGGACAGTCTGCATTTCACCAAACCGCCACTCACGTATTGGATGGTGGCCGCATCGGTCAGTCTGTTCGGTCACAACGAGTGGGCCGTCCGCCTGCCGATGGCCCTTGCGCTTCTGCTGCTGGTTTATCTGGGCTACCGGCTGGGCCGGATATTCGTACCGTCACGGCCCTGGTTGCCGGCATTGTTCATTCCGGCATCGCCGCTGCTGCTGCTGGCCGCCAGCTGGGTCAATACCGACACGGTACTGGCCGCGATGACCACGCTGGCGATGACCTGCTATGCCCAATACCGTTTCGGCAATGGCAATCGCCGATGGCTGGATGCGATGTGGTGTGCATTCGCGCTGGCATTCATGACCAAAGGGCCGCCCGGTCTGTTGCCCTTGCTCGTCGTGGTGGTCTTCGCCTTGTGGCACCGGGATGGCCGTGCCCTGCTGCGTCCACTCGGACTTCTGGGCTTTGCCGTCATCGGACTGACGTGGTATGCAGTGGTCATCCAACGTCATCCGGGCCTGCTGGATTATTTCCTCGGCCACGAAGTGGTCGCCCGTATCGCCACCGATACCCATAACCGGAACAGCGAGTGGTACGGTCCATTCACCCAGTTCCTTCCGACGCTGCTGCTGGGCACCCTGCCGGCGCTGATCGCCCTTGCGGTTTTCCGGAAACAGGCACCGGCTCCGGCAATGCCAAACGAACAGACGCGTTTTCTCTGGCTTTGGCTCGCCCTGCCCTTGGTGGTGTTCAGCCTGGCGCAGTCGCGGTTGCCGCTGTACGTACTGGGCCTGACTATACCGGCCTTGCTCCTGCTCAGCCGCCGACTGGAATACACGCCGTTCGGACGCGGCGCGGCCATCGCCATGGCACTCTGGCTGGCCGCGGTGCTGGCCATCAAAGGCCTGTTGCCGGTCGCCCTGGACGATCACGACAAGGACTCCCGCGCCTTTGCCGAAGAGATCCGGCCGATGCTCCCGGGCAAACCGGAACAGATCATCTTCGTCGAAGACATGTCGCGCAATGGTCTGAATCTGTATTTCGATGCCGACATCAAGAAAGTGTCGTTCACGCCACGGCCGAAACCGATTTCCGATTCCTCTTATGATGCCAGTCTGGCCGAAGAACTGGCGCAGGCACCGGACCGTCGCCTGTTCATCATGAAACGCGAAATCGAAACACGCTTTGTGGATGAAACGGCCAAAGCGGGAATCACCCCGATCAAGCTCGGCGAATGGATCGAGGACAAGAAGCCCGGGGCGCGCGACCGCATGCTGTACGTGCTTCCCGGGGAGTTTACCCTGCCGGAATAAAAAAACGGCCCGCAACGGGCCGTTTTTCAAGACATGGCGGAACGTCTTATTGGGCCGGAGCAGCCGTGCGCGAAGGCACCGGATAGCGGGTGTAGATCTGCGTTACCGCGTACTGGATGGCGGCGCCGGGATTTTCCATGGCCTTCTTGCTCAGGGTGCCTTCGAGCACGCCTTCCCAGATCAGCTCCTTGCGCTTGCTATCGACGATGTCGATGCTGACGGTACCGACTTTGTAATTGCGGGTCTCGACATCGGAACCATAGACCGGAATGCCCAGGCCGTAGCCGAAGCCGCCGCGGTAACCGTAGTAGCCCACGGACATGGTCGGGCTGCTGTAGGTTTCGCTGCGGTTCTCGATGTTGGAGTAGAAATTGACCTGCAGATCCGGATTGTTGGCGTCGAACACATAGCCGCGTGCGGCCATTTCATTCTGTACCGCGCTCTTGAAGTGTCCGGTGATCATGGTCGAGTAACCGGCCTTGTCGGTCGCCAGCGGCGTGACCCAGCCGTAGGTTTTGTAGGACGTGAAATCCACATTCGGACGGGTCTGGCTGCTGATGCTGGGCTGGCTGGCGCAACCGGCCAGGCTCAAGGCGGATCCGAACAGGACGGCTTTGAGCAATACGGACTTCATAAACACCTCGATCAATTCAGGGAAGTTTCCGCACGGATGCGGTCGGACGGGGCTCATCCGGCGTTCCTACTTTATCGAATAGTGGCTGAAATTGCCACGGCCTGCGCGCCTAGGGCCGATCCGATTCCGGAAGGCCGGCTTCGTGGCGGGCCAGATAAATCCCGCTGGCCACGATGATGGCGGCGCCGATGAACACCCGCGCCTCGGGCACCACCTGCCAGATCACCACATCCAGTCCCAGCGCCCAGGCCAGGGCGGAATATTCGAAGGGCGTGACCGTGGCCGCCGGGGCGATCCGGAACGCTTCGGTGATGGTAATCTGGCCGAAGAACCCGGTCACCGCCAATGCCGCCAAGGGCAGCAGATGCTGACGCTGCACCGGCACCCATTCCGGCAAGGCCAGCACCCCGGCCAATAGCGCAATACCGGCCATCGACCACCAGACCATGCTTTCGGCGCTGTCGGTGCGGCTCAGCAAACGCACGCTGATGGCCGACACCGCATAGCACAGCGCCGCGGCCAGAATGGCCAGTCCCGCCAGACTGACCAACCCCTCGCCGGTCGGTTTCAACACCACCAGCACCCCGAGCAATCCGACCGCGATGGCGACCCAGCTGGCGCGGGCGACCTTTTCGCCGAGCAGCGGAATGGACAGTGCCGCGATGGCGAACGGCGAAATATAGAAAATCGCATAGGCCTCGGTCAGCGGCAAGCGCTTGATGGCGTAGATGAACAGCGTCAGCATCAGCACCCCGAGGCCGATCCGCATCAGATGCAGGGGCCAACGAACCCGCCACAGCGATTTCCAGGCGCCGCGCCAATGGACATAGGCCAGAATCAAGGGCAGCGAGCTCATGGCACGCAGCGCCGTCACCTGCATCGGCGGAAAATCGGCGGCCAGGCCTTTCATCACCGCGTCCATCAGGCTGAAGAACAGACAGGCCAGCAGCATCATCAGGATGCCCCGGCGTTTGTTGTCGTTTTTGCTATCGTGGGACATGCCCCATGATTGCACATCCCCTGCCGCCGAGGCACA
>JBMSNF010000037.1:0-14356 GCA_049421545.1 Arenimonas sp.
CCCAGCGCAGATTCTGTCTCATCAGCCGGTGCATGTGATCCGCCACGGCAAAGACCTGGCGGACCTGCTTCAAGCGGGAATTCATCAGCAGGATGTCGGCATTGGACTGCGCCAGCCAGGCGCCGGACCCCATGGCCATGGACACATCGGCCTGTGCCATGACCGGCGCATCATTGATGCCGTCGCCGACCATCAATACCCGCCCGCCCGTGTTCTGCAGGTTGCGTAGATAGTCAAGCTTGCGTTCGGGCGTGGCGCGCGCCTGCCGGTTCGTGATGTCCAGAGCATCGGCGACATACCGCACACGTTCGATACTGTCGCCGCTGAGCAGATGGGTCTGCATGCCCGAGTCGGCCAGCCAGGCCAGATCCGTTGCCGCTTCGGCCTTGATCGGGTCGTGCAGCAGGAATTGCGCCAGCACATGGCCATTGCGGCTCAGCCAGATGCCCTCGTCGGCTTGGCCTGCCGCCGCATATTCCGCTTTGCCCAACCGGTATTCGTCATTGCCGATTCGGCCGCTGACGCCGTGCCCGGGAATCACGCTGAGTGCTTCGAAAACCGGTTGCGCAGCGCCACTGCCGGTAAACGCCGCTGCCAAGGGGTGTTTGGATCCGATTTCAAGACTGTAGGCCAATTGCAGGGCTTCCGCCTCGTTACAGGGCGTGAAGGCATGCACGGCACGCAGCGTCGGTTTGCCGGTGGTCAGTGTGCCGGTCTTGTCAAAGACGATGTGGTTGATCGTACCGAGTTTCGACAGTGCGTCCGGCGACAATACCAGCACACCGCTGCGGGCCAATGCATCGAAGGCCGAAGACACCGCCGCCGGTACCGCCAGCGACAGCGCGCACGGACAGGCGGCCACCAGCACCGCCAGGGCCACCGGGAATGCCTTGTCACTGTCGATCTGCCACCAGATGGCGAAAGCCGCGATGGTGACCGCAAACATGATCAGCACAAAACGCGAGGCCAGCCGTTCCGCCCAGGCGTTCTCGGCCGGTTTGCTGCCCTGGGCCTGTTCCACCAGACGCAGAATCTGTGACAGCTGGGTGTTCTGGCCGGTGGTGCTGACGCGCATTTCACCGGCGCCGGGGCCGAGCGTGCTGCCGGCCAGCAGGGTGTCGCCGGCATGCCGCGTCTGCAGCTCCGACTCGCCGGTCAACAAGGATTCATCGACATCCAGCGCCGGGCTGAGCAGGATGCCGTCGGCCGGAACCGGTTCGCCTGCAGGCAGAAACAGCACATCGCCCGGACGGACTTCGGCGATCGGATACTGCTCACGGCGGCCGTCGACGATGCGCCAGGCGAACTGCGGTTGCGCGCGGGCCAGCAGGTCGACCTGGGCGCGGGCGGTGTTGCGGGCGAAGCGTTCAAGGATGCGCGCCGACAACAGGAACAGCACGAACATGGCCGAGGCATCGAACCAGATGTGATCGCCGCCGGTCAGGGTCTGGTAGAGGCTGGCGAAGTAGGCCAGAAGAATGCTGCTGGCCGCGAGCGTGTCCATGCCCGGACGGCCAAGACGCAGTTCGCGCAGCATGCCGCGGATGAACTCGCTGCCGGAGTAGAACACCACCGGCGAGCACAGCAGGAAGGTCAGCCAGCGGAAGAAATCGCGCGTTGCAAACGACATCTCGCCGGCCGTATCCAGATACAGCGCCTCCGAGAACATCATGGTCTGCGTGGTCACCAGGGCCGCCAGGCCGAGCTTCAGCAGCAGACTGTTGCGCTCGCGTCGCTTTTCCTGCTCATAGGCTTCGTTGACCGCCAGGTAGGGCCTGTAGCCGAGCCGGGCCAGTTGAGCGCAGAGCGAAGACAGACTGGATTTCTCCGGATTCCAGCGCACTTCCACCCGGCCATTGATGGCATTGGCGTTGACCACCGCCACGCCGGGATCTTTCTGCAGGGCGCTTTGGATCAGCCAGGCGCAGGCCGCGCAATGCATGCCCTCGGCCAAAAGCACGATCTGGCGGCCTTCCGGACACGGCCGACAGTGTGCGGCGGTGACGTCGTCGCGGTCCCATGCCGAATAGTCGGAAGGGTTTTCATCGACCTTGCTGCCCTGTTGGCTGCGCAGAAGATAGTAATCTCCCAGTCCTTCGCGCTCGATCCATCGGGCGGCATTGGCGCAGCCCAGACAGCAGAATTGCCGCGGGGTGCCGGCCATATCCAGAGTGACGGGAGCGGGGCCCAGAATTTCACTGCAGTGAAAACAGTGCGCTTCCTTCGTCATCGGCAATCAGGGCGCTTCGATGGCGGCGGTCAGGGCGATGTTGGCGGAATCATCGTACGTGCCCACCAATCGCCAGGTGCCGGCACGATCCGTCACCACGATCTGTTGCGGGGTGAAATCGAGCGGACCGCTCAAGCGACCGCTGCCCGATTGCAGGGCGACACGGACGTCGCGCTCGGCCAGATTCGCGTGCACGAACAATACGTCGACCGGCGGCGCGCTCAGGTTTTCCGGAACGGTTTTCAAGGTCAGCTGCCAGGGCTGCGCCTGGCGGTCAATGACCAGATACCCACGGTAATGGCCCTGCGAGGCGGCGGTGTCGGCGGCGCTGTGCAGCGCCTGTCCTTTGCCGACCCGCTCCACGGACGCCTGCACCGAATCCAGCGGGCCCGATGCAATGGCCAGATACAGCGTGAAAAAGCCGGCGACCACCGTCAATGCCGGAATGCCGACGATCAACCAGACCATCGGCTCCTGCCAGGTTTTGCGCGTTTCAGTCATCGCAGTCACCGCCTGTGGCGTCGCTCGGACCGAAGAAGCGCGACTCTTCTTCGACCTTGAGATCCGATTTCTTGTCGGTCAGGGTGAACTCGATTTCCTTCATGCCGCGGATGCAGTTGGCCGGCGTGCGCACGGTCACCGGCAGCGTCATGACGTTTTCCGCGGCCAGGTGGATCGGCAGATCGTCGATGATCAGCTCGGCATCGATGTCACCGACTTCGACGTGCAGATCGACGTCGTAATTGGTTCCGGTCTTGTTGATCAGGCGCAGCGTATAGGTGTTCTCGATGCTGCCGTCGTTTGCCAGACGATAGAGTTGCTTGTCGCGCATGACGTCGACCAGCAACGGTTCGCGGTGGGCGATGCCGTAGATGGTGCCGGCAAGCAGAGCCAGCAACAGCAGGGCATAGATGATGATGCGCGGCCGGAACAGGTTGACCTTGTGTCCGACCAGCGCGTTGTGGGTCGTGTAGCGGACAAGACCCTTCGGGTAGCCGAGCTTGTCCATGACCTCGTCGCAGGCATCGATGCAGGCGCCGCAGGCGATGCATTCGTATTGCAGACCGTTGCGGATGTCGATTCCGGTCGGACAGACCTGCACGCAGATCGTGCAGTCGATGCAATCGCCGAGTTGCTCGCTGTCGTTGATTTTCTCGAGGGTCATGTCGTCGAAGTTGTCGACGACCAGCCCGGTCGAGATCTTGGCATCGGTCTTGTTTTCCTTGGCATGTCCGATGACGAAATGCTGGGCCCGCTGTTCATCGATCAGGCCGCGCGCGCGCTCAAGCACGCTGGCCAGCGCGCCTTTCTTGCGTGGGCCGCGCGGCTCGCCGCGGCGGGCGTCGTAACTGATGATCAGGGTGTTGCGGTCGAACATCGCGCTCTGGAAGCGCGCATACGGACACATGTATTTGCAGACCTGTTCGCGCAGGATGCCGGCATTGCCGTAGGTCGCGAATGAATAGAACAGCAGCCAGAACACCGCCCAGCCCGAGGCGGTCCCGGCCAGAAGCGCCGGAACCAGTTCGCGGATGGGCGTGAAAAAGCCGACGAAGGTCAGGCCGGTCCACAGGGCGAACAGCACCCACAACACGTATTTGGAAGCTTTGCGGCGGAATTTATCGAAGCTGTTCGGTGCGGCGTCCAGCTTCATCCGTTGCGTGCGGTTGCCTTCGGTCCAGCGCTCCATCCACATGAACACTTCCGTCCACACCGTCTGCGGGCAGGCATAGCCGCACCAGAGCCGTCCGGCCACGGCGGTGAAGAAGAACAGCGACAGCGCCGCCATGATCAGCAGCAGGGCGAGGAAGAAGAAATCCTGCGGCCAGAAGGTCAGCCAGAGGATGTAGAACTTGCGGGCCGGCAGATCGAACAAAACGGCCTGACGGCCGTCGATCTGCAGCCAGGGCATCACATAATAAAGTCCGAGCAGGATGTAGACGGCACTGTGCCGCAGCTTCTGGAACAGGCCGTCGACCTCACGCGGATAGATCTTGCGCTCGGACACATACATCGCGCCGTCGTCGATGACCTCGCTCGGAATCTTCTGACCCATGGGACGCAACCTTAATCGGTGGGTGGTTTATTGTAGCGGCTGGACGGCCGCAGCAGTATCCAGGTGAACAGACAGGCGTTGGCGGTGGCCAGCCAGAACATGAAGAACGCGATGGTGTAGCCGGCTTCGCGGCTGATGTCGGCCTCGGGGAAGGTGATGTCCCGCAGTTGCAGCGGGTCGACGAAGGCGAAGAACACCATGGTCGCGATGCAGGCCGCGAAAAACGAGGGCCAAAGTACCGCGCCCACTTTCTGTGCCAGTGGGCGCGGCGGATGGTCGAACGGGGGTTCGGCCCGGACTTTCATTTATTTCTTGGCCTGCGACAGCGAATAGATGTAGGCGGCGGCCAGACGGGCCTGGGTTTCGCCGATCAGCGGCAGATGCGCCGGCATCTGGCCGGCGCGGCCGTTGTTGATGCCGTACTTGATGTCTTCCAGCGTGTTGCCGTACATCCAGTCGTTGTCGGTCAGATTCGGAGCGCCCAATGCCGGGTTGCCTTTGCCATCGGGCCCGTGACAGGCGGCGCAGACGGTGGTGAAGGACTTACTGCCGGCCGCGGCCAGGGTTTCGTCGACTTTCATACCTGACAGGCTTTGCACATAGACGGCACTTTCGGTCACGGCCTGTTCCGATCCAAGCACGGCGGCCATGGCAGGCATCACCGCAGCGCGGCCGCCTTCAACATTCACGCCGCCCTTGATGGTGGTGAGGATGCCTTCCGGCGAACCATCGAACTTCCAGATGGCGTCACGCAGATTCGGGAAGCCTTTGGCACCGCCGGCGTCCGAGCCGTGACAGACCGCGCAGTTGTTGGCATAGATCTGCTTGCCGGTGGTCAGTGCCGCGGCGTCCTGGGCGATGACATCGATGCCTTTGCCGTCGAAACGGGCATACAGTTCCTGCAGCTTGGCGTCGGCCTTTGCTTTGTCGGCATCATGTTGGCCTTTCGAGCTCCACTGGCCTTTGCCGCCGACCTTGTCCGCGCTCGGATACCAGATCAGGTAACCGATCGCAAACACGATGGTCAGGTAGAACAGGTTGATCCACCAGCGCGGCAGCGGTTTGTTGTATTCCGACAAATCGCCGTCCCAGATGTGACCGGTGGTTTCGGTGCTGCTTTGGGTATCGTTGGCATGGCGTTTTTTCGAGGTCACCCAGAGCAGCCAAGTGGCGCCGATCAGGGAAATGGCGGTCAATGCGATGACGTAATAGGACCAGAATGTCATAAGGGTTTCTCCGGAGTGTCGTCCAGGGCAAGACGGGCGGCTTCATCGAACGCGGCTTTGCGTTTCGGGCTGAACAGCCAGATCGAGCCGACGACGAACAGAATGAGAAGGAGGGTGGTGATGATTCCCGAGAGCATGGTTTATCCTTTCGGCCGGTTTTTGCCGAGCTGCTGCAGATAGGCAATCAACGCATCCATTTCGGTTTTGCCGTCGAGTGCCGCCGGAGCTTCCGCGATGTCTTTGTCGGTGTAGGGGTCGCCCAAGGCTTTCAGACCGCGCATATTGGCCTGGACCTGGCCGGCATCCAACGGACGTTCCTGCATGAATGCGTAGGTCGGCATGTTGGATTCCGGAACCACGTCACGCGGGTTGATCAGGTGGGCGCGGTGCCAGTCGTCGGAGTAACGGCCGCCGATACGGGCCAGATCCGGCCCGGTGCGCTTGCTGCCCCACTGGAACGGACGGTCGTATACCGACTCGCCGGCATCCGAATAGGCACCGTAACGCTGGGTTTCGAAGCGCAGCGTACGCACCATCTGCGAGTGGCAGTTGTAGCAGCCCTCGCGGATGTAGATGTCGCGCCCGGCCAGCGCGAGCGCCGGATAGGGTTTGACGCCGGGCAGCGGCTTGACGGTTTCGGCCTGGTACATCAGCGGAACGATTTCGGCCAATCCGCCGATGGCGATGACCGCGGCAATCGCGATGGCCATCAAGCCGACATTGGTTTCAAGTTTTTCGTGGCTCATAAGTTCGACCTCGGCTTAAGCGTGTTGTTGCGCGACGGGAAGGACGGGCGAGACGTGTTCGCCTTTGGCCTGCTTCAGGGTTTTCACCATGTTGTAGACCATGATCAGCATGCCGACCAGAACCAGCAGACCGCCCAGCAGACGCACCAGGTAGTAGGGGTAGGTGAACTTGACGATTTCGACGAAGGCGTACTGCAGGGTGCCGTCGGCGTTGGTGGCGCGGCTCATCAGGCCCTGGCCGATGCCCGAAATCCACATGGACACGGTATACAGCACGACGCCGATGGTGTGCACCCAGAAATGGGTGTCGATCAGCTTGGTCGAGAACATTTCCTTCAGGCCGACCACGCGCGGAATCAGCATGTACATGGCGCCGATCGAAATCATCGCGACCCAGCCCAGAGCGCCGGAGTGCACGTGGCCGATGGTCCAGTCGGTGTAGTGGGACAGGGCGTTCACGGTCTTGATCGACATCATCGGGCCTTCGAAGGTCGACATGCCGTAGAACGACAGCGAAACGATCAGGAACTTCAGAATGGGATCGGTACGCAGCTTGTGCCAGGCCCCCGAGAGCGTCATCATGCCGTTGATCATGCCGCCCCAGCTCGGGGCCAGCAGGACCAGCGAAAACACCATGCCGACCGACTGTGCCCAATCCGGGATGGCGGTGTAGTGCAGGTGGTGCGGGCCGGCCCACATGTAGATGGCGATCAGGGCCCAGAAGTGCACGATGGACAGGCGGTAGGAGTACATCGGACGGCCGGCCTGGCGCGGCACGAAGTAGTACATCATGCCCAGGAAGCCGGCGGTCAGGAAGAAGCCGACCGCATTATGGCCGTACCACCACTGCACCATGGCATCCACGGCGCCGGAGTAGACCGGATAGCTGTGGGTCAGTGCGGTCGGAATGGCTAGCGAATTGACGATGTGCAACACGGCCACGGCGATGATGAAGGCGCCGTAGAACCAGTTGGCCACATAGATATGCGGGACTTTGCGCTTCATGATGGTGCCAAAGAACGGCACCGCATAGGCGACCCAGACCACGGCGATCAGGATGTCGATCGGCCAGATCAGTTCGGCGTATTCCTTGCCCTGGGTCAGGCCCAGCGGAAGCGTGATGGCGGCCAGCACGATGACCAGCTGCCAACCCCAGAACACGAAGGAAGCGAGACCGTCGGACAAAAGGCGGGCATGGCAGGTGCGCTGCACCACATACAGGCTGGTGGCGAACAGTGCGCAGCCGCCGAATGCGAAAATCACCGCATTGGTATGCAGCGGACGCAATCGGCCGAAGCTGAGCCATTCCAGACCCATATTGAGGGAAGGCCAATACAGCTGGGCGGCGATGATCACCCCCACCAGCATGCCCACGATGCCCCAGATAACGGTCATGATGGTGAATTGCTTGACCACCTTGTCGTTATAGGAGTTTTCTTTGTCAATCGACGTCATAACGCCTCCAGAGTTGAATCCCCGACCATAGTGCCTGAGCCACGGCCCCTTTTATTTGACCTGAATCAAAAAGCGCCGGAACTACAGCCAGCCGGCCTTCTTCAGCCCCCGATACAGCATGAAACAGATGGTAATGATGGTTAAACCGACCAACGGATAGCCCAGTTGCCATTCCAGCTCGGGCATGTCGGCGAAATTCATGCCATACCAACTGGTAATCAGCGTTGGTGCCGCCAGCAGCGCGGCCCAGCCGGCCAGGCGCTTCATGGTGTCGCCCTGGCTGACCGTGACCAGCGACAGATTGGTCGCCATCGCCGAGGACAGGGTGTCGCGCATGGTGTCGATGGATTCGTTCAGGCGGATGACATGGTCGTGGACATCGCGCAGGTAGACCCGGACTTCATCACGGACCAGATCGCCGTGGAATTCCAGCAGGGTGGTCATGATGTCCTGCAGGGGCGAGACCGCCAGCCGCAGCTTGGTCAGGTCGTTGCGGAGCCGGTACAGTCGGATGATGGTGTCTTTCTGGAAACTGGACGACAGGATGGCTTCTTCCAATTCGTCCAGAGCCTGTTCATGGTGGGCGATGATCGGGAAGAAATTGTCGACGATCTGGTCGAGCACGGTGTAAAGGGCCATGCCGGTGCCATTGCCCAGATAATCCGGGTTGGTGGCGCAGCGCTCGCGGGCGGCGCTGAACGAAAGCGCCCCGCCATGGCGCACGGTCAGAATGAAGTTGGTGCCGAGGAAGAGGTGGGATTCGCCGTAGACGATGCCGCCGTCCAGCATCTGTGCGGTATTGACCACGATGAACAGACTGTTGCCGAAACGCTCGATTTTGGAGCGTTGGTGGGCTTTGTGGGCGTCTTCGATGGCCAGCGGGTGCAGGTCGAATTCCACCTGCATCTTGAACAGCAGGGTTTCATCCGGTTCGAACAGGCCGACCCAGACCAGGCCGCCGTCGCTGCCAAGCGCGTCGGAAATGCGGTCGAGGCTCAGCTCGTGGGCATGTCCGTCGTTATCGTAGCGGGCGATGAAGCGAATCTGCTCGCTGCGGCTTTCGAGTAGGCTGGGCGCATTCATGCGTCCATGATAAACAGCCTGTTCAGGAGTGCAAGCTATTTCCGTGCTTCGGCTTGCAGGGCGGTTTTGGCCACCAACCAATGCAGGGGCAGGGTTATCAGAATCCAGATCATGTTGCTTTGTCCGCCGGTGGAACCGAACTTCAGCAGCACCGCGAATACGGCCGACAAGGCCACCGCTTTGACCGCCAGCAGATAGGCTTTGCGGCACAGCTCCGAGCGCTTGCGGCCGAAATACAGAATCAGGGCCAACCCAGCCAGCGGGCTGAACAGCAGCAGGTTTTCATTGGCATAGGCAAAGCGGTGTTCGGTGAACGCCCAGACCAATGCCAGCACGGTTCCGATCAATCCGCACAGTCCCCAGAATCCCAGCTGCAGTGCCGCGGCCCATCGCGGCGCGCGCCGTGCGATGAAAAAAAATACAGCGGCAAGTGCCAAGCCGATGGCCGTGGCGGTCAGTGACCATTGCGGCAATTCCGCCGGCGGCGGCGGCAAGGTATCCGGCAACACCGGCTGTTCTGCCAGAACCAACGGACCGCCACTCGGGCCCTTGGCTTCGCGCAGACTTTGCTGAAGACGCATCGGGATGAAGGCGTCCTGCCAGCGGTTGAGCGGTTTGTCGCCGGCCCGGCCCATGCCCAGATCAAACCCCAAAGCCATCCATTTCGCGGGCCAGGCCAGTCGTACGGATTCCGAGCGGTAGGTGTTGCCCAGTGAACTGGCCACCATCTGGCGTTTCAGCTGGCCGTCGAGTGCCTCATCCAGCACATCACGGACCTGGGTCGCGCAGTTGTTGGTGAAATAATCGTAGCGGTAACGCGCGTTCTCGGGTTTTGCCAGAAATACGAGCCGGGATTGGATTTTTTGCTTCTGGGCATCATCCAGATCCAACCACTGGATGCTGACACCGCGCCCGGCCCGGCGGTAATAGTCCAGATCCTGTTCCAGAGGCAACGCCGCCAACACATAGTTCATCCGGCCTTTGACGAAATTGCCGGCGAAGCCGGGCTCGGTCGGATCGAAAAAACCGAAGTTATAGGAAATTGGGCGGTTGCCGTCATCGATGATGATGGCATTGTGGCCGAAGCGTTCCCAGAAAATGGCGCCCGGCTGCATGGTCATGACGCCGACCCGCAGTTCAGCCAGAGCTTGGCCGGCAAACAACAGGCCCAGCATCAAGGCGCAAAACCGGCGCAGGGCCTTATTCGCCATGGATGTTGACGATGAAGCGGTGGATCCGGCGCGAATCGGCATGGCCGACCCGGAAATGGAAGCGGCCGACGGTGAGCTCTTCGCCGGTTTCCGGAAGATGGCCGATGGCGGCCGCGATATAGCCGGCGATGGTGTCGTATTCATCGTCCGGAAAATCGGCACCGAACTGCTGGTTGAATTCGGCAATCGGTGTGAGTGCATCCACGAAGTACTGACCGTCGGCCTGGGCCGCGATCATCACCGCCTGGTTGGCATCATCGTGCTCGTCATCGATTTCGCCAACGATTTCCTCGAGCACGTCCTCGATGGTGATCAGGCCGGACACGCCGCCGTGCTCGTCGATGACGATGGCCATATGGTTGCGCGACTGCCGGAATTCCTTGAGCAGCACGCTGAGTTTCTTGGATTCCGGAATCAGCACCGCCGGACGGATCAGGCCGTGGATGTCGCCGGGGCCGTTGTCCACCACCACGCCGCGGAGCAGGTCTTTGGCCAGCAGGATGCCGAGGATTTCGTCTTTGTCTTCGCCGTGTACGGGAAAACGGGAGTGCCCGGATTCGACCACCTGCCGCATCAGATCCAGAAAGCTGTCGGTGACCGAGAGAGAGACCATCTGGCCGCGGGGCACCATGACATCGGATACCGTCATTTCGGACACCGCCAAGGCGCCCTGAAGGCGTTTGAGGGTATCGGTATCGATCAGGCCGTGTTTGGCGGCGGAATCCAGAATCTCGCGCAGGTCGTCGAGTGATTCGGGTTCGCCCGAGAAGGCTTGGCTGAGTTTCTCCAGCCAGGAGCGTTTAGGAGGGGTATTACTGTCCGGGTCGTCTGACATGGGGGTTTGTTCGGAGCCCGACGAAGCGGGCGTTGCGCACATTCTAACAAAATGCCTGATTTTTGGAGCGCCGGCCCCTACAGTCCATGTTTCATTTCGTTAGCGGCTATGTGAGTTGTGATGGTTAATCGGATGATTTTATTAGCATAATTCGTAGGATTATGATTTCAAACAGGTTTCGGTGATCGCAATTAAAGTCATGTTATAAAGACTGTGATGGATACTTAACGACTCCGATAAGGGGTTTCGAACAAAAAGGATGAAAATTATGTTTAGAAGCGCAGTTTCAATTGTGTTGGCGACCGCGATCGCAATGACCCCACACAGTGTAAATGCTAGGTCGAATACCAAGATTCTTCCCGAAGGTACCCGAATTTACCTGAAGCTTGATCAAATGGTGAGTGGCAAACGAGGAGAGGCCGAAGCAGGGGACTTAGTCCGCTGTTCGGTCTGGCGTGATGTCAGTCTTCAAGGGGTGCTGCTTGTAAAAGCAGGGACGGCGGCAACGTGTAAGGTTGAGTCGGTAAAGCATTCGAATATCGCCGGAATCAAAGGAAAGCTTGTCATTGGGGCTTTGGATACTACGACAGTAGATGGTCAAAAGCTTCAGTTAACAGGTGGGTACAATAAGGAAGGAAAGAGCCGCATGGCGATGACCATCAGTCTTGGTGTCATCGTGTTCCTTCCTCTCATTTTCATTACCGGTAGTGCTGCTGAGCTTCCGGAAGGCGCAGTCATTGATGCCTACTCTGGACCAGATATCCCGGTGGTAGTACAGGGTGAAGTTGCTTCAGTACCTGTTATCAACCTCGGTGGCGTTGGCGTTGATTATTCAGCCGAAGCCGTGCTTGATGATTTCATGGTTCCTGGTGCGAAGCCCGAAGTATTCAAAATTAAAGTGGTTAAAGATGGTGCACCACCATCTAAGCTATTTATTGACAATGTCAATGGTAAATCTATCCAGTCAATTCCTCTGGACATAATCGATTCCAATGCCCGTGATGGAGTTTCAACATCAATGGCAACGGTCAGTATCAAGACCTTGTCAAAGCAGTTTCAAAAGGGAATCAACAGGTTTGAAGTATCTTTTATTGAGAATGGTGAAAAGAAATCATCTGAGGTGATTTTGAATATTCAGATGTAATTTGTATTTCCGCAATTAAACCCGCCTTCCGGCGGGTTTAATTGCGGGCGATGAATTAAATTGTATATATTAGCTGTCTTTAATATATAATCATAGTTTAAACATCGGATTTCCTGATATGTCGATTGACTGGACGCAGTTTACGCCCGTAACCGCTCTCGCCGGCGGCGCACTGATTGGTGCTGCCACCGCAATCCTTCTACTCTTGAATGGCCGCATCGCCGGAATCAGCGGCATTGCCGGCGGACTTTTTAGCAAGCGCAGCGATGTCGCCTGGCGATTAGCTTTTCTTGCCGGCCTGGTGGCGGCGCCGATTCTGGCGTTTCCATTGGTCGGTACCCCGGATATCCGCATCGATGCCGATATGACGACCTTGGCCGTCGCCGGTTTGATCGTGGGTCTGGGTACGCGCTATGGCGCGGGCTGTACCAGCGGTCACGGCGTGTGCGGCCTATCCCGGTTTTCGGTCCGTTCCATTGCGGCCACGGCGATATTCATGCTGGCCGGTTTCCTGACCGTGTATGTCGTTCGCCACGTCTTGGGGGCTTGAGATGACGGGTCGGAGATTACATGTCTTAACCGCGCTGTCGGCCGGCTGCGCAGGCGTGCTGTTCGGTTTCGGCCTGTTGCTTGGCGGCATGGCCAATCCGGAAAAAGTCCTTGGTTTTTTCGACATTGCCGGGAAATGGGATCCCTCGCTGGCGCTGGTGATGGTGGGCGCCATCGCGATCGGTGTACCGGCTTATGCCCTCGCCAGTTCCAGAGGCAGGAGCTTTTTGGAACTTCCCATCGATAAGCCGACCAGACAAACCCTGGACAAGCGACTCGTGCTCGGCAGCGCAGGCTTCGGCATCGGCTGGGGTTTGGCGGGGATTTGTCCGGGGCCGGCTTTCGTGTTGCTCGGTGCCGGCAGCGTCAAAGGCATGGTCTTTTTCGCCTTCATGCTGCTGGGCTTTGCTTTGTTCGAATGGCTTGACCGGTCGCGCTGACGCGTTCAGTCCATGAGGTAGGGATCATCGAAGCCCAGATCCGCCAACAGGCCGCGCTCGATGGCCTCCATGGCCTCGGCTTCACGCGGATTCTCATGATCCAGTCCCAGCAGATGCAGCACGCCATGCACGGTCAGGTGCGCGTAGTGCGCCGTCAATGACTTCCCTTGGTCGGCAGCTTCCTTGACGACGACCGGCGCGCAGATGACCAGATCCCCGAGCAGGGGCAGCTGCACGCCTTCCGGCAGTTCGGCCGGAAAACTCAGCACATTGGTGGCGTAATCCTTGCCGCGGTAGTGGTGGTTCAGGCGACGTGCTTCGGGCGCATCCACGATGCGGATGGCGATATCGGCGCGTTTGATGCGGCCCTGGCAGGCCGCTTCGGCCCAACGCTTGAAGCTGGCCGGCGCCGGTACACCCTTGCGGGAGATGCCGAAGCTGACGCCGACATCACACTGGACCGGGCCGCGGGTCATGCCGTCACCACCTCGCCGCGCAGGGTGTTGACCCGCACTTCGGTGATCCGGATGTCGACGAACTGGCCGATCAGGCGCGGGTTGCCTTCGAAATTCACGTAGCGCATGTTTTCCGTGCGTCCGGTCAATTCGGCGGCATTGCGCGTGCTCGGCCGCTCCACCAGCACCCGCTGCACGCTGCCGACCATCGCCTCGGAAATCGCGTAGGCATTTTTATTGATGGCATCCTGCAAGCGGCGCAGACGTTCACTCTTGACCGCTTCCGGCACTTCATCCGGAAGATTGGCCGCCGGCGTGCCCGGGCGCTTGGAATAGATGAAGGAAAAGCTCTGATCGAAGCCGACATCGGCAATCAGTTTCAGGGTGGCTTCGAAGTCGCGCTCGCTTTCGCCCGGGAATCCCACGATGAAATCGGAACTGATGGCGATGCCCGGTTTGGCTTCCTTCAACTTACGGATTTTGGCCTTGTACTCGAGCGCGGTGTGGTTGCGTTTCATGGCGCTCAGGATGCGGTCGGAACCCGATTGCACCGGCAGGTGCAGGTAGGACGCCAGCTTGTCGACATCTCGGTGCGCCTCGATCAGTGCGTCCGAGAACTCCAGCGGATGCGAGGTCGTGTAGCGGATCCGTCCGATGGCCTCGATCCGGGCGATGGCGCGGATCAGCATTGCCAGATCGGCGGTTTCATCGCTACCGTCGATCGCGCCGCGGTAGGCGTTGACGTTCTGGCCGAGCAGATTGACCTCACGCACACCCTGTTGCGCCAACTGCAGCACTTCCAGCAGCACGTCATCGAACGGACGCGAAACCTCTTCGCCGCGCGTGTACGGCACCACGCAGAAACTGCAGTATTTCGAGCAGCCTTCCATGATCGACACGAAGGCGGTCGGGCCATCGGCGCGCGG
>JBMSNF010000038.1:0-14238 GCA_049421545.1 Arenimonas sp.
CTTGCAAGTACCTTGAAGCAAAAAAACGGAGCCTTCCGGCTCCGTTGTGTTTTCTGCCGTAAGGACCGGTTTATTCGCCCGAAGCGGCTTTCGGTGCGCTGCTGTTCGAATAAATCAGATAGGGCTCGGCCTGGTGATTGATGACCGACTCGTCGACCACCACTTTGCTGACATTTTCCAGAGACGGCAGCTCGTACATGGTATCGAGCAGGACCGACTCCAGAATGGTCCGCAGACCGCGGGCGCCGGTTTTGCGTTTCATCGCCTTCTGGGCCACTGCGGCATAGGCATCCGGGCGGATTTCCAGCTCGACGCCTTCCATTTCGAACAGTTTCTTGAATTGTTTGCTGATGGCGTTCTTGGGTTCGGTCAGAATCTTGACCAGTGCGGCTTCGTCCAGCTCTTCAAGGGTGGCCACCACCGGAAGACGGCCGACGAATTCGGGAATCAGGCCGAACTTGATCAGATCTTCCGGCTCGACATCATGCAGCAGCTTGGAAAGATCCATCTTGCGTTCGGACGATTTGACCTTGGCACCGAAACCGATGCCGCCGGATTCGGTGCTGCGTTGCTGGATGATCTTGTCGAGGCCGGCGAATGCGCCGCCGCAGATGAACAGCATGTTCTTGGTATCGACCTGCAGGAACTCCTGCTGCGGGTGCTTGCGGCCGCCCTGCGGCGGAACCGATGCGACGGTACCCTCGATCAGCTTCAGCAGGGCCTGCTGCACGCCTTCGCCGGAAACGTCACGGGTGATCGACGTGTTTTCCGACTTGCGGGAGATCTTGTCGATTTCATCGATGTAGACGATGCCGGACTGCGCTTTTTCGACATCGTAATCGCATTTCTGCAGGAGCTTTTGGATGATGTTCTCGACGTCCTCGCCGACATAGCCGGCCTCGGTCAGCGTCGTGGCATCGGCGATGGTGAACGGCACATTGAGCAGGCGCGCCAGCGTTTCGGCCAGCAGGGTCTTGCCCGAGCCGGTCGGACCGATCAGCAGGATGTTGGACTTGGACAGTTCGATGTCGTCGTTTTTGGCGCGCGACTCGATGCGTTTGTAATGGTTGTAAACGGCCACGGACAGCGTTTTCTTGGCGCGCGGCTCGCCGAACACGTACAGGTCCAGAACCTCGAGGAATTCCTTGGGTTTCGGCAGATGGCTGCGCGACGATCCGGCTTTTTCCTGGAGCTCTTCACGGATGATGTCGTTGCAGAGCGCCACGCATTCATCGCAGATGAATACGCTGGGGCCGGCAATCAGCTTGGTGACTTCATGCTGGCTCTTGCCGCAGAACGAGCAATACAGGATTTTGGTCGTGTCACCGGAGCGGGTTTTACGGTCGTCGGTCATAGGTCTGTGTTCGGCAAAGGACACTCACCCTGAGCATATCACAAGCTGCTCAGGGGGAAAGTGCCCGGGAAAAGAGGGGGTCAAGCCGGCTGGATGCTGTCTGCAGGGCGCCGGTCGATCACGGCATCGACAACGCCGTAGGCTTTGGCTTCTTCAGCCGCCATGAAGTAATCACGTTCGACATCAAGCTCAATTTTTTCAATGGCTTGGCCGGTATTGGCGGCCAGTTCCGCGTTCAGGCGTGAACGCAAATACAGGATTTCCTTGGCCTGGATGGCGATATCGCTGGCCTGCCCTTGGGTGCCGCCGGAGGGCTGATGGATCATCACGCGTGAATTCGGCAGGATGTAGCGCTTGCCTTTGGTGCCGGCAGCCAACAGGAACGAACCCATCGAACAGGCTTGGCCGACGCAGATGGTCGACACGTCCGGTTTGATGAAACGCATGGTGTCGTAAATCGCCAGGCCGGCAGTGACCACGCCGCCCGGCGAGTTGATATACAGGCTGATGTCCTTTTCCGGGTTGTCGGCTTCCAGAAACAGCAACTGCGCAACCACAACATTGGCCACGTAGTCGTCGATGGGGCCGACCAGGAAAATCACACGCTCCTTCAACAGGCGCGAGTAGATGTCGAACGAGCGTTCACCGCGCGGGGTCTGTTCGACCACCATGGGGATCAGGTTGAGTCCTTCGGTAACGGCCATGGCGGTCTCCTTCGAATGCGCAGTGGTCAGGGTAGATTAAACCGGACGCATCGCTTCGGTAAAGGAAAGTTCCTGGTCGGTCGATTGTGCGCGCTCGGCGACCCAGTCGATGACCTGCTCTTCCATCACGCGGTTCTGCAGCCCTGACATCAAGTTGGGGTCGTTTCGGTACAATTCAATGACCTGTTTCGGTTCTTCGTAGGTCGAGGCGATCAGCGACAGGGTTTCCTTGACGCGGTTGAAATCCAGTTGCAGGCCGTTCTGGCGCGCGATTTCACCCACCAGAAGACCGGCAGCGGTGCGGTTGCGTGCCGGCACCATGAACTGGTCGAAGGGATAAACCGCATCAGTCTGTCCCTGCTGACGGGCCTGTTCCTGGGCATTGGCGGCCAGCTTGCGGGCCTCCAGCTCGATCATTTTGGCGGGCAGTTCGACATGGCTGTAGGCGGCGACCAGCTTCTGGGCGACTTCCGCGCGCAGACGGCTCATCAGCATGCCTTTGAGTTCACGCTCCAGATTGGCGCGCACTTCGTTGCGGAACACTTCAAGCTTGCCGCTCTTCACGCCGAAGCTCTTGACGAAAGACTCATCGGCTTCCGGAATGCGCGGCTCGGAGACCTGGGTGGCCTTGATGGTGACTTTGGCGGCCTGGCCGGCAAGCGCCGGAACGCGCCAGTCGGCCGGGAAAGTGATGTCCACGGAACGTTCATCGCCGGCATTCATGCCCGACAGCTGGGCTTCCAGCTCAGGGAACATCACGCCGGAACCGACCACGGTGGCGCCTTTTTCGGTGCCGGCTTCCGGGACACGCGCCGAAGCGGTGCTGGCGAAGGTTTCCACGGCAACCAGATCGCCCACCTGTGCGGCACGGGTGACCGGCTCCCAGGTACGGCGCTGCTGGCGCAGGGTGTCGATCATGTGATCGATGTCGGCATCGGCGACCTTGGCCTGCACGCGGTTGATCTGCAGCTGGCTGACGTCGATGGTGCCGAAATCCGGAACGATTTCGAAGGTTGCGGTGTAGCGGATTTCGTTTTCAGCCTCGGTCGGCTCGGCTTCGATGCTCGGCTGGCCGGCGATGCGGACGTTTTCCTGACGCACGGCCTGGTCGAAACTGGCGCGGATCAGTTCACCGAAGGCTTCCGAACGGACCTGCGGGCCGAAGCGCTGTTCGATGACCTTGGTCGGTACTTTGCCCTTGCGGAAACCTTTCAGGTTGGCCTTGCTCGCCATATCGCGCAGACGGCCGTCAATCACCGAGGACAGACGGTCGGCGGGAATGGAAACGGTCATGCGACGTTCGAGCGTGCTGGTGTTTTCGACTGAAATTTGCATTACAACTCCTACATGCGCATTGCGCAGCTAAAAATGAAAAAACCCGCGGAAAGCGGGCTTGACGACAGAAGCACCCTTCCATGCAAATGGTGCGAAAGGAGAGACTCGAACTCTCACGGGTTGCCCCACTGGAACCTAAATCCAGGGCGTCTACCAATTCCGCCACTTTCGCATGGACCGAGCAGATGATTCGGACGCCGGACGGCTGAAGAACCCGGGTAAACGGGGCTTGCAAAGCGCGGACCAACGCCGTTTCCTTACAACAACGGACTGCCGCTATTATGCCGTAATTTGAACTGGGGTGGAAGACGGGATTTGAACCCGCGACCCTCGGAATCACAATCCGATGCTCTAACCAACTGAGCTACATCCACCACTGGAGAAACTGGCGCGCCCGGAGGGACTCGAACCCCCAACCAACGGAGTAGAAGTCCGTTGCTCTATCCAGTTGAGCTACAGGCGCTCAAAGGGGATTCTGCACCACGACGGGGTTTCAGGGAAGCCTTTTCGTGCATCAGATTGGTCGGGGTTGAGGGATTCGAACCCCCGACCCTCTGGTCCCAAACCAGATGCGCTACCAGACTGCGCTAAACCCCGACGGGCTGTTGAAAAAATGGCGCGCCCGGAGAGATTCGAACTCCCGACCTACAAGTTCGTAGCCTGTTGCTCTATCCAGCTGAGCTACGGGCGCGCTGAGGGATGAAATTATGAATGAAATCAGCTTTGCCGTCAACCGAAAATATCATCAAGTCATCGGCGGTTAAGACCGGGAAATCCGCGGCACTTCCCCTAAAACCAGGCCCTGAGGCCCAGAACGAGCTGGGTTTCACGCTCCGGCTCATCCTCAAGGCGCCGCCACTCGGCGCTTTCACCGAAATGACGGGCATGGCTCCAGCCGATATAGGGCGCGAACTTCCGGCTGATTTCATAGCGCAGACGCACACCGGCCTCAACGGTATTCAGGCCTTGGCCGAAGCCGCGCTGCGGGTCGGATTTGCCGTAAAAATCCGCCTCAATCACCGGCTGCAGTATCCAGCGTCCGCTCAGCAGCGTTTCATACTCGGCACCGAGACGAAGTCCGTACTGCCCGTCCCGGCCCAGATAGGCGGTCGCTTCGACTTCGAATTTATAGGGCGCCAGCCCGATTAGACCGAAAGCCAGGAAATCCTGCGGGCGGCCGGGATTTTCATCATGACGCAGTCCTGCCACTGCATCCCACCACGGCGAAACCGCACGCCCGTAGAGCAGCTCCACGTCAGCGGCTTCGGTTTCGCCGGCAACGCGCTCTCCAGTACTGCGCAGCCAGAGCCGGTTGATGTCGGATCCGATCCAAGCCTTGCCCTCCCAGGCCATGCCGGTGCCCGATCCGGTATCCCAGAATTCAAGCTTTTCCAGGAGCACCTTGCTATGCCATTCCAGGGCATGGGCATGATCATGCGCCAGCTCCGGAAATGCCGCGGCACGGTCGGCATCGGTCACGGGTGGTATCGGCGTTTTCGGCGTATCCATGTTCCAGAAATCATCCGGATCGGTTTCAGCGGCGTCCTGCGCCATCGCAGGCATTGCGAGAGCGGCGGATAAAATCAACGCAAGGCGCATCATTCGACCACCCGCACTTCGCGCATCATGCCCGACTCCATGTGGTACAGCAGGTGGCAGTGATAGGCCCAGCGGCCGAGGGCATCGGCCCGTACCCGGTAGCTGCGCTTGCTGCCGGGCGGCATGTCGATGGTGTGCTTGCGCACCATGAAGCCGCCTTTTTCGTCTTCCAGATCGCTCCAGAGACCATGCAGATGGATCGGGTGCGTCATCATGGTGTCGTTGACCAGCACGATACGGACGCGCTCGCCGTAATTCAGCTTCAGCGGTTCGGCACCGGCGAACGGGATGCCGTCGAACGACCAGGCGAATTTTTCCATGTGTCCGGTCAGGTGCAGTTCAATTTCACGCTTGGGCCAGCGCCCGTCGGGGTCGTCGAAACTGCTGTGCAGATCGGCATAGGCCAATACCCTGCGGCCGTTGTCGCGCAGACCGATGCCCGGATCATCCAGTTTCGGCGACGGCACCATGGTCTGCATGTCGACCAGAGGATTGCCGGCCTCGCTGTCCGGGTGCCGCTGCATGGCTTGGCCGCCATGGTCCATGCCGGCCATCGCGGCCATATCGTGACCGCTGTGATCCACGGCCGCCGAAGACTCGCCGCTGGCTGCCGGCTCATGGGAAGCATGGTCCATACCACCGTGGCCCATATCCGCCATACTGAGGATCACCCGCGGATCGGTTGCCGGCACCGGCGCGCGGAGTCCTTCCCTCACCGCCAAGGTGCCGCTGACCGAACCGGTTCGGCCCATGTCCTGCGCGAAAACAGTGAATGCATCCTGGCCGGACGGCTCGACGATGACATCGAAGGTTTCCGCCACGGCAATGCGGAACTCGTCGACCGTGACCGGATGCACGTTCTGTCCGTCGGCGGCGACGACCGTCATTTTCAATCCCGGAATGCGTACATCGAAATAGGTCATCGCCGAACCGTTGATGAAGCGCAGCCGCACTTTCTCGCCCGGCTTGAACAGGCCGGTCCAATTGCCCAGTGCGGTGGTGCCGTTCATCAGATACGTATAGGTGTTGGCATTGACGTCGGAGAGGTCGGTCGGCGTCATCCGCATGCGACCCCAGGCGCCACGGTCATCCAGAGTACCGGCCAGCCCCTGTTTTTCAACATCGCGCAGGAAATCGGAAACGGTGCGCTTGCCGTAATTGTCATAACTCGACATTTTCTTCAGGCGTGCGAACAGATCCGCAGGCGACAGATCGGTCCAGTCGCTGAGCAGCACGGTGTAGTCACGGTCGTAGCGGAATGGATCGGGTTCGCGCGGTTCGACGATCAAGGCCCCGTAAAGGCCGGCCTGCTCCTGGAACCCGGAATGGCTGTGATACCAATAGGTGCCCGATTGCTTGAGCTGGAAACGGTAAAGCCACGACTCGCCGCGGCGGATGCCATCGAAACTCATGCCGGGAACGCCGTCCATGTTGGACGGCAGCAGGATGCCGTGCCAGTGGATCGAAGTGGTTTCGCCGAACAGCGACCCCCGCGGCAGCAGATTATCGACGCGGATGGTGACGGTATCGCCTTCACGCCAGCGTATTTCCGGAGCCGGCAGGCTGCCGTTGACGGTGACCGCCGTCCGGGTTTTCCCCGTGAAATTGACCGGCATCTCGCCGATGCGCAGAAGCAGATCGGTGCTGCGCAGTATCGCAGCGCCTTTTTCCGACCGCGCCAATGCCGGCCAGGCACCGAAACCGGCCAGAACACCTCCGGCGGCCATACCCTGCACAAATCGACGGCGGCTTGGATCAAGGAAGGACATGCATGTCATTCAAAAAAGAGGGGCAAGCCATCATACCGCCGACCGATCGGCGCATGGGTCCAAGCGGCGTGAATGGCCAAAAAAAACCACCCGCAGGGGGTGGTTATTGAAACTGGCGGAGAGAGAGGGATTCGAACCCTCGATAAGGCTTTTGACCCTATACTCCCTTAGCAGGGGAGCCCCTTCAGCCTCTCGGGCATCTCTCCGGGACCTGAAACGGCGGAGCCGCTGCAGGGTGACCATGATACGGCTTTTGGCCGTTCCGGTAAACCTCAATCTGCCTTGGGCTCTGGGTTTTCCTTGGAATCCCTGCCGATTTTCTGGTAAATCTCTTCCCGATGCACGCCGACGTCCTTGGGCGCCGTGATGCCCAGACGGACCTGGTTGCCTTTCACGCCGAGGACGGTCACGGTGATTTCATCACCGATCATCAGCGTTTCTCCGACTCGACGGGTCAGGATTAACATGGAACCACTCCTTTAACGGCGCACCAATTTCCATTATCGCAATCAAATCCTAGACCACATTCAGGCCAAGGGCAAATCACTCAGGCCAAACGCCCTGCCAACCAGTCATCCAGTTCGGCCATGGCCTTGACCAGTGCCGGACCGTCCTCGCCGCCGCCTTGGGCGAAATCCGCCCGGCCGCCGCCTTTGCCGCCGATCTGGGCGGCGATATGGGCCAACACGTCGCCGGCTTTCAGCTTTGACTGCGCCCTGCCCTGCACACCTGCCACCAGCGAGGCTTTGCCATCCTGCGCGGCGGCCAGAACAATGACCGAATCCGGAAGTTGGACCTTGAGATTGTCGACCAGTTCCCGGAGGCCTTTGGGATCGCCGCTCTCAAGACGCAGCTTGACGAGCTTGATACCGGCAATCTCGGTCGCCCGGGCGGCCATTTCGGCACTCTGGCCGGAGGCCGCCTTGGCTTTGTATGCCTCCACCGTCTGCTCGAGCTTCTTCTGGCGGTCGAGCAATTGGTTCAGCTTATCGATGACATCATGCCCGCGGGCTCCGATCAGCTCGGAGGCTTTCTGCAATACCGATTCGCTGTGCTTGAAGGCCGCAACCGCATTGGCGCCCGTGGTCGCCTCGATGCGCCGGACACCGGCGGCGACGCCGGCTTCGGACAGAATCTTGAACACACCGATATCACCGGTACGGTGGACATGGGTACCGCCGCAGAGCTCGGTGGAGAAATCACCCATCCGCAGCACACGCACGCGTTCGCCGTATTTTTCACCGAACAGCGCCATGGCTCCGAAGTCGAGCGCCTCCTGCATGCCCATATGATGGACTTCGGCTTCGGCATTGCGGCGGATTTCGGCATTGACCAGATCCTCGATACGCTGCAGCTGTTCGGCCGTAACCGCCTGGAAATGGGAGAAATCGAAACGGGTACGCTCCGGAGTGACCAACGATCCCTTCTGGCTGACATGTTCGCCGAGCACATTCCGCAAGGCGGCATGCAGCAAGTGGGTCGCCGAATGGTTGATCACCGTCGCCTGGCGGCGGTCGCCGTCAACGCGGGCGGAAAGCTTGTCGCCAATGGCGATGCGGCCGTTTTCAAGCACGCCGGCATGGCCATGAAAGATGGCGGACAGTTTCTGGGTGTCTTCGACCAAGAAACGCACACCGGTGGATGCGCACAGCACGCCGGCATCACCGACCTGCCCGCCGGATTCGGCATAGAACGGCGTCCTGTCGAGCAGAACGATGCCGCGCTCACCGGCTTCAAGAGCCGCTACCGGCTGTCCGTCGCGAAGCAATGCCACAACCCGACAGCCGTCGCATTCGAGCTTTTCATAACCCTTGAATTCAGTGGCATGTAGGCTGGCGACCAGCTCGGCGGGCAGGCCGACCGTTCCGGCGAATTTGCTGGCGCCGCGTGCACGTTCCCGCTGCTGATCCATCAGGGTTTCGTAGTGTTCCAGCGCAGCAGGTGCCGGTTCCAGGCCACGCTCGCGCAGGATGTCCAGAATCAGATCGGGCGGGCAGCCGAAGGTATCGTGCAACAGGAACAACTGCTCGCCGCTGATGACACTGGCACCTTCCGTCAGCATGCCGTCCAAGCGGACCATGCCGGCATCGAGCGTGGTCGCAAAAGCAGCCTCCTCGGCTTTGAGTGCCTGCTCGATCAGAGCGCGCTTGCTCTCCAGCTCGGGATAAGCGCCGGCCATCTTTTCGGCCAAAGGCTGCAGCATACGCCAGAACAGGCCTTCAGGACGCAAAGCGCCCAGCTTCCAGATATGGCGCACGGCACGGCGGATAATGCGTCGCAGGACGTATCCACGGCCTTCATTGGAGGGCAATACGCCATCGGCAATCAGGAAACTGCAGGCGCGGATATGATCGGCGATGACCCGAAGCGATTTATTGCCGAGATCATCCGTGCCGGTCATCGCCGCTGCCGAACGGATCAGGTGGTCGAACAGGTCGATTTCATAGTTGCTGTGGACGTGCTGCAACACGGCGGCGATGCGCTCGAGCCCCATGCCGGTATCCACGCAGGGAGCCGGAAGCGGCAGCAGGGTGCCATCGGGCTGACGGTCGAACTGCATGAACACGTTGTTCCAGATTTCGATGAAGCGGTCGCCGTCCTCATCCGGTGATCCGGGCGGACCGCCGGCGATATGGTCGCCATGATCGTAAAAAATCTCCGTACAAGGCCCGCAGGGGCCGGTATCGGCCATCTGCCAGAAGTTATCGGAGGCGTACGGTGCGCCCTTGTTGTCGCCGATACGGATGATCCGTGATGCCGGCAGCCCGATCTGCGTATGCCAGATGTCGAACGCCTCGTCATCGGTATGGTAGATGGTGACCAAGAGGCGATCCTTGGGCAGCTTCCAGACTTCGGTCAGCAGTTCCCAGGCATAGTGGATGGCGTCTTTCTTGAAGTAGTCCCCGAAGCTGAAATTTCCCAGCATTTCGAAAAACGTATGATGGCGGGCGGTATAGCCGACCTGATCAAGATCATTATGCTTGCCGCCGGCCCGCACGCAACGTTGCGAGCTGACGGCACGGGTATAACTGCGCTTCTCGGCGCCAAGGAACACATCCTTGAACTGAACCATGCCGGCGTTGGTGAACAGCAAGGTCGGATCATTGCCGGGGACCAGCGGACTGCTGGCTACGACGGTGTGGCCTTTGCCGGCAAAGAAATCGAGGAAATCCTGGCGAATCTGCGCACTCGAGCGCGACGTCATCTGTGTCATGGTCAACCTGAAGCGTGGGACGCGGCGCCGAATGCACCGCTACGCCTTGATTTTAAACCATTTGCGCCCGATTTTAGGGACTTTCGTCGATTAAATCCGGCGCGACCGGCCATTCACGTATTTTTACGGCGGTAAATGCGGTTTTTTGGTCAATTCCCCGACGAAGGAGGAAGTCGGCGGCCTTGCGGCTTTGTGCCGGATCGGACTGGATTTTCCGCAGATAGCGTCTAGCCACCAATCCCTGAGCGGTGTCCAGCCAGTCATCGGATAAGGACGCCATGGTTTCCGCAATCAGCTCGGCACCGAGGCTGTGTTGGGCCAATTCCGCCCGGATCCGCACGGGCCCATAGCCAGCCGCTTGGCGGGACCGGGCCAAAGCCATTGCAAACCGGGTATCGTTTTGAAAGTCCTGCCGGGACAGCGATTCCAAGGCCGTATCGATTTCTTCCGCCTCTTTTCCCCGCTGCCGGAGCTTCTGTTTCAACTCCCGACGCGAATGTTCGCGCCTTACCAGCAGGCCCATGGCCTGCTGGTAGGCGGGAAGATCCGAGGTTTTCCGCCGCATCAGGCTTCGATATCTTCAATCGGCTTCTTCGGCACGATGACCGGCTTGAGCTTTTCCTTGATTTTGGTTTCAAGCTCAAGCGCCATTTTGGGGTTGTCTTTCAGATACTGGCGGGCATTTTCTTTGCCCTGACCGATGCGTTCACCCAGCGCGCTGTACCAGGCACCGGATTTCTCGACGAATTTGGCATCCACACCGAGATCGAGGATTTCGCCTTCCCGGGAAATGCCCTCGCCATACAGGATTTCGGTAATGACCTGCTTGAACGGCGGGGCCATCTTGTTCTTGACCACCTTGATGCGGGTTTCATTGCCGATGATTTCATCGCCCTTCTTGACCGCGCCGATACGCCGGATATCCAGACGCACCGAGGCATAGAATTTCAGGGCGTTGCCGCCGGTGGTGGTTTCCGGGTTCTGGCCGGGCATCATCATGCCGATCTTCATGCGCAACTGGTTGATGAAAATGACCATGCAGTTGCTGCGTTTGATGTTTCCGGTCAGCTTGCGCAGGGCCTGGCTCATCAGACGGGCCTGCAGACCGACCTGCATTTCGCCCATTTCGCCTTCGATCTCGGCGCGCGGCGTGAGGGCGGCGACCGAATCGACCACAACCATGTCGACGGCGTTCGAGCGTACCAGCATGTCGACGATTTCCAACGCCTGCTCACCGGTGTCCGGCTGCGAAATCAGCAGGTCGTCGACGTTGACGCCGAGTTTCTGGGCGTAGCCCGGATCCAGCGCGTGTTCGGCATCGACGAAGGCCGCCGTGCCGCCGGCTTTCTGGCACTGGGCGATGGTCTGCAGCGTCAAGGTGGTTTTACCGGAGGATTCCGGACCGTAGATTTCGACGACACGCCCTTTCGGCAGGCCGCCGATTCCCAGTGCCAGATCGAGCATGATCGAACCGGTGCCGATGACTTCGGCCGCCTCGATGCTCTTATCGCCCATCAGCATCACGGTACCTTTGCCGAATTGTTTATCGATCTGGGCCAGAGCCGCGGCCAGCGCGCGTTTTTTGTTCTCATCCATCGTCGGTTCCTCAGGGTTGGTTCGTTGGGGTAGTTGAATCGTAGAAGACGGCTGTCGCAGAACCTGAGACCGCCGCGAAACCAGTGTGGCCCGCGCCCGTTTCCGGGACAGTCAGGCAATGGTGTCGGCAGGTGTCGGAATTTGACATGCTCATTTTCCGGAAGGGCGGATCAAGCCGCAGTAAAGGCCTTCAATGGCGAAATCCTGGTCCGGACGGACTTCAATCGGCTGGAAGTCGGGGTTGCGCGGCAACAGCCGGATGCCATGTTTGCCGATTTTCAGACGCTTGATGGTGATTTCATCATCGATGCGTGCGACCACGATTTGATCGGAAAGCGCCTGCTGGGTGCGGTGGATACCGACCAGGTCGCCGTCGAAGATGCCGTCATCGCGCATGGAATCCCCTTTCACTTTCAGCAGGTAATCCGGGGCCGGGGAGAAAAAGGCGCGGTCGAGCAGCACGAAATCATCCGAGGGGATGTCGGCTCCGATCGGCAGGCCGGCCGCCACCCGCCCGAGGATGGGCAGACGCAGGGCATCGCCGGCCGATTCCACCCGGGTTCGAGGCAGGGGAATCTCCACATCCTCATCGGATTGCGGGTGGCACAGGCGGATGCCGCGCGCCTGTCCGGGCAGGCGGCGGATGTATCCGGCTTGTTCGAGAATATCCAAATGGTACTGGGCCGCGCGGACCCCGCGAAAGCCGAGCGCATTGGCGATTTCGGTCTGGGACGGCGGCACGCCCTGCTCATCGATGCATTGGGCGATGAAGGTGAGAATGGCTTGTTGGTTGTCGGAAATGTTCATTAGTAGTAATACTACTAACAAAATCCGGTCTGTCAAGCCCTTTTCAAGAATAATTCCTGATACAGCCCCAAGCATTTGATTCAAGGGTAGTATTAGCCAAGGCATGGGGGCCGAGGGGAACAGTAAAGGGTATGGCGGTTCAGCGGCATTACAGGGCATTCATCAGCTATAGCCACAGCGACGAGGCATGGGCGCGCTGGCTTCAGCGTGCGCTGGAAAGCTACCGATTGCCGAAATCACTGCGCCAGAGTCAACCGCACCTGCCTGCCCGACTTTTCCCGATTTTCCGCGATCGTGACGAATTGGCTTCGGGCGGCGATCTTTCCGAGTCGATCCGCAAGGCCATGGATGATTCGGATGCTCTGATCGTGGTCTGCTCACCGGCCGCGCGCGTTTCGCATTGGGTCAATGAGGAAATCCGACGATTCCGGGCCTCCGGCCGCGGCGACCGTATTTTCTGCCTGCTGGTCGCCGGCAATCCCGATCCGCACTCCCCGGATTGCGCCTTTCCGGCCGCAATCCTCCAAGACGAAAGCGGTAACATCATCCATGAGCCCCTTGCCGCCGATGCCACGCCGGGCGGTGACGGCAAACGCAATGCCATGCTCAAAATCGCCGCGGGGCTTCTGGATGTCGGTGTTGACGACCTCAAGCGCCGGGATGCACAGCGGCAGGCGCGTTTTTGGTCGATTGTGGCTACCGGGGCGGTTTTCATTGCGGTCCTCACCATCGGCCTGGCCGTTTATGCCCTGAACGCAAAACGCGAGTCGGAAATCCGCCGCAGCCAGGCCGAGAACCTGATCGGCTTCATGCTCGGCGACCTGCGCGAACGGCTTGAACCCATCGGTAAACTCGAGATCCTGGACTCCATCGGCGATCAGGCCATGAATTACTTCGCTACGCTCGGCGACCGCGGCACGCCGAATGAACTGCGTGAACGGGGAAAAGCCCTGCATCAGATCGGCGAGGTACGCAAATCGAAAGGCGACCTGAAGGCCGCACTGCTCGCCTTTGAAGAGTCGCTCAAGCAGATGCAGGCCCTTCACGAAGCCGATCCGGAAAACAATGACAATCTGTTCGAGCTCGGACAGGCGGAATTCTGGGTCGGATATGTCGCATGGGAGCGTGGCGACCTGAAACTCGCAGAAAAGGCCCTCAAGAATTACATGCAGTACAGTCGTGAACTTCTCAGACGCGATCCCGGCAACTCGGTCTACAACATGGAGCTGTCCTACGCGTATTCCAACCTCGGCAGCCTGGCGCGTGCGCGCGGAAACACGCGTGCGGCACTTGATAACTTCATCCTGAGCCGTGACATCAATGCCGAAGAGTTGAAAAAAACCCCGGAGGATATCGAACTCGCGTACAGTCTGGCCGAAGCCTGGTCCTGGATCGGTTCGAGCAAAATGGACCTTGGCGATCTCACCGGCAGCGACGAGGCATTTGCTGAAATCGCGAAACTGCTCAGACCCATTTACCTTAAAGATGAGAATGCGAGGGCGACCTTCACCTATGCGTCCAATTTGACATTCCAGACGGATGCAAAACTCTATCTCGGAGATATCGATTCCGCAAAGCGCCTCAACGCGGAGTCCTTGGGCATCCTGTCGATGCTGACGGAGAAAGATCCGAATAATGCCGATTGGCAACAGGTGCTGTTCAAGGCCGAATTGCTTCGGCTGTCGATGATTCCCCGGGGCGGCTGGACCAATGGCCACGATGCTGAATTGGATGGATTGGTTGTCCGCGCAAATGCCCTTGTCGCGAAGGACCCGTCAAGCACCAAAAATAAAATCCTTGCTTCAAGCATGTATCGTGAAAAGGCGCTGCGTAAACTCCAGAATGGCAAAACCAAGGAAG
>JBMSNF010000039.1:0-13948 GCA_049421545.1 Arenimonas sp.
GACATGCGCCTGCATGGCGCTGATGGCGGCTTCGGTATCGCCGCGGGCCGAGGCTTCGCGGGCGAGCTGGCTTTGGTCCTGGGCCTTAGCCGGCAAGGCCAGCAGAGCGGCCAGAGCGAGTGCGAGAGTTTTCATTTGCGCCATTTCCGGTTCCCCGTTATCCATAGATCGGCCGCGAAACGGCCGATGGTTACCACATCCCAGGCCATCAAGGCATACCGCAGCGGCGTGACCAGAATCGCATTGCAGAAGCCGCGCAGACGTTCGCCTTTGCTGACCATGGTCAGCACGAAGGTCGACAGCAGCACTTCGGCGGCGATGGTGACCGCCAGCGGCTCCCACATCTTCAGCAGGACCAGGATGATGATCGCCGTCGGAAATCCGATTTTTTCGAACGCCGACATGAAGATCACCCAGCCGATCGGCCGGCCGCTGCTCTGGGTGTATGCATCGCCGAACGGCTGCCGGTAGGCTTCCTTGATCTTGCGCAGTTCATCGATGCGTTTCGCCTCGCCGCTGTTTTTCTGTTTGAGGCGCTGCCACAGGCGTTTCGGTGATTTGAACGGGCTGCGCATCAGCGCATCGAAGTAATAACAGCTCTGCAGGAACGAGGACGACCAGAGATAGACCTGCCGGGGCAGTTTCTGCACCTGCGGTTCTTCCGAACGCGCCTGGATGTCCTGCAGCTGGATGTTCCGGTAGCCTTCGTTGTTGAGGGCGAAACCGATGAAGATGTCCTCGGAATTGGTCAGATCGTCGCCGAACAGGGGTTCGTAGCGGTCGAACAGATCCTTGATGTATTTTCGGCGGTACGCCACCGCACAGCCGACCGGATTGGTGATGCCGCCGAAGAACACCATCTGGCCGAGATAGACGAAGCGCTGCAGGAATTTGTACAGGCAGTCCCGGTAGGTGTTGGTGATCCACCACCAGATGTGGTGCAGGCTGCTTTTCTCGTTGAAGGGGTCTTCATACGGCCTGCCGGCCAGATATTTCCGGAACGGCGGAGAGAATTCGATTTCGGAACGGTCGCGCATGCGCATCGGCAGGATGGTCCCGCAGGCGCTGGCGATGCCGATGCCTTGGTAAAGCTCCTGCACGCAGCGGGCGATGTAATCGGGACTTTCCAGGAAGGTATCGCCGTCGAGGATGAACTCGACGTCGGAATCGAACTCGCGCGCCTGCCGTTTGATGGTCGGGGTCTTTCCGATCGAGGATGCGCGTTCGATGACGGTCAGGTTCATGCCGTTGGCCTGCGCGAACTCGCGGGCCCGCGCCACGGTCGCGTCCTTGCCGCCGTCATCGACCAGAATCACCTGGCGCGGTTGCATGCTCTGCGTCATCAGCGAACTGAGGGTATAGGCGATGTTGTCCTGTTCGCGGAAAGCCGGAATGACGACATCGACCACGGCGGTACGCCAGTCCTCGATGGGCGTGGGTTCGGTTTTGTCGGGCCCGCGGATCAGGCCGATTAGGCTGATTACGGTGTTGGGACTGATAACGAACCAGGGGGCGGTGGCCATGGTGTTCTCCTTTAGGCCGGCGTTGCGCGGTCAGCGCGAAGTTCCGGCGATGGCGTCGATCATTTCGCGAAGCGTCGTCTTGGGGGCGTAACCGATGGCGGCTTCGATGCGTTCGGTGCAGGGCGAGCGGTTGACGGTTTCTTCGAAGTTATCGCCGTAGACGTCGCGGTAGGGCACGTAAGTGATGTCGGAGCGGCTGCCCAGCCGCTCGCGTACCAGTTCGGCCAATGCAAGCACCGAAATTTCCTCGTGCGAACCGATGTTGAACACGCGGCCATGGCACTCCGGTTTCACGATCAGTTTTTTCAGTGCCCAGGTCACGTCCTTGACGTAGCCGAAGCAGCGCCGGTGGCTGCCGTCGCCGTAAACGGTAATCGGGGTGCCGGCTTTGGCGCTGGCCACGAATTTCGGCAACACCATGCCGTATTTTCCGGTCTGGCGCGGCCCGACGGTATTGAACAGGCGCACCACCACGATGCGCAGACCGCGCTCGCGGTGGTAGGCCAGAGCGTGGAATTCGTCGAGCGCCTTGCTGCAGGCATACGACCAGCGTCCGATGTGGGTGCCGCCGAACACCATGTCGTCGTCTTCACTGTAGGGCAGGTTCTCGGATTTTCCGTAAACCTCCGAGGTGGAGGTGAACAGCACGGTCTTGCCGAACTGGTCGGCCAGCGACAGCAGGATGTTCATGCCGCGGGCGCCGGTTTCGATGGTCTTGACCGGACTGTCGATGACGCTCTGCACCCCGACCACGGAGGCCAGATGGAAAATGTAATCGGCACGCTGGACCAGACTCTCCATCAGGGGATAGTTCAGGACGGTGTCTTCATGGAATTCGAAGGCATCCTTGCCGATGTGCGCGGCGATGTTGTCGCGGCTGCCGGTGGACAGGTCATCGACGACCAGGACATGGTGCCCGGCCGCCAGCAGTTCATCACATAAATGCGAGCCGATGAAGCCGGCGCCGCCCGTGATCAGATAGTTCGCCATCCAATCTCCCCTGAATTGTATTTTCCCCAAGCTTTACTATAGGCCGATTCACGCCGATGTCAAAAAAAGTGTGACCGAAATCACAAAAACGGCCCTTGCGGGCCGTTTGTCTGAAAACCGATTATTTGTATTAAAACAATGAGTTATATCGATTTTTCGAGTTCCGGCAGAATCTGGAACAAATCGCCGACCAGACCGAAATCGGCCACCTCGAAGATCGGTGCCTCGCCGTCCTTGTTGATGGCGACGATGGTGCCGGCGTCCTTGATGCCGGTCAGATGCTGGATGGCGCCGGAAATGCCGGCGGCGATGTACAGCTCGGGCGAAATGATCTTGCCGGTCTGGCCGACCTGCAGTTCGTTCGGCACGTAGCCGGCATCGACCGCGGCACGCGAGGCCCCGACGGCGGCGCCGAGTTTATCGGCCAGGGCATACACGATGGCGAAGTTCTCGGCCGAGCCCAGCGCGCGTCCGCCGGACACCACTTTGGCGGCGCTCTGAAGGTCCGGGCGATCGGACTTGCCCTGCTGCAGGGAAACGAAGCGGGTGTGCGTCGGAAGCGTGGCGGAAAGCGCAAGCGCTTCGACCGGGGCACTGCCGTCGTTGCCGGCGGCCGGCCAGGAGGCGGTGCGCACGGTGGCCACCACCGGTTTGTCGGCGGGGGCATTGACGGTGATGATGGCGTTGCCGGCGTAGATCGGGCGTTTGAAGCTGTGGCTGGATTCCACGCTCATCACATCGGAAATCTGGCCGACGCCGAGCAGGGCGGCCACGCAGGGCATCAGATCCTTGCCGAAGGTGGTCGAGGCGCCGAACACATGGCTGTAACCGGCGGCGGCCTGCACGATCTGCGGGGCCAGCACTTGCGCGATCGCCTGCGTGTTGGCGGCATTGTCGGCAAAAAATACTTTGCTCACCCCGGAAATTTTCGCAGCCTGTTCGGCCACGGCCTGGCCGGCATCCGACAACACCAGCACGTCGATGGCGGCGGCGTTCAGGGCGGTGGCGCAGGATACGCAGCGCGCGGTGGCGCCGTTGAGCTGGCCGTTGAGGTGTTCGGCGATGATCAGTACGCGGCTCATTAGACAAGTCCTTTGTTTTTCAGGGCGGCCACCAGCTCGGCGACGTCTTTGACCATCACGCCTTTGCTGCGTTTGGCCGGCGGTGCGAAGTGTGTGGTTTCCAGGAAGTCGGCGGATTCCACACCCAAGTCGGCGTAGGCGATGGTTTCCAGCGGCTTGCTCTTGGCTTTCATGATGTCGGGCAGTTTGATGAAACGCGGTTCGTTCAGGCGAAGATCGACGGTGACCACGGCCGGCAGATCGATGTCGAGGATTTCGAGGCCGGCATCGACTTCGCGCGTGACTTGGGCGGTGTTGCCCTCGATGGCGATGGCGCCGGCAAAAGTGGCCTGCGGGCGGCCCCAGAGCGTGGCCAGCATCTGGCCGGTCTGGTTGGCGTCGTCGTCGATGGCCTGCTTGCCCATCAGCACCAAACCGGGTTGTTCCTTTTCGATCAGTTTCAGGAAGGCGCGGGCCGCGGTCAACGGCTGGATAGCGGCATCGGTGACGACGTGGATGGCGCGGTTGGCGCCCATGGCCAGACCGTTGCGGATGTGTGCCTGGCAATCGGCCGGACCCATGGTGACCACCACCACTTCCGTGGCCAGACCTTTGTCACGGATACGCAGGGCTTCTTCCAGGGCGATGTCGTCGAACGGATTGGCGGACAATTTCACGCCATCGGTGATGACACCGGAACCGTCGGGTTTGACTTGAATGCGCACGTTGTAATCGACCACGCGCTTGTAACCAACCAGAATCTTCATTGCTCGGCCTCGGGGGGAGTGTTTCGGGAAAAAACAGCCCCTTATTCTATCCCAAATCCCCTTTTTCAAACAGCCGTTGGGGCTGAAGGAAAGGTGAAATCAAAGGCTTAAGCGGTGCTTGAGGGCGGCCACAAAACGTTCGGCGGCGCCGTCGGCGTAATTGAAGAACAAGGAGGGTTCGGTCAGTTCCAGCTCCAGCAGACAGGGCCGGCCATCCTCGTCGCGCAGCAGATCGATGCGGGCGTAGGCCAGCGGGCCATCCAGGCCGAACAGGGCCGGCAAGGCGGCGATGACCTGCTCGGCCAGCGCCATTTCATCTTCGCCCGGCACACGCGCCATGATTTCTTCCGGGGCGAACAGTTTTTCGGTCGGGCCTTCATCGCGTTTCAGCAAGGGGCCCTTGCGGATGGCATGCGAGTACACGCCATTGAAATACATCAGTGCCGTTTCGCCGGCGTCATCGACTTTGCTCAGATAAGGCTGCAGCAGGGTGCTGCGGTTCTTCAGCTGCAGGCGTTTGATGTGCATCAGGGCCGCATCGACATCTTCACGGCCGTAGCGCTGGGCATCCTTCGAGCCGGCGCCGACTGCCGGTTTGACCACGAATTCAGCATGGTCGAAAGCATCAAGGAACGCGTGCAGGCCGTCCTCGGCATGCTGCTCGGGCTCGATGAAGCGGCTCGGTACCGTGTGGATGCCTTGCTGTGCGAGCACATCGAGGTAATGTTTGTCAGTGTTGCTGGTGATGACCGGCAGCGGATTGAGTAGCTCGGTCTGTTCTGATACATGTTTAGCCCAGGCCAGGAATTCCGGTAATTTATCAATGTAATCCCAGGGCGAGCGGATCAGCACGGCGCGGTAATGCGACCAATCTACGAAGGGTTCATCCCAGTACACCACGCGGTGCGCGATACCGGCGGCGTCCAGTGCGGCCGACAAGGGCGGCAGATCTTCATCCAAAGCATGGGCGGCGGCGACGGAGACGAGTGCAAGCATGATCGATCTCAGAGGTTCTGGTAGTTCGGGCCCGCGCCGCCTTCCGGCGTCACCCAGTTGATGATCTGGTACGGGTCCTTGATGTCGCAGGTCTTGCAGTGCACGCAGTTGGCGGCGTTGATCTGCAGGCGTTTGCCGGCATCGTCCAGCGCGATTTCATAAACGCCGGCCGGACAGAAGCGCGTGCACGGATTGCCGTATTCTTCCGCACATTTCGTGATGCAGATATCGGTATCGGCCACCTGCAGATGTACCGGCTGGTCTTCGTCGTGCTCGGTGGCGGCGAAGTATACGCCGGCCAAACGGTCACGCGGCGCCAGCGTGCGTTCCACATAATCGCGCGTCGGGCTTTCGGCGTCCTTGAGTTTTTTCAGGCTCGACCAATCGGCTTTGACTTTCAGCGTCCACGGCGACAGACCCCCGGTCAGGGTTTCCCAACCGGCATTGATCAGGCCGAACAGGCGGCCCTTCTTGAAAGCGGGTTTGAAATTGCGGACTTTCTTGAGTTCGGCGACCACGGCCGAAGCGCGTAGGGCGACATCCCAGCCGGCCGGATCATTGTCGTGCTCGGCCAGGTATTCAGCGGCCAGCATGCCCGAACGCAGAGCCTGATGCACGCCTTTGATTTTCGGCACATTCACCAGACCGGCGGCGCAGCCAATCAGCATTGCACCCGGCATCTCGACTTTCGGCAGGCTCTGGTAGCCGCCGGTGACGATGGCGCGGGCACCAGCCGAAAGGATGCTTCCGCCTTCGAGCAGCGGTTTCACGCTCGGATGGTTTTTCCATTGTTGGAAGGCTTCATACGGCTGGTAATTGGGATCGGTGTAATCCAGGCCCGACACATAGCCCAGCGCGATGCGGTTGCCGTCCAGGTGGTAGAGGAAGCTGCCGCCGTAGGTGGCGCTGTCGGCCGGCCAGCCCATGCTGTGCACGATTTTTCCGGGCTCGCAGACGCCTTCACGGACCTGCCAGAGTTCCTTTATGCCGATCGAGTAACTCTGCGGATCGCAATCGGCATCGAGTTTGTAGCGGGCGATCAGCTGTTTGCTGAGATGGCCGCGCGCACCTTCGCCGAGCACCGTGGTTTTAGCTTTGATGTCGATGCCCTGGGTGTAGGTCGGCTTGTGTGAACCGTCCTTGGCCACACCCATGTCGCCGATGCGCACGCCGCAGACGGCACCGGCCTCGTCATGAAGAATTTCCGAAGCGGCGAAACCCGGATAGATTTCCACACCGGCGGCCTCGCAGTGGCCGGCCAGCCAAGCGCACAGGGCGCCGAGTGAGACGATGCTGTTGCCGTGGTTGTTCATCTGCGGCGGATTGATCGGGGCCTTGAAACCACCGGTCTTGCTGAGGAACCAGAACTCGTCGTTTTCGGCCGGTACGCAGATCGGCGGCGGATTATTGCGCCAATCCGGAATCAGGGCATCCAGCGGGGCGGTTTCGATGACCGCACCCGACAGCGCATGCGCGCCGACGCTGGAGGCTTTTTCGATGACGCAGACGCTCAGTGCCGGGTTCTTCTGCTTCAGCCGCAGGGCGAAGGCCAGACCGGCGGGGCCGGCGCCTACGGTCAAGACGTCGTATTCCATTACATCGCGTTCGGACATGGCATCACCTCGGAAATATCGCCCTATTGTCGCGGTTTCACGCGCTTTGGGCAATAATCGCGGGATGTTCGAACCATCCGCCCCAGCCGCCTTGCAGGTCCTGCCCTTGCCGCGCGCCGAAATCGCCTACGCACCCGGATTCCTGCCACCGGAGCAGGCGGATGGGCTGTTTGATGCGCTGAAACGGACGGTGCCCTGGCAGCAACCGGAACTGTTCATTCACGGCCGGCATGTGCTCACGCCGCGCCTTTGTTGCTGGATGGGCGATCCGGGTGCGGTTTACCGGTATTCCAACACGCGCTTTCAGCCCGAGCCCTGGACGGCGGCGGTGTTGGCATTGAAATCCACGGTCGAGGCGGCATCCGGTGCCGTCTTCAACAGCGTGCTGCTGAATTTTTACCGCGATGGCCGGGATGCCATGGGCTGGCACAGCGATGACGAACCCGAGCTCGGGCCGCAGCCGGTGATCGCCTCAGTCAGTCTGGGCGGCGTACGCCGATTTCTGCTGCGCCCGGCCTCCGGCGGAAAGTCCTCGGGTATTGCGCTGGCGCACGGCAGTCTGCTGTTGATGCGCGGCGACACCCAGAACCATTACCGGCACAGTCTGCCGCGCACGGCCAAGCCGGTGGACGGCCGCATCAATCTGACCTTCCGGAAAATCCGGGCGCCAAAGCACCCGGTTTAATTCATTTGGCCTTGCTGCGGCCGTTGGCGAGGGTAAAAGCGACGATATCGTTGCTGATGGAGTTCAGACCGCGCTCGAAAGCCAGCACCACATCCGGGATGTCCTTGCTGGCCGATGGCACGGACGCACTGAAGGTCTGCGCGGCGATGACCCGGTTGCTCGGATATTCCAGTACTTTCACATGCATCTGGATGACGGCGTCGGGAATCTTCGCGCCCGGTGCATACACCGATTCGAATTGGCGGATGTCGACCAGCATCGCCACTTCCGCCGGGACACCGCTGTTCTGGCGGGATACCGATTTGATCCGGCCCGAGTTTTCCAGCAGCTGCACCAGATTGGCCTGGACCAGATCCGGCAGCGATTCCGACCAGTTCGCGCCCTTGTAGACCTGCAACACATTCGGCTCGGGGCGGACCGCGATCCGGTTGGAGTCGAGGAAAGCGACGGCATTCGGACGGATGATCGTGAGCGACCAGTTCACCGCAGGCAGCGTGGCGTTGTCCGGAAGCTGCGGGCGCAAAGCATAGACCGCGATGGGGTCGGGTTCCTTGATCAGCGAAATGCAACCGGCCAGCGGCAACGCCATCGCCAATGCCAGCAGGAGGCGCAATGGATGCTTGTTCATGGTTTGAATTCCTCGGTGGTGCTTTTTCCGGTGACCAGCGCATTCGGTCGCTCTTCGATTTCGGCGGCAACGCGCCGCAGCTGTTTCAGCAGCGTGCGCAATTCGGCGATGGCCGGGCCGACCTGGGCCAGTCCCTGCTGCGAGAAGTTGTCGATGGCGTCGCCGTTGGTTTCCAGAACACGGTTGGCATTACGCCCAAGCGCCTCGTATTGGACCAGGGTCTTTTCCAGCTTGGCAATCAGATCGGGCAGCTGGTCGGCCACACCGCTGTCGAGTTTCTTGGCAATGCTGTCGGTGCTGGCCAGGGTGCTGTCGAGTTTGGCGATGGCGGCGCGGGTGTCGCGGATGATGGCGCCGATGTCCTGGCGCTCGGCGGCGACCGAGCTGGAGATCTTCTCGAGGTTGTCGAGGGTCTTGCTGATGCTCTTGATGTTCTCGTCGCTGAAGGCCTGGTTCAGCCGCAGCATGACGTTGGTGGCGGTGGTGGTGATGTCGTCGGTCGAGCTGAACAGTTTCGACAGCGCCGATTCCTTGGCATAGATGCGCGGCACCGGCGTGCTCTCGGTCGGCACCAGCGCCGGGCTTTTGGCGTTGTAGGATTTCAGCTGGATCTGGGTGATGCCGGTCAGTCCGACGAATGCCAGCTTGGCTTCGGTATCGACCTTGATCGGCGTGCTCGACTGGATACGCACGCGCACCAGGACCTTGTTGGGGTCGGTCGGGTCGATTTCCAGACGGCGCACTTCGCCGACCGAAATGCCGTTGAACTGTACCGTGCCGCCGATGCCCAGTCCGGTCACCGCTTCCGAAAACACCACATCGTATTCGTTCCAGCTGCTGTCGGACGCGAATTTGGCGGCCCACAACGCGAAGCCGACCAGCAGCGTCAGCACCACCAGCGTGAACACTCCGATCAGGACATGATTGGCACGAGTTTCCATTACAGCTTCTCCTGGGCTTTTTCGGCGGCCCGTCCCCGCGGTCCGTGGAAGTATTCCTGGATCCACGGATGCTCGAATGCAGCGACCTCGTCGATCGGCGCGTTGACCAGAACCCGGCGGTCGGCCAGCACCGCGACGCGGTCGCAGATAGTGTACAAGGTATCCAAATCATGCGTAATCAGGAATACGGTCAGCCCGAGCGCACGCTGGATGGACAGAATGAGTTGGTCGAAAGCCGCCGCGCCGATCGGATCGAGCCCCGCGGTCGGTTCATCGAGGAACAGCAGGGCCGGGTCGAGTGCCAGCGCACGCGCGATGCCGGCGCGCTTGCGCATGCCGCCGGACAGTTCGGCCGGCAGCTTCAATGCGGCATCGGCGCTCAGGCCGGCCAATTGGATTTTCACCATGGCCAGATCGCGCATGACCGGTTCCGGCAGGGTGCTGTGTTCCTTGAGCGGCACCATCACGTTCTCGAGCACGGTCAGCGACGAGAACAGCGCGGCATTCTGGAACAGCACGCCGGTATTGCCTTCGATGAATTCGCGGCTGGCGGCATTGACCGAGAGCGCATCCCGTCCGAGCACGCGGATGCGCCCGGCCTGCGGGCGGTTCAGCGCGAGTATGCTGCGCATCAGCACCGACTTGCCGGACCCGGATCCGCCGACCACGCCGATGATCTCGCCCTGACGCACCTGCAGGTCCAGATTCTCATGGACCATGGCATTGCCGAAGCGATTGCTGAGCCCGGAAACTTCGATGATGGCCTCGGTGCTCACAGGTCGAGCTCCATGAAGAACATGGCGGCCAGGGCGTCGAGTAGAATGACCAGCGAAATCGACTGCACCACGCTCGAGGTGGTGTGCTCACCGACCGACTGCGCGTTGTTCTTCACCTTGAAGCCTTCGAGGCAGCCGATCAGTCCGATCACCATGGCGAAAATCGGCGCCTTGCTCATGCCGACCCAGAAGTGCCGCGGCGACAATTCGTTCTGCAGGCGGCCGATGAACATTTCCGGCGAGATGTCGAGATGCCAGACGCACACCGCCATGCCGCCGAGCAGACCGGCCATGGTGGCCAGGAAGGTCAGCAGCGGCAGGGTCAGCAGCAGCGCCTTCAGGCGCGGCAGCACCAGCAGTTCGATCGGATCCAGACCCATGGTGCGGATGGCATCGAGTTCTTCGCCGCTCTTCATCGAACCGATCTGTGCCGTGAACGCGCTGGCGGTCCGGCCGGCGAGCAGGATGGCGGTCAACAGCACGCCGAACTCACGGAAGAAGGCGACGCCGACCAGCTCGACGACCCAGAGCTGCGCACCGAATTCGCTGAGAACGGTGGCGCCGAGGAAGGCGACAACGGCGCCGACCATGAAGCTCAGCAGCATCACCAGAGGCACGGCATTCAGACCGACCGCCTGCATATGAAAGACGATGGAGGTGACCCGCCAGTGCCGCGGATTGAACAGGCTTTCCATCAGGCTGAGCAGGGTGCGGCCGAGGAAATCCAGAAACACCAGGATGTTCCAGTACGCATTCGCCACCCAGCGTCCGATGCTTTCCAGAATCCGGTACAGCGGCGTTCCGGCAGGCGGAGCATCCGGCAGCGGTGCTCCGGCATTGCGGACGGCATCGATCAGCGTGGCATGTTCGGGTTTCGCGGCCAAGGCCGTTGCCGGCAATCCGAGCCGGGCCATCATCGACAGCAACAGCTTGGATCCGCTGGCATCGAGCCGGGTGACGGCACGCGCATCTACGGTCTGGATGTCCTTGTCGGCGCCGGCGATCAGTTCCAGCAAACGCCCGGCCTTACGGAAGGTCCAGTCCCCTGAAACCAGCAAGCGGTCGGTCTGTTGCGGATCCGGAGCTAATCCGGGTTCGGTATTGTCGAGCCATGTGGCCATCGGCATCACGGACATCCTGTGGGATAGGCCCAGTTTATCGCAGATGGGCAAACAATAGCAGTTGTCCTACAATGCGCTATGACCCTGAGAAGCACACACGCATGACCGGAAGCATCACCCACGACCGATTCCGTGAGCGGGTCGATTTCGTGCTCGAGCTGGCGCGCCATCTGCACACTTCCGGGACGTCGGTGAACAGGCTCGAGGGTGCGGTCGACCGCGTATCGGGCAAACTCGGCCTGCAGGTCAGCATCTGGTCGAATCCGACCGGATTCATCATCAGCTTCCAGGATCCGGTGCTCGGACCGCCGCACACGGTGACCCGCGTCATGCGTCTGAAGCCCGGGGATACCCATCTCGGGCGCTTGTCGGATGCCGATGCCATCGCCGAGCAGGTCATGGCCGGAACGCTGGATATCGCCAGCGGGCTGTCCCGGCTGAAGGCCATGGACCGTGAGCCGTCACGGGCGTACCGCATCGCCTCGGTGGCCTGCTTCGGCATCGCTTCGGCCATGGTGGTCAGTCTGTTTCCGCGTACCGGATGGAATGATTTCGGCGTTGCCGCGCTGCTGGGCATGATGATCGGCGTGTTGGCCCAGTACGGCGAACGCAAAACGCAATTGCATGATGCGGTGGAGGCGGTCGCCGCCTTTCTGGTCACGCTGGCGGCCTCGCTGATCGGCTGCTTCCTGGTGCCCTTGAGCATCCAGCCGGTGGTCATTTCGGCACTGATCATCATGATGCCCGGCATGATGCTGACCTCGGCCATCAATGAACTGGCCAATCAGCAACTGGTCTCCGGCAGCGCGCGTTTCGCCGGCGCGATGACCGTACTGATGAAACTGACCTTCGGCACCATTCTGGCGGCGCAGCTGGTGCAGCTTTCCGGTTGGCAGCTGCTCAGCAATGCCGGAGCCTCGGTATTGCCGGCGTGGATGCCCTGGGCGATGCTGCTGCCGGGCGCGTTCGCGCTGGCCGTGCTGTTCAAAACCCATCCGCGCGATATTCCGATCGCGATGGCGGCGGTGCTGCTCGGCTACGGCGTGATGAAAGTTTGCGCTCTGGTCCCGGCCCTGACCACCGGCGACATCCCGGTCGGCGCCTTTCTCGCCGCATTCACCGTCACCGCAGTGTCGAACCTGTATGCGCGCATGTTCAATCGCCCGGGTGCGCTGATCCGGGTTCCCGGCATCATCCTGCTGGTGCCGGGAAGTCTCGGCTACCGTACTCTCAACATCGCTTTCGCCCAGGATCTTGCCGGCAGTCTCGATCTGGCATTTTCGCTGTTCGCGGCCCTCATCGCGTTGGTCGCCGGCATTCTGTTCGGCAATCTGCTGGTGTCGTCCCGCCGTTATCTGTAAGCCGGCGAATCAGCCGGCGAGACGCGCCATCAATTCGGCTTCGCTGAGATTTTCCGAAGCCTCGGCGCTGCGGTGGCGGTATTCCAGCGTGCCGGCCTGCATGCCGCGGTCGGACACCACCACGCGGTGCGGAATGCCGATCAGTTCGATATCGCCGAACATCGCACCCGGACGCAGGCCGCGGTCGTCGAGGCAGACGCCCAGGCCTTTGGCCTGCAGATCGGCGTAAAGTTTGTCGGCATAGGCGCTGACGGCGGCATCGTTTTTCGGATTGATTACGCACACGGCGACCTGCCAGGGCGCCATCGCTTCCGGCCAACGGATGCCATTGGCATCGAAGTTCTGTTCGATGGCGGCGGCGACGATCCGGCTGACGCCGATGCCGTAGCAACCCATGAACATGATCTGGGCTTTGCCGTTCTGGTCGAGCACGGTGGCGTTCATGGCTTCGGCGTACTTCTGGCCGAGCTGGAACACGTGCCCGACTTCGATGCCGCGCGCGATCGACAGAACACCCTTGCCGTCCGGCGAGGGATCGCCTTCGACCACATTGCGGATATCGGCGACGACATCGGGCTCGGCCAGATCGCGGCCCCAGTTCACGCCCTGCAGATGGAAGCCGTTGCGGTTGGCACCGACGATGAAGTCGGCCATCTGTGCAACCGTGCGGTCGGCGATCAGGTACACCGGTTTCAGCGGTTTGACCGGACCGAGGAAGCCCGGTTGTGCGCCGAGATGCTCGGCGATTTCGGCATCATTGGCCATCCGGTAGTCGGCAAGGCCCGGTACTTTCGCCAGCTTGATTTCGTTGACGGCGTGGTCGCCGCGCACGAGAGCCAACGTGAAGCCGTGCTCGGAAATCAGCGCCAGGGTTTTGACCGTTTGCGTCAATGCCACACCCAGCAGTTCGGCTACCGCTTCGCAGGTGGTCTGCGTCGGGGTCGCTGCATCGCGCAGATCTTCGGAAGCCGCGCCGCGTGCGCCGCCAAGGGCGAGTGCTTCCGCCATTTCGATATTGGCCGCGTAATCCGAAGCGTCGGAAAAGGCGATGGCGTCTTCGCCGGAATCGGCCAGCACATGGAATTCATGCGAGGCGCTGCCGCCGATGGCACCGGTATCGGCATTGACCGCACGGAAGCGCAGGCCGAGCCGGGTGAAGATGCGGCTGTAGGCATCGAACATGACCTGATAGGTCTGCGCCAGGCACTCCGGGCTCAGATGGAAGGAATAGGCATCCTTCATCAGGAACTCGCGCGCGCGCATGACGCCGAAGCGCGGGCGGATTTCGTCGCGGAATTTGGTCTGGATCTGGTAGAAATTCAGCGGCAGTTGTTTGTAGCTGCGCAGTTCCTGACGGGCGAAGTCGGTGATGACTTCCTCATGGGTCGGGCCGTACACGTAATCGGCCTGCTTGCGGTCCTTGATCTTCAGCAGCTGCCCGCCGAATTTCTGCCAACGCCCGGTTTCTTCCCAGAGCTCTTTCGGC
>JBMSNF010000040.1:0-13891 GCA_049421545.1 Arenimonas sp.
GCGCATACATCGAGAAGGTTTCCAAAGCATGGCCGGTGACGGTGCGTCTGGATGCACCGGTCAGTCGGGTTCTGCGGGCTGAAGACAGCGTGGCCGTGACTACCGCTTACGGCACCGAGCATTTCGACCAGGTCGTGTTCGCCTGTCACAGCGACCAGACCCTGATGATGCTGGCCGATGCCGATGCCGTCGAACGCGAAATTCTGGGCGCCATCCGCTACCAAGCCAATGAGACCGTGCTGCACCGCGATGCTTCGGTGCTGCCGCCCGACCGGCGCGCCTGGGCCGCCTGGAATGCCGATATTCCGAATGAACCGGGAGCCCCCTGCACGGTCAGTTACTGCATGAACATCCTGCAGGGCATCGACAGCCCCGAACCGTTCATCGTCAGCCTGAACCAGCGCAGTCAGATCGATCCGGACAAAATCTTCGCCGTCATGCAGTACCACCACCCGGTCTACGACCACGCCATGGTCCGTGCGCAGTCCCGGCGGGGGGAGCTCCAGGGCAGACACCGCAGTTGGTTCTGCGGCGCTTATTGGGGTTTCGGCTTCCATGAAGACGGCTTCCGCAGCGGGCATGAGGTCGCCGAAGGCATCCTGGCCTTATGAGTCAGACCCAGACCGATGCGATCTACGTGGGGCACATCGGTCATCGGCGCTTTTCCCCGAAAGCGCACGCCTTCCGTTACCGCATCTTCCAGCTCTACCTCGACATCAGCCGCATCGAACAGACGCTGAAGCCTTTCTGGTTCTGCTCGAGCAAAGGCTTCAACTGGCTCGGCTACCGGCGCGCGGACTATTTCGGAGATCCGTCACTGCCGCTGGACACCGCAGTGCGCCGGCATGTGCAGAGTGAAACCGGCACCTCGCACGAGGGGCCGATTTTCCTGTTGACCCACCTGCGCATATTCGGCTTCGTCATCAATCCCGTCAGTTTTTACTACGGCTTCGCTGCGGATGGCTGCACGCTGCGCTGGATTCTGGCCGAAATCACCAACACGCCCTGGGGCGAACGCCATAGCTATTTCCTGCCGCTGGCCGACGCGGGCAGCGAGGATGGCATCGGCCGTTGGCATTTCCCGAAGCGCTTCCATGTCTCGCCGTTCCTGCCGATGGCGCTCGAGTACGACTGGCGGTTCGGCCGGCCGGAGGACCGCCTGAACGTCTATATGCGCGTGGATCAGGCCGGAGAGAAACAATTTGACGCGACCTTGACCCTGCAGCGGCGACAATTGACGGCATCGAACCTGCAGCGACAGCTTCTGTTGCAGCCCTGGATGAGCGCCACGGTGGCGTTCGGCATCTACTGGAATGCGCTGCGGCTGTGGCTGAAGCGGGTTCCGTTCCATTCCCATCCCAAGGCCGACCATGATCCGTACTGATTCCGATACCCTGCACGGCGACCGTCCATTGACCGGTATCGATGCCCTCGTTCGCAAGCAAGTGCTCGCGAAACTCGGCAAGCTCCGGCATGGCCATCTCCAGCTGCGCGAAGCCGGTGAGTGCCGGGCTTACGGCGACCCCGCAATGCCGGGCTTCGGCACCCTGACCATCATGGATGGGCGCTTTTTCGGCAAGCTCGCCTTCGGCGGCTCGGTCGGGGCGGCCGAATCCTACATGGACGGTGACTGGCAGTCCGATGATCTGGTCGGTCTGATGCGGTTGCTGATCCGCAATCGCAATCTGCTCGATGCCATGGAGGGCGGCGGCGCCCGCTTCGCCGGCTGGATGATGCAGGCGGCGCATGCCCTGCGGCGCAATACCCGCAGCGGCAGCCGGAAAAACATCGCCGCGCATTACGATCTCGGCAACGCCCTTTTCGAACTGTTCCTCGACCCCAGCCTGATGTATTCCTCGGCGGTGTTCGACCGCGAGGGCATGACGCTCGAACAGGCCTCGCAACGCAAGCTGCAGCTGATTTGCGAAAAGCTGGAGCTCGGCGCCGACGACCACCTGATCGAAATCGGCACCGGCTGGGGCGGCATGGCCATTTATGCGGCAAAGCATACCGGTTGCCGTGTCACCACCACTACGATTTCGCAGGAACAATTCGATCTGGCCAAAGCGCGCATCGAAGCCGAAGGCCTGCAGGACCGCATCACACTCCTGTTCAAGGACTACCGCGACCTCGAGGGCCGTTACGACAAGCTGGTTTCGATTGAAATGATCGAGGCCATCGGCCACCAGTTCCAGGACACCTACTTCGCCAAATGCGCAAGCCTGCTGAAACCGGGCGGCAAAGCGCTGATCCAGGCCATCACCATCGAAGACCACCGCTATCAGCAGGCCTTGGACAGCGTCGATTTCATCAAGCGCTACATCTTCCCCGGCAGCTACATCCCCTGCGTCAGCGCGATGGTCGCCTCTGCGGCGCAGGCCGGGCAATTGCGTCTTCTCGATCTCCAGGACATCGGAGACAGTTACGCCAAGACCATTCATGCCTGGCGCGAGCGTTTCCTGGCGCGGGAAACCGACGTGCTGGCACTCGGCTATGACCGGCGTTTTCTGCGCATGTGGGATTTCTACCTCGCCTACTGCGAGGCCGGCTTCCTGGAACAATCCATCAGCGATGTGCACCTGCTTTTCGGCAAGGAAAGGTATCCCGCATGAGTACGGCCAAGTTACCCGCTTGGGTCTGGACTGTTTTGAATGTCGTCGGTTTTCAGGCCGTCTGGCTGGTCAGCGTGATCGGGGCCGGGCGCGGCACATGGTGGCCGGGACTGCTCGTGGCAGGTTTGTTTGCATCGCTGACTCTGGCATTCAGCCCGGAACGGCAGCGGGATCTGCGCACGCTCGGCATCGCCCTGCCCGTGGGCTTCGCCATGGACACCATTCTGGTGCAATCGCAGTGTCTGCAGTTCGCCAGCCCATACCCGCTGCCCGGTCTGGCACCGGCTTGGATCATGGCGCTCTGGCTGGGATTCGCGCTGACCCTGAACCATTCGCTCCGAAGCATCTATACCAAAGCCTTGCCCACGTTCCTGTTCGGCCTGCTCGGCGGACCGGTGGCCTATGGCATCGCCACGATGCGTTTCGGAGCGATGTCGGTCCAAAGCGACATCCTGCAATGCGCGATCTGGATCGGACTGGTCTGGGGTCTGGGCCTGAGTGCCATCCGTTGGCTTGACCTGCGCAGTACCACCACAGAAAAAGGACAGCCCGCATGAGCCTGCTTACGACCGTCGCCATCATTTTCGGATTCAGTGCCGCCGCCATGGCCTTGGTCTGGCTGCTTGCCCTGAAAATCCGCAATATCGGCATCGTGGATGTGGCCTGGGCCGGCCTGATGGCGATTGCCGGGGTTTTCTGCGCCGTCGTGGCCGAAGGCTCGGTCCTGGCCCGCTTGTCGGTTGCGCTGTTCGCCGGCCTTTGGGGCCTGCGTCTTTTCCTGTCCCTGTTCATCCGCGTTCGCCATGAACCCGAAGACGGACGCTATCAGGCCCTGCGTGCGGCCTGGAACGGCAGCCCGGCGAAACTGTTCGTGTTCTTCCAGGGGCAGGCGGTCATCGTGGCCCTGTTCAGTCTGCCGTTCATCGCTGCCGCGAACAATACCAGCGTCAGCCTCGATTTCTGGTTTTTCGCCGCCGTGGCCGTTTTCATTCTCAGTGTTGCCGGCGAATGGCTGGCGGATCGGCAACTGGCGGCATTCCGCGGCAAGGTCGAAAACCGCGGGAAAACCTGCCGGATCGGCTTGTGGGCTTGGTCGCGGCATCCGAATTACTTTTTCGAATGGCTGCACTGGTTCGCCTATCTGTTCCTCGCAATCGGCGGCACGCAGTTCTGGCTGAGCCTGATCGGGCCGGTGGTGATGCTCGCCTTCCTGTACCGCGTCAGCGGCATCCCGTGGACCGAAGCACAGGCATTGCGCTCCCGCGGCGATGACTACCGACGCTACCAGAACGAAGTCAGCGCCTTCTTCCCCCTGCCCCCGTCGCCATCCAAAAACGGAGCCTTATGAGCCTTATCGATTTCGCCGAACGCGGCCTGCTGCCGGATGCGCTCATCCGTCATGGTATCCGGCAACTCTGCCGCCAGCGCTTGCAGGACGAAGGCATTGCCGACGCCGGAAGCGCGGACGCGCGTTTCAATCGGCTGATCGATGAACTGAAATCCAGCCCGATCGCGATTGAAACCCAGGCCGCCAATGAGCAGCACTACGAACTTCCGACCGAGTTTTTCCAGCTTTGCCTCGGCAAGCGCCTGAAGTATTCGTCGGCTTTCTATCCGCAAGGCAACGAATCCCTGGACGCCGCCGAGGAGCACATGCTGCGGCTGTACGGCGAACGCGCGGAACTGGCCGATGGCCAGGACATCCTGGAGCTCGGCTGCGGCTGGGGCTCGCTGACGCTGTGGATGGCCGAACGCTATCCGAATGCTCGCATCACCGCCGTTTCCAATTCGGCAACGCAGCGGGCCCATATCGAGGCACGATGCGCCGAAGGCGGCTTCGGCAATGTCACCGTGCTGACGCGCGACGTCAACGTGCTGGATTTCGACAGCAGCCGGTTCGACCGCTGCGTTTCGGTGGAGATGTTTGAGCACATGCGCAACTACCGCAGCCTGCTGAACGGCATCAGCCGCTGGCTGAAGCCCGATGGCAAGCTGTTCGTGCACATCTTCGTCCATCGCTATCTGATGTATCCGTTCGAAACCGGCGGCGATGACAACTGGATGGGCAGATACTTCTTCACCGGCGGCCTGATGCCCTCGGCCGACACCCTGCTGCATTTCGCGGATGATCTGGCCATCGAACAGCGCTGGCTGGTGCCCGGCCGGCACTATGCGCGCACCAGCAACCAATGGCTGGAAAACCAGGACCGTAACCGCGTACGCATCGGTGAAATCCTCGCCGACACCTACGGACCGGAGAATGCCGCGGTCTGGTCGCAACGCTGGCGCATGTTCTGGATGGCCTGCGCCGAACTGTTCGCCTACAACCACGGCAACGAGTGGATGGTTGCGCATTACCGCTTCACCAATAAAAAACCCGGCTGACGCCGGGTTTTCCATCCCCGACCGGAAACTCAGCCGCCGTCTTTCTTGGTATCGGTTTTCGGCGGCTCCGCCGGTTTCGCCGGCACGATCCGGATGCCCTGTGCTTTCATCCAGGCCTCGAAATCCTCCGGCGTCATCTTCTTGCCGTCCTGGGTCATGTTGAAGCGGACCTCTTTCGGCTTCGGCGCTTCTTCCGCGACCGGAGTTTCGACAACCGCAGGTTTCGGCGCCAGCGGCTTCTTCTCATTGGAACGCTTGGCCTGCTGCTTCGCAGCAGTCGATGCAGCCGCTGCCTTGGCTTTGGCATCCGCCGCTTTTTTATCCGCAGCCGTCGGAGCCTTGGGTTTTTCAGAGGCTACGGCTTCGGCTTTTACGGGAGCGGCTTCCGGTTTGGACTCCTCCACCGGGGCCGCAACAGGCGGGGCGAAAACCAGTGCAGGCTTTGCCGCCAGATCGGCCGGCGCCGAATAAATCGTCTTGCCTTCCTTGAGGGTTTCCATCACGCGGATGCGGTAGATTTCGGCCGGATCGACTTTGAGCGGATTGCTTTCAAGTATGACCATGTCGGCCAGCTTGCCAACTTCCAATGTGCCCTTGGTGGCTTCTTCACGATACATGTATGCCGCGTTGCCAGTAATAGCCTGCAGACCCTGAAATGGCGTAACACGCTCATTGGCACCGAGAATCCTGCCACTTCGTGTCAGCCGGTTGACGGATGTCCACAGCAGGAACATCGGGTCAATCGGAGTGACAATCGCATCGGTATGATTACTGGCCCGGATCCCTTTATCCATGGCACTCCGCAGCGGACTGATGTATTCGCCCCGCTGAATACCGAGATTGGCTAAATGGATATCCCCCCAATAATAAACATGATTGGTGAAAAACGAAGGCAGAAGCCCGGTTTTCTTATAGGCATCCAGCTGATCCGGGCGCATGATCTGCGAGTGAATGATGACGGTGCGACGGTCGGTATCGAATTTTCCAAGCGATTTTTCAGCATAAGCGTGAGCGGACAGCATCATATCGGTTGACGCATCTCCATTGCAGTGCGCGAAAATCTGCACATTGTTCTGGTACGCCTTCAAGAACAGCGTGTTGACCTCTTCCTGTGTCATATTTGGAAAGCCGCGGCAATCCTTGCTACATCCTTGAACTGGCGTTAGATACGGTTTACTGATGTATGCGGTTTTGCCTTGGGGGGAGCCATCCAAAGTGAGCTTAATACCGGCATATATCAATCCGTTCCGATATTGTCCCCATTTCATCTTTTCGTCTTTCAGAAGCTGGTCGGCATACAGATAGGACGGGGCGACCACCAGATCAATCGTAAGCATTTTTTTGTCTGCGGCGGCCTCCAGTATCGGCATTTTCGCAAGCATGAGCAGATGTTCTGCGGCCGTGGTGTAACCATGCGACGCATATGCGTCCAAGGCACGCTTAAGGAGTTCAAGGTCGCTTTGCAGCTCACGGGTAGGCAAGAACGGGAAGAATGGCAACATTCCATTTTCTTGCACAAGTCCGGCCGGATCACGGCTACCTGGCTTGCGGATGATGGTTCCGCCTTGCGGATCTGGCGTAGCCGAAGTTATTTTTGCCGCCTTTAGCGCCGCGGAGTTCGCCACCAGCATATGACCGGAGGTATGAATCAATAAAACCGGGTTGTTCGGAAATGCGGCATCAAGATCTGCAGCCGTCGGGTGCCGCTTCTCAACCAGAAAATCCTGATCATAACCCTGCCCAATTAGCCAAATTCCATCGCCTGCCTTTATATCGGCCTTCAAATTACTCATCTCGGTGATGATATCGGCTATCGAACCGACATTCCCGACAGGGGCCGGATTGAGATTGGCCTGCACCAATGATTCGGCATAGTTCAGAGCATGGCTATGAGCATCGATGAATCCCGGTAACAGGGTTCGCCCCTTCAGGTCGATCTGGCGCGTGTCCTTGCCGGCCAACTTGTCGGCTTCAGCTTTGGTGCCGACGAAGCTGATTTTGCCGTCTTTGACCGCCAGCGCTTCCACATACTGGGGTTGGTCACCGGCCATGGTCAGGATGTCGCCGCCGGAATAGACCGCGTCGGCGGCATTATCGGGCTCACGCGAACAACCGGCCAGCACGGCCAGAGTCATCAGCAACGGTATGCGGGCCTTCTTCAGAACAGCGGGGCTTGGGAGGGACATGATCGTTTCCTTTCACAGACAGGACGGGGCATGTGGCAACTGCCACCTTCATGCCAACTATACCGAGTCATCGGCATGTAGACAATAAAAAAGCCCGGCCGAAGCCGGGCTTTTTCATGACGCTTTGAACCGCTTAGTTCTGAACGTTCAGTTCGGTACGGCGGTTGGTTTCGCTCTTACAAGCCGGCGAGGTTTGCTCGGTGGCTTCCAGCGGACGGCTTTCGCCATAACCGTTCGGACCAGCCAGACGGCCGGCATCGATGCCTTTGCCAGTCAGGTAGTCATACACGGTTTGGGCGCGGCGCTGCGACAGGCCTTGGTTGTAGGTGTCTTTGCCGCAAAGGTCGGTGTGACCGGCGACTTCAACACGCAGTTCCGGATACTTGGCCAGCACGGCAACGGCTTCGTCAAGGATCACGACTGCGTCAGGACGCAGGGTGGCTTTGTTGAAGTCGAAGTTCACGCCTTTCAGGTCGATGCTCAGCTTGACCGGGCAACCGTCGGCGCCGATGGTCTGACCGGCTTCGGAGTTCGGGCACTTGTCGTTGCAATCGTTGACGCCGTCATTGTCACCGTCGAGGGTGTCGCAGGTCGGAGCGGCAACCACCGGAGCGGCCAGATCACCCAGCTTCACGAGAATCGAAGCGGCGGCGTAGAAGTCCATGAAAGGACCGAATTCAAAAATTCGATCGCCAGCACGCAAGGTCTCAGTGTGACTGTCGTAACGCACGCCGGCTTCCACGCGGAAGTCAACGCGCTTGCGACGGTCGGTCTCAAGACCTGCACCAAGTTTGGCAGCCCATTCGGTTCCGGTGATGTCACCGTCAGCGATATCGTGTTCGGTGGCACCGAGACCGCCCACCAGGTACGGATCCCATGCACGGCCGTGTTTGGTGGAGTAGTAACGGGCATTCAGGAATACGGAGTTCAAATCCCAGTGGGTGTCGCCATTGATCGGATCGATGTCGACGGTCGGACTGGCTTGATCATAGGTCAGTTCCAGGCCGAAATTTTCGGACAGGCGCTTACCGATGCCGACGCCGTAAAGCTCGGAGTTGGAGACAAGACGGTCGTCATCGGTACCGAGAACGCCGAGGGTGCCGGAAATGTACCAACGATCATCGAATTCCTGAGCAGCAGCAGCTTGCGAGAAGCCGACGGCGCTGAGAAGAGCAAGGCCAAGTAGATTTTTCTTCATTTTAAATCTCCATTTTTACATGTGGAAAATTGCTACAAATCGATACAGGCATGCGCCCGCAGTGTCAACGACCGAAAACCCTGATCGAATCGTTAACGTCAAAATAACACTTTTAGGGGAAATTGCAAGCATTCAGGGAAAAAGTTCCATAAATTTCACAATCCCATTTTTAATGAATTATCAAGCAGTTTCTTATACATACGGGGATTCCCTGTGCCCTCATCGCTAAGCAGAGCCCCCCCTCCCTGAGGGGATTTCTACCCTGTAGCCCGACAATTCCCTCCGAGGCTTCCTCGAAAGACCTCCTGACCGGGGCACCCTGTTTTCTTTCATTTTTTTAACTATACTTCGGAGTATGGTTGCGCGGTCGCGGCCACTTCCCCGAAATAGGCGTAGCCCCGATGAATCCTCCTGAATTTCCGCACTTGTTCCGCCCGCTTGAACTCGGCTTCTGCACCCTGCCCAACCGCATCCTCATGGGCTCCATGCATACCGGCCTTGAGGATAAAAGCAAGGATTACCCGAAACTGGCGGCCTACTTCCGTGAGCGTGCCGAGGGTGGCGTTGGCTTGATGGTGACCGGCGGAATCGCGCCCAATATCCGGGGTTGGTTGGCGCCCTTCGGTGGCAAGCTGAGCTGGCGCTGGGAAACCACCCGCCATAAGGTGGTCACCCAAGCCGTACATTCAGCCGGTGGACGCATCGCCATGCAGATCCTGCATGCCGGACGTTACGGGTACCACCCGCTGTCCGTGTCCTCCATGGCCAAAAAAGCGCCCATCAATCCTTTCACGCCGCAGGCCCTGAGTGCCCGGAGCATTGAAAAGACCATCCGCGATTATGTCCACAGCGCCCTACTAGCCCGCGAAGCCGGTTATGACGGTGTCGAGGTCATGGGATCCGAGGGCTACCTAATCAACCAGTTCGTGTCTCCGCAGGTCAACGGCCGCACTGACGACTGGGGCGGCGATGCCGCGAAGCGCCGCCGTTTCGCGGTCGAAATCGTTGCCCGCATGCGCGAGGCGGTCGGCCCGGATTTCATCATCATTTACCGCCTGTCCATGCTGGAGCTGGTGCCCGAGGGCCTGTCCTGGCCCGAAATCGTCGAACAGGCCAAAGCCATCGAGGCGGCCGGTGCCACCATCATCAACACCGGCATCGGCTGGCATGAAGCGCGGGTACCGACCATCGCCACCTCGGTGCCGCGTGCGGCCTTTGCCGGCGTCACCGGAAAATTGAAGCCGCATGTCACGCTGCCGCTGGTCGCCACCAACCGCATCAACATGCCGGATGTGGCCGAACGGATTCTGGCCGATGGCCAGGCCGACATGATTTCGATGGCGCGGCCCCTGTTGGCCGATGCGCAGTGGCCGAACAAGGCGAAGTCCGGCAAGAGCCATCTCATCAACACCTGCATCGCCTGCAACCAGGCCTGCCTCGACCATGTATTCGAGAACAAAAAAGCGTCCTGCCTGGTGAATCCGCGCGCCTGCCGTGAGACCGAACTCAATTACACGCCGGCTGCGTCAAAGAAACGCATCGCGGTCGTGGGTGCCGGTCCGGCCGGCCTCAGCTTCGCCACCGTCGCTGCCGGGCGCGGCCATGACGTCACCCTGTTCGATGCCGCAGCGGAAATCGGCGGCCAGTTCAATTACGCCAAACGGATTCCGGGCAAGGAAGAGTTCCACGAAACCCTGCGCTATTACGGCCATCTTCTGGTCGAAACCGGGGTCACGCTGAAACTCGGACATAGGGCGGACGCCGCGCTGCTGCAACAGGAAGGCTACGACGAGGTCGTCATCGCCACCGGCATCACCCCGCGGGGCCTGCGCCTGCCGGGCAGCGATCACCCGAAAGTGCTCGGCTATCTGGATGTGCTGCGCGATGACAAGCCCGTCGGCAAATCGGTCGCCATCATCGGCGCCGGCGGCATCGGTTTCGATGTCGCCGAGTTCCTGCTGCATGCCGAGTCCGCCACCCTGAATGCCCGACGCTGGATGCAGGAATGGGGCGTCGATCCCGATTTCGAAAGCAAAGGCGGGCTTTGCAAAGCCGAACCGCATGCGCCGGAACGGCAGATCTGGCTGCTGCAGCGCAGCGCCGGCAAACCGGGCGCGAAGCTTGGCAAAACCACCGGCTGGATCCATCGTGCGGCACTGAAGATGGGCGGCGTGCAGGCCTGGGGCGGCATCGAATATGTAGCCATCGATGATGCCGGTCTGCATATCAAGAAAGACGGCGAAGCCATGGTATTGCCGGTCGACAATGTCATCGTCTGTGCCGGGCAGGAACCCGATCGGAGCTTGCACGAAGCCCTGCTCGGCCTGTGCGTCACGTCCCACCTCATCGGCGGCGCCGAACAGGCAGGCGAGCTGGATGCCAAACGTGCGATTGCGCAGGGAGCGGAGCTTGCGGCGCGACTCTGATCGGAATCACTTCCGCCAGTAGCGCTCCATCTCCAGATAGGTGAACGACGCCGACCAGGTGATCAACACGAATCCGGTCAGCGACATGGTGCCGGCGATGAAGCGGATCGGTCCGACCGGAACCAGATCGCCGAAACCGAGCGTATTGAAGGTCACCGCCGAAAGATAGACCGCATCCAACAGATGCAGCGGATCGGCGCCCTTGATGAATCCGGTCTCAGGGTATTGAAGGGTCAGCCAGATGGTGATGCCGAATATCCAGATTTCGGTGACATGCAATGCCAGCACCGAGAAAATCGAATACAGCACTTTTCGGCGCGAATGCAATTCGCGGCGCTTGGCCAGCCAGTTGGAAATCAGCGCCAGACCTTCGTAATGGACGAGCACCGACAGACTGACCGCCAAGGTCGTGGCGCAGACGACGACGGTATTGGCCTGCCAATCCTCGTAAAGTGTGATCATGCGCCTTGCTCCGTAAGGATGTAGCTCCGATCCTGCGGCACGCGCACCATGCCTTCCATCAGCACGCGTGCGCTGCGGCTCATGCTAGCCTTGCGTACAATCCATTCACCATCGGCCTGCTCGGCCTCGGCACCGACCCGCAAGGTCCCGCTGGGATGCCCGAAGCGGATGGCGGAAGGACTGCCGCCACCGGCGGCATGGTTCACCAGAGTCCCGGGGATGGCCGCTGCTGCGGCGATGGCTACCGCACAGGTTCCCATCATGGCGTGATGCAGTTTGCCCATGGACAACGCACGCACCAGAAGATCGATGTCCGATGCTGCGACGTGCTTGCCGCTGCTGGTGATGTAGTCGGCCGGCGGTGCGACGAAAGCCACCTTCGGCGTATGCTGGCGAGTCACTGCATCGCCAACGTCTTTAATCAGTCCCATACGCAAGGCACCTTGGGCACGGATGCTTTCGAACATGGCCAGCGCTTTGGCGTCACCGTTGATGGCGTCCTGCAGCTCGGCACCGGTATAGCCGATATCGCAGGCATTGACGAACACCGTCGGTATGCCGGCATTGATGAGCGTCACCTCGAGCGACCCGATGCCCGGAACCTCCAGCGTATCGACTCTGTTGCCGGTGGGGAACATGGCGCCGGCCTCCCCGGCTTCGCCGTCATCGGAAGGATCGATGAAATCAAGAACGATTTCGGCAGCGGGGAAAGTGACGCCGTCGAGCTCGAAATCACCGGTTTCCTGGACATCGCCGCCACTGACCGGAACATGCGCCAGAATGGTCTTGCCGATATTGGCCTGCCAGATGCGCACGGTACACAGGCCGTCGCGCGGCACCCGCGCCGGATCAAGCATGCTATGGGCGATGGCGAACGGCCCGACCGCCGCCGAAAGATTGCCGCAGTTGCCGCTCCAGTCGACGAAGGCCGAATCGATGGACACCTGACCGTACAGGTAGTCGACATCATGTCCGGGCACCGAAGAGGGGGAGATGATCACGCACTTGCTGGTGCTTGAGGTGGCGCCGCCCATGCCGTCGGTGTGCTTGCCGTACGGGTCCGGCGAGCCGATGACGCGCAGTAACAGGGCATCGCGCGCCGCGCCGGGAACCTGTGCCGGCTTCGGCAGATCCTGCAGACGGAAGAATACGCCCTTGGAGGTACCCCCACGCATATACGTGGCCGGAATCCGAAGCTGGGGCGCATGGGTCATGTCAGTCCGCCTTTGCCGAATCGAGGAAATCCTGTGCAAAACGCTGAAGGACGCCACCGGCTTCGTAGATGGAAACCTCTTCATCGGAATCCAGCCGGCAGATCACAGGCACTTCAACAATATCACCGTTTTCGCGCCGGATGGCCAGAATCAGACGCGCACCGGGTCGGCGTTCGCCGCGCACATCGTAGGTTTCGGTGCCGTCGATGCCATGGCTGATCCGCGATTCGCCCGGCAGGAACTCCAGCGGCAGCACGCCCATGCCGATCAGATTGGTGCGGTGGATGCGTTCGAAGCCTTCGGCAACGATCGCCTCGACGCCGGCAAGGCGGACGCCTTTGGCCGCCCAGTCCCGTGAACTGCCCTGTCCGTAATCGGCACCGGCAATGATGATCAAGGGCTGTTTACGCGCCATGTAGGTTTCGATGGCTTCCCACATGCGGCTGACCCGCCCTTCCGGCTCGATGCGGGCCAGTGAACCCTGTATCACCCGGCCCTCAGGATCACGCACCATTTCATTGAGCAGCTTCGGATTGGCGAAGGTCGCACGTTGTGCGGTCAGATGGTCGCCGCGGTGCGTGGCATAGGAATTGAAGTCTTCTTCCGGAACGCCCATGTGCGCCAGATACTCGCCGGCGGCGCTGTCTGGCATGATGGCGTTCGACGGTGACAGATGGTCGGTGGTGATGTTGTCGCCGAGTACCGCCAGGGGCCGCATGCCCGTCAGGCCGCGCGCCCCTGCCAGCGCGCCTTCCCAATAAGGCGGGCGGCGGATGTAGGTGCTCATCGGCCGCCAATCGTAGAGCGGCGAAACGGCGTTATCGTGCTCGACGACCGCACGGAACATCGGCTCGTACACTTGCCGGAACTGGGCCGGTTTGACACTGGCTTTGACCACCGCATCGATTTCGGCATCGCTCGGCCAGATGTCCTTGAGCAGAATCGCATTGCCTTGGGCATCGGTACCCAAGGCGTCTTTCTCGATATCGAAACGGACCGTACCGGCGATGGCATAGGCGATTACCAGCGGCGGCGAGGCCAGAAACGCCTGCTTGGCGTAAGGGTGGATGCGGCCGTCGAAATTTCGGTTGCCCGAAAGCACGGCGGTGGCATAAAGATTACGATCGATGATTTCCTGCTGGATTGCCGGATCGAGGGCGCCGCTCATGCCGTTGCAGGTGGTGCAGGCGAAAGCGACGATGCCGAATCCGAGTTTCTCGAGATCGTCGAGCAGACCGGCCTCTTGCAGATACAGCTCGACGACTTTAGAACCCGGCGCCAGTGACGACTTCACCCACGGTTTGCGCACAAGACCCTTGGCGTTGGCATTGCGTGCCAACAGACCGGCGGCGACGACGTTGCGTGGATTCGACGTATTGGTGCAGGAAGTGATCGCGGCGATGATGAC
>JBMSNF010000041.1:0-13362 GCA_049421545.1 Arenimonas sp.
TAGAAATATAAATCTTCAAGACCAGTACCAGATCTCGTTGTAAGATTTGGGAATAAAAATGACAACACCGCAAGGGCTATAAAAATAATTCCTAGGATATTAAAATCTGCATTGTCTTTTTTGTTCATTGTATGTCCCTGTTTAAATTCATACAAAGAGACTGGAGTTCTCTTTCAAACGCAGATTTATTCTGCCATTTTTGCAACTTCAAAAAATTCCTGCATTTTCTTCGCATCTTTTTTGCCTGGTGTCGATTCAATGCCGCTCGACACATCCACGGCATACGGCTTCACGGTGGCGATGGCTTCGGCCACATTTTCAGGCGTCAGGCCGCCGGCCAAATAAATCGGTTTGTCGAGCGCCGGCAGTTTGGTCCAGGTGAAGGCTTCGCCCTGCCCGCCCAATTGGCCCGGCGCGTGACCGTCGAGCACGAACGCCTGAGCGCTCGGATAATCCTTCTGGCGCAGTCGGATGTCGCCGGCTTTGCCGCCCATCGCCATGGCTTTGATGAATGGCAAACCGAAGCCGGCGCAGAACGCATCGGCTTCATCGCCGTGGAATTGCAGAAGGCTGGGTTGCAGGGCCGTAATCACCGCCTGCACGGTGTCGGCATCCGGATTGACGAACAGCGCGACCAGATCGATGTTTGCAGGAACAGCAGCGCGAATGGCCGGCATGACTTCCAGCGGCACATGGCGCTTGCTGCCCGGTACATGCACCACCCCGATGGCATCGATTCCTAACGAAGCGGCCAAGGCGGCATCTTCGGCGCGGGTGAATCCACAGAACTTGATGCGCACGCTCATTTCAGCGTGACCGCATCGGGTAAATCCCATTCCGGCGGATACAGCGCGCCGAGGAACATCAGGCCTTCGGCCGGCGCGGTCGGGCCGGCCACGGTGCGGTCCTTGCCGTCGAGCAGGGTCTTCATCCAATCCACCGGCTGTTCGCCTTTGCCGATCAGCATCAGGCTGCCGACCAGATTGCGCACCATGTGATGCAGAAAGGCATTGGCCTGCACATCGAAATAAATCGTATCGCCCTCGCGGCTGACATCGAGCCGGTGCAGGTTGCGATTCGGGTGCTTGGCTTGGCACTGCACGGTGCGGAAGGCACTGAAATCCTGCTCGCCGAGAATTTTCTGCGCCGCATCATGCATGCGCGTCACATCCAGATCTTCGCGGCTCCAGCTCAGGAACTGACGGCCGATGGCCGGCTTGACCGCACGGATCAGCAGACTGTAACGGTAACGGCGTGCGCGGGCGCTGTAACGCGCGTGGAAATCTTCGGACACCGGCTGCAGCCAGAGCGCGCGGATGCTGTCGGGAAGCCGGGTGTTGGTGCCGAGCACCCAGGCGCGGGCATCGCGCGGGGCGTCGCTGTCGAAATGCACCACTTGGCAACGGGCCGAGACGCGGGCATCGGTGCGTCCGGAGCAGACGACTTCGACCGGCGCATCGGCAACGAAGGACACGGCCTTTTCGACCGCGGCCTGAATGGTGTCACCGGTATCGTGTTTCTGCCAGCCCATGAACGGGCTGCCATCGTACTCCAAGGCCATCGCGTAACGCATGCATCGTCCTGTCGCGGGCGCGGAGCGCTCACATGGTATGGGTCGGCGAATCGGAATCCATCATGCCGGCCAGGGTGGCCTCGATTTTATGGCGGATCTCGTGGTTCTCGGCGGCATCGCTGAGCTGCACGCCGACACCGGGGCGGCGGCCGCCCATCTGGCCCATCGGGGACACCCAGACCACCTTGCCGACCACCGGCAAACGGGCCTTGTCTTCCATGAAGGTGACCATCAGGAACACTTCATCGCCCAGGTGGTAACGCTTGGGCGTCGGCACGAAAATGGCGCCGCCTTTCACATAGGGCATGTACGCGCTGTACAGTTCCTTCCGGTCCTTGATCTGGAGCGAAAGCAATCCTTGTTTGGCAGTCGGTGTGGCCATGGGCTGTCCTATCGGAAATCCTGCAGCAGTTGCCGCCATTCCAGCATCCGCCCGGCAAGGCCGAGATCGTGACGCAGGGGCTGGCTTAAGCTTAACCGCAAACGGTTGATGCCATCAATCCATTCCTTCAGGCGCTCGACGGCCTGCGGACGCTTCGCGCCCCCGGCCGCCTGTGCCGCCCAGGTCCGGGCCAGACCGTAGCCGATCTGCGCCGCGAACAGCAGACGCAGATCGGTGCTTTCATCGGCCAGCCATTTGCGGGCGATCGCGGCCGGGCCGGTCTGGTTCTTCACGCAGGCGGCCAAATCCGCGCGGACTTCCTGATACAGGGCGGAACCCCCGCTTCCGGCCCAGGACAGGGCCAGCCCGGGATTGCCACCGGCCATATCCAACAAGGCCTTGGCATCGGCTTCCGGAACGCGGTTCTGTTTCAACCAGGCCAGTGCCGTGGCCGTGTCCGGGCAGGCCATCTCGATACGCTGGCAACGGCTACGCACGGTGGCGGGGAGTGCCTTGGGTTGATCGGTGACCAAAAACAGATAGCGCCCCGGCATGGGTTCTTCCAGCGTTTTCAGCAGGGCGTTGGCGGCCTGGGCATTCAACCGGTGCGCGGTTTCGATGATGACCACGCGCGGACCGGCCAGTTGTGCGGTCAGTGCCAGCCACTCCAACATGTCGCGGATCTGGTCGACGCCGATGACGGTTTTCAGTTTGCCGGTTTTTTCATTGAGCTCGATGCCGATCTGGCGGAAATCGCCGTGACTGCCCTGCTCGAAACGCTGACAGGCCGTACAAACGCCGCAGGCCGCCTCGGCATCACCGGCCTGTTGGCACAACAGACGCTTGGCCAAAGCCTGCGCCAGCGCCAATTTGCCGAGGTGGGCCTCGCCCTGCAACAGTTGCGCATGCCCGAGACGGTGCGACCGGAAGGCGGCCACGGTGCGGGCAAACAGCGGCTGCTGCCAGGCGCTGAGGCTCATGCCGCCATCCAACGACCGAGCGCCGCAAGAACCTGCCGCACCACATCATCCTGCGGCTGCGAGGCATCGATGATGACGATACGCTGCGGCTCCTGCCCGGCACGCTGCCGGTAGGTGTCGCGCACGCGCTGAAAGAAATCGGTACGCTCCTGCTCGATGCGGTCCAGCGCCTGCCCGCGGGCGTGGGCACGGGCCATGCCCTGCTCCACTCCGAGATCAAGCAGCAGGGTCAGGTCGGGACGGATACCGACGAAATCCCGTTCGAGTGCTTCGATCTGCGCCAGCGGCAAGCCGCGGCCGCCGCCCTGATAGGCGAAACTGGCATCGGTGAAACGGTCGGTCAGCACGTAGTGCCCTTCGGCCAGTGCCGGCCGGATCAGCTCGCGGACCAGCTGCGCGCGCGATGCGAACATCAGCAGCAATTCGGCTTCCGGCACGATGCGGTGATCGGGCGACAGCAGAACCTGCCGGATGCGCTCTCCGACTTCGGTGCCACCCGGTTCGCGGGTCCCGATGACGGTCAGGCCGGCATCGCTGAGGAACTGGCGGATGGCGTTGAACACGGTGGTTTTACCGGCGCCTTCGCCGCCCTCGATGCTGATCAGTTTTCCGGAATGCTGGGACATGTCAGGGCTTCAGTTGGTAGGTTCTCACCGCTTTGCGGTGCTGGTCATAATCGGCGGAGAACACATGGCCGCCGTCGCCGGTGGCCACGAAGAACAAGGCATCACCCGCGGCCGGATGCGCCGCCGCTTCCAAGGCGGCGCGGCCGGGCATCGCGATCGGTGTCGGCGGCAGGCCATGCATGCGGTAGGTGTTGTATGGGGTCACGGTCTGCAGGTCTTTTTTGCGGATATTGCCATCATACGCGTCACCGATGCCGTAGATGACGGTGGGATCGGTTTGCAGACGCATACCTTTCTGCAGGCGGCGTACGAACACGCCGGCGATCTGCGGGCGCTCCTCGGCCTTGCCGGTTTCTTTTTCGACGATGGAGGCCAGTATCAGCAGCTCCTCCGGAGTCTTCAGCGGGAGACCGGAGTCGCGCCCGTTCCAGCTTGCGGCCAGCGCGGCATCCATGGCCTCGGCGGCCTGCCGCAGCAGATGGCTGCGTTTGCCGGATTTCGGCACGAAATAGGTATCGGGCAGGAAGCGCCCCTCGGGATGCACGCCCTTGCGACCCAGAAGCGTCATGATGTCGGCATCGGATTTTCCGGTCAGGTCGTCGTCCAGGTCCGGCAAAGATGCCAGCTCGGCGCGCATCTGACGGAAACTCCGCCCCTCGACCAAGGTGTATTTCACCCGCGCGGTCTCACCGCTGGCCAACATGGCCAGCACACCGGCGGGCGTGATGCCCTCCTTGAATTCATAATCACCGACATGGATGCGGCCGGCCATGTCCATCTGCAGAGCCAACACCTTCCATTGCCAATCCCAACCCTGACGGATTCCGGAAGCCCGCAGCTTCGGCAGCACGCGGTTCAGGCCATCGCCTTTGGCGACCGACACCATCGCCGTTGCCGGAAGCTGGAGCGGGGTCTGTCCGAAATCACGCAGACGCAGATAGCCAAATACGCTGAGCGCCACTGCCAGCAGAGCGGTGAGGAAAAGGTATTTGCGCCAGCGGCTTTTCTTGGCCATGCCTTACATCTCAGCAAAAAACGGATGGGCGCCCAGAAAGCGCTGTTGCAGCGCATCCAGGGCCGTGTGACCGGGAACCGAAACGGATCCAACCCGGTGAACCGCCATGATACCGCGAACGGCATTGCACAGAAAAACCGCCTCGGCGTTTTCAACCTGCATGCGGGTGACCGGTCCGATACGGATCTCCGGCAACATATCCAGAAGCCTTGCGCGGGCAATACCTGCAATGCCGCAGGATGAAAGATCAGGCGTATGCCATTGCCCGCCGGCATACAGGAACACATTGGCGGCGGTCGCACAGATGACATGACCGTCGCTGTCGGACATCAGACCTTCGGCATGTCCGGCATCGGCGCATTCACGGCGTGCCAGAACATTTTCAAGACGGTTGAGATGCTTCATGCCGGCCAATACCGGTTGCCGGGCCACCGGTGTCGCGCACCAGTGCAGGCTCAGCGGCCGGGGCATCGGCGATGGCAGCGCATGCGTGCTCAGAATACAGGTACCGGGGCCGGCTTCAGGCAGATAACCACGGCCCGACTCCCCGCGCGTCAACACGATCTTGAGCACCTGTGGGTGCTGATCGAGCAATGTCTTGGCGGCTTCGAGAATCAATGCCTCATCCGGCATTTGCAAACCGAGCCGACGGGCACCGCCCTGCAATCGACGCCAATGCGAGGACCACCAGGGTATTTCGCCGCCACTGGCCCGCAGGGTTTCAAACAGCCCGTCGCCATACATCAGGCCGCGATCCCGCGGCGACAGTGCCGTGATGCGCTCGTTGCCCCGGAAAATCATGGTGCTCATTCCACCGCTCCGATCGCCCGCAGCAGGCCTTTGGCCTTGGCCCGGGTTTCCTGCAGTTCATTGTCGGGATTGGAATCGGCAACGATGCCGCCGCCGGCCCGCAACTGCAGCACATCGCCCTGCAGCCAGAGACTGCGGATCAGGATGTTGAGATCCATATCGCCGTTGCCGTCGACATAGCCGAGCGCGCCGGTGTACGGCCCGCGGCCGCTCTGCTCCAATTCCGCGATGATTTCCATGCAGCGTACTTTCGGGCAGCCGGTGATGGTGCCACCCGGAAACACCGCGGCAATGACCGAACCGGGTGAGGTGCCCGGGCGGAGTGTACCGGCGACATTGGAAACGATGTGGTGCACATGCGCATAGGTTTCGACGCTCATCAACTCATCGACCTTCACCGAGCCCGGCATGCACACACGCGACAAATCGTTACGTTCCAGATCGATCAACATCACGTGTTCGGCACGCTCTTTCGGATGCCCGATCAGTTCACGGATCTTGGCGGCCTCGTCATCGCCCGGCATGCGCGGGCGCGTGCCCGCGATCGGCCGCGTCTGCACGCGGCCGGCCTTGACGCTGACCAAACGCTCCGGGGAAGAACTCAACAAGGCCCAATCGGCAACGCGCAGCAGACCGGCGAACGGCGCCGGATTCATCCGGCACAAGCGCGCATAAAGGGCATCGGCATCGGCACCGGGGAACCGGCCGTTCCAGGCCCGCGACAGATTGACCTGGAACACATCGCCGGCTTTCAGGTAATCCAGTATGCGTGCGACACCTGACGTGAAACGGTGCGGGTCTTCTTCCCGGCATTCACCGGCCAGTGGCCAGTCTTGCACCGGCGGCAGTGCCGCTGCGGCGGCGATGTCATGTTCGATTTCGGCCAACAGGTGCTCATGACCTGGTTCGGCAACGGCCAGACAGCGGTCTTGCATGCGGTCGAAAAGTATCGCAGCCGGACAGCGTAGTGCCAGCGCATCCGGCAGCGGGCCGTCGAATGCCGGCAGCTGTAAAGAGCGTTCGATCTGGCCGGCGATTTCATAGCCGAGATACAACGCCCAACCGCCGTGAAAGGGCAGCCCGTCTTCCGCTATGGCATGGAATTGCCGCTGGAAAGCCGCATCGAAGACCTGCAGGAAGCCACCGTCATGTGCCGCGCCATCCAGCCCGAAGGTTTTTCCGTTGCGGCTGTACAGTCCCTCGCCATTGCCGATGAACAGAATGTCCCAGCGGGACAGTGCATTTCCGCCGGCGACGCTTTGCAGCAGCAGCGGATAACACGCCGTGTCGAGCCGCTGCAAAGCCGCCGGATCGACGGTGGCGGGCAGATTCTTGCGGATCAGGGCCATGAGGCCCTCAGAGCTTGCGGAACACCAAAGTGCCGTTGGTGCCCCCGAAACCGAACCCGTTCGACATCACCACGTCGAGTTTTTTCTCGCGCGGCACATTCGGCACGTAATCCAGATCGCAACCCTCGCTGGCGTTTTCCAGATTGATGGTCGGCGGCACGATGCCGTGCTGCATGGCCAGAATCGACAACACGGCCTCGACACCGCCGGCGGCGCCGAGCAGGTGACCGGTCATCGATTTGGTCGAGCTGACCAGGGTTTTGTAGGCGTGATCGCCCAAGGCCAGTTTCATGGCATTGGTTTCGGCCAAATCACCCAGCGGCGTGGACGTGCCGTGCGCGTTGAGGTAATCGATCTGGTCGGCATTGACGCCGGCATCTTTCATGGCCATCACCATGCAGCGCGACGGGCCTTCGCCGGTATCGCTGGGTGCGGTCATGTGGTAGGCATCGGAGCTGGCGCCGAAACCGGCCAATTCGCAGTAAATGCGGGCGCCGCGGGCCTTGGCGTGTTCGTATTCTTCCAATACCAGAATGCCGGCGCCGTCGCCGAGCACGAAGCCATCGCGGTCGCGGTCCCACGGGCGGCTGGCGCGCGTTGGTTCGTCATTGCGGGTCGACAAGGCCTTCATGGCGCAGAATCCGGCGACCGCAGTCGGCGTGCAGCCGTGTTCGGCGCCGCCGGCCACCATGATGTCGGCATCGCCGTACTGGATCATGCGCATGGCCATGCCGATGGAGTGATTGGAGGAAGCGCAGGCCGAGACCGCCGAGAAATTCGGACCCTTGAAGCCTTTCATGATGCACAACTGACCGGAGATCATGTTGATGATGGTGCTCGGCACGTAAAACGGCGAGACCTTGCGCGGACCGCCCAGATGCAGATCGACGGCGGTTTCCTCGATGCCGCGGATGCCGCCGATGCCGGAACCGACCAGCACGCCGGCGCGCTCGGCATTGGCCTCGGTGATTTCAAGGCCGGCATCCTGCATGGCCATGAATGACGCGGCCAAGCCGTAATGGATGAAGATGTCCATCTTCTTGACGTCTTTCGGCGAAAACCAGGCTTTCGGATCGAAATCCTTGACCTCGCCGGCGATGTGCGTGGCCATGGCGCTGGCATCGAAATGGGTGATGTTGCCGATGCCGGAACGCCCGCTGATGACGGCATCCCAGTTGCTGGCCAGATCGTTGCCCAAGGGCGACAGGATGCCCATACCGGTGACTACAACACGACGTTTCATACGCATGACTCCAGATTGGTTGACAGCTCAGGCCGGCCGAACCGCCCTCAAAGACGTGAATCGATAAAACGAAGCCCTTGTGCATGGGATGCCACGCCCAGGCCTTCAACGCAGACTATTGTACCGTCCGTTGTGGCGGAATAGGAGCCCGGATTCTGGTAGGCCATCCACCAATTTCCATGCATCCGGAGAAAGCGGAAAGCCTCCGGCTGCGGTGAGTGCGGTACAGCATCCCCGCCGGCATACACTAAAGCGCGATTGATTCCGGTGCCGCCGCCAAACGGCCGCCCCAGCCAGAGCCAGGCCTGATCCGGGCAGGGTTCGCGCTGGGTATCGACCAGAAGCATACCGACCCGATGCCGTTGATCGGCATAGGCGGGAACCGCATAGGGCGCCAGAGCCTCGGCACTCAAACGAACGCGCCAGCGCCAGCCGGCCTCGGTGTCCGCAATCCAGTTGGAAGAAGCAACGACGAGCCCCGAAACCGCCAATAGACAGCCTCCGGCAAACGTCATGCTTGAGGGTGCTTTGCCGTCCCGATAACGCCGGAACCACAATCCCGCCTCTGCCACTACCCAGAGCAGCAGGATGAAGCGGGAATAGAAAAGGAAATCATAGAGCCATAGCCGCGGGTCGAGATCTTCAGCCCATGGCGAATACACGGAACCTGCCCACAGCCAGATCAGGCTGAGCAGCGTCAAAACAAAAAGCCGGCGGATGGACATACAGTCGGCTGGAAGCAAACAGGGCCGCATATGCGGCCCTGTGGCAGTCCATGTCCCGGCGATCAGGCCTTGACGTGGGCTTTGATGTAATCGATCGCTTGCTGGATCGAGGTGATTTTTTCAGCTTCCTCGTCCGGAATTTCGCATTCGAATTCTTCTTCGAGCGCCATCACCAGTTCGACGGTATCGAGCGAGTCGGCGCCAAGATCATCCACGAACGAGGCGTTGGCGGTGGCTTCTTCTTCCTTCACGCCCAGCTGCTCAACCACAATTTTCTTAACGCGTTCTTCAATAGTGCTCATGAAACTGTCTCCTCCCGAGGAGTAACGATTTTGGGCTGTGGAATCATGCCGCCGGCGCTTGGCCCAAACCACGCCGGACAGGATTTAGAGTATTTTATCAAACTTTGACCGGAATGCTCATGGCATGTACATGCCGCCGTTCACGGTCAGGGTTTCGCCGGTGATGTAGGCTGCGGCCGGACTGGCCAGAAACGCCACCGCTTCGGCGATGTCGGACGGGCTGCCGAGGCGGCCCAGGGCGATTTGCCCCATCAGCGCCTGCTTGGCTTCTTCCGGCAGCGAATCGGTCATGTCGGTCTGGATGAAACCCGGTGCCACCACATTGACGGTAATGCCGCGGGAGCCGATTTCCTTGGCGAGAGATTTCGAAAATGCGATGATGCCGGCCTTGGCGGCGGCGTAGTTGGCCTGGCCGGCGTTACCGGTCAAACCGATGACCGAAGCGATGTTGATGATGCGGCCCTTGCGTGCCTTCATCATGCCGCGCATGACCGCCTTGCTGGTGCGGTAGACCGAACTCAGGTTGGTGTCGAGAATGACGTTCCAGTCTTCGTCCTTCATCCGCATCAGGATCTGGTCGCGGGTGATGCCGGCATTGTTGACCAGCACGCTGATCGGACCGATGTTCTTGCCGATGTCTTCGATGACGGCCTCGACCGCTGCGCTATCGGTGACATCGAGAACTTTGCCGAGGCCGCCGACGGCAGCCATGCGCGCCGTGATGGCACTGGCACCGGCTTCGGTAGTCGCGGTTCCGACCACTTTGGCGCCACGCGCCGCGAGCAGATCGGCAATGGCCGCACCGATGCCCCGGCTGGCGCCGGTGACCAGAACCACTTCACCGCTGAGATCATGGGTCATTGCGTATCCTCATTCGAAAGCTTGGGAAGCCGTTGCCTGCCAATCGGCGGCGCTGGCCAGATTATAGGTCGAAACCGTTTTGTCGATGCGTTTGACCAATCCGGCAAGCACCTTGCCGGGGCCGCATTCGACGGCATGACGGGCGCCGGCGGCAGCCAAGGCCTGCGTGCACCGGGTCCATTGCACCGGCAGGTAAAGTTGCTCGACCAATGCCTGTTGAATCGCGGCGACATCGGATTTCGGAGCGGCATCCACATTGTGCATCACCGGCCGGTCCGGGCGCTGCCAAGCCGTTGCGGCAATGGCCTCACGCAGTTGCTCTGCGGCTTCGCGCATCAAGGGCGTATGTGACGGAACGCTGACCGCCAGCTTGACTGTTTTACGGATACCCGCCGCCTGCAATGCGGCGATGGCGCGGTCGACGGCATCGGCATGGCCGCCGATGACGATCTGTCCCGGGGAATTGTAGTTGGCCGGCACCACCACGGAATCCGCCGTGCTGGCCTCGCCGCAGAGCTGCTCGACCTGGGCATCCTCGGCACCGAGTACGGCCGCCATGGCACCGGTTCCGGCGGGCACCGCCGCCTGCATGAATTGACCGCGCAGACGCACCAGTCGGGCACCGTCTTTCAGACTCAAGGCACCCGCCGCCACCAAGGCCGCATATTCACCCAGACTGTGACCGGCCAGAAGCGCCGGTTGCGCCAAGGCCTGGTCCTGCCACAGACGCCAGAGCGCGATGTCGGCAGCCAGCAATGCGGGCTGGGTGAATTCGGTCTGGTTCAGTTGGTCATCGGGATTGTCCTGGCTGATTTGCCAGAGATCCACACCCGCGCCTTCGGAGGCTTCGGCGAAGGTTTCGCGGATGGCGGGATGGGTCGCGGCCAACTCGGCCAACATGCCGGGCGACTGCGAGCCCTGACCGGGAAAAACAAATGCAAGTTGCGGAATCATGGGTTCGGCAGCTCCGGGAAGACAAGGCCGCCATTAAACCAGTGAATCGACCGTACTCACAAGTCCGGTCGGATCAATAGCGGATCAGTGCCGAGCCCCAGGTGAAACCGCCGCCGAAGGCTTCCAGCAGCATCAGTTGCCCGCGCTGGATTTTTCCGGAACGCACCGCCTCATCCAGCGCCAGCGGCACCGAACCCGAGGAGGTGTTGCCGGTCTTGTCGACGGTCACGATGACCTGGTCCATCGACATATCAAGCCGCTTGGCGGTGGCTTCGATGATGCGCAGATTGGCCTGATGCGGAATCAGCCAATCCAGATCGGCCTTGCTCAGGCCATTGGCATTCAGGGTTTCGTCGACCACGGAGTCGAGCGCTTTGACCGCATGCTTGAAGACCTCGCTGCCGGCCATGAGGATTTTCACACCAGCATTGGGTGCGCCGACATCAAAGCCTTTGGAGGGACCGACCGGACAGATCAGCAGTTCTTTCTTGCCGCCGTCCGAATGCAGATGGGTGGACAGGATGCCGGCCTCGGTGTCGGCTTTGAGCACTACCGCGCCGGCGCCGTCGCCGAACAGCACGCAGGTGGCGCGGTCGCTCCAATCCACCAGACGCGTGAGGGTTTCCGAACCGACCACCAGAGCGTTCTTGACGGTACCGGCACGGATGAATTGATCGGCCACGCTGAGCGCGAAAATGAAACCGGAACAGGCGGCGTTGACATCGAAGGCGCCGCAGCCGCCGACGCCGAGCTTGTCCTGCAGCAGACAGGCGGTGGACGGAAATACGATATCCGGCGTGGTGGTGCCGACGATGATCAGTTCGATTTCATCGGCCCGCATTCCGGCGGCTTCGAGCGCCTTCAGGGAGGCATGGTAGGCCAGATCGCTGGTGGTTTCGCCCTCGGCCGCGACATGACGCTCGCGGATGCCGCTGCGGGTGACGATCCACTCATCGCTGGTGTCGACGATCTTTTCCAGATCGGCATTGGTGAGGATCCGCTCGGGCAGATAGCTGCCGGTACCGGCGATGCGCGAAAATGTGGCCATGGCTGATTGTCCTGATTCAGAAAAGCTTAAGGCGAGCCGAAGCTCGCCTTAAATACCTTAGAGCATACCCGACAGGCGGGCAAGCCTTATTCTTCGGTTTCTTCGACAGCCGACTTGACGTCGACCACTTTACGGCCGCGGTAGAAACCGTCTTTGGTCACATGGTGACGCAGATGGGTTTCGCCGGTGGTCGGATCGGTGGCGAGCTGCTTGGCGGACAGCGCATCGTGCGAACGACGCATGCCGCGGGTGGACGGGGTACGACGGGATTTTTGAACGGCCATGGTAAGACTCCAAACGAAATGCAGATGTTACGTGTGGTCCTTCAGGGCCTTCAGGGCCGCGAATGGACTGCTTTTTTCTTCCTCGACCGCTTCATCCCCGCTCCATTTCGGATCCAGGTCTGAAGCGTCCGGATTGACCGGCACCAAGGGCACCGCGAGCAGAAGCTCGTCTTCAATCAGTTGGACCGGCGAAACTTCGCCATGCCCCTCAATCATCACCGCTTCCATGTCTTCCGGCAGGGAAGCTTCCTGCGCCTCATCACTGATCAGCCCGAGACGCTGGTCGATTTCCACCGGAAGCGCGAAGCGCTCGAGCGTGCGCTGGCAAATCAGGTGGAACACCGTATTCAATTGAATGTGCATGACATCCAATTTCAACGGATCGCGGTAAAACTCGACCACATACCGGCAGTCCCCTTCGGCATCCGCGAGGACCCCGGCCAGGCGCGGCATTTGCGCCAAAGGCAGGCTTCCTTCGAAGCGACGCTGGTTCGCCACCATGCGCCAAACATCGAGCAGCGGGGGCAAGGTGACAGACATAAGTGCTAAATTCTAATGGATTCATCGACCTGAGTCAAATCACCGGCCCTTCGTAATTTCTCTGGACCGCGCGGTCACGGCGCTTGCCCCATGGGAGCATCCGACGCACCAAGCTTGGCACCTATCTCTATGAATTCATTAATAACAACGAATATTGACCTGTTTTGCACAGGGGCGGTTTAGAATGGCTTATTTGACCGGAATCGCCGATGTCCCTGCCCGCCGAAGGCCCCGTAAACCCAATCCGCGCTGAACTCCAGGCGGCCATGGCCACATGCAATCGTCAGATTCTCGGTAATCCGCATGCCGTCAAGTCCGCATTCATCGCGTTTCTGGCCGGCGGCCATCTGCTGATCGAAGACCTGCCCGGTCTCGGCAAAACCACGCTGGCCCGGACACTGGCGGCGGCGCTTGGTCTGGCCTTCAAACGCATCCAGTTCACCGCCGACCTACTGCCCTCCGACATCCTCGGGGTATCGGTATTCGATCCGGACAAACGCCGTTTCGAATTCCATCCCGGCGCGGTGTTCACCGCCATATTGCTGGCCGATGAAATCAACCGGGCCCCGCCACGGACGCAAAGCGCCCTGTTGGAAGCCATGGCCGAGCACCAGGTCAGCATCGATGGCCGTACCTACCCGCTTCCGGATCCGTTTCTGGTCATCGCCAC
>JBMSNF010000042.1:0-13151 GCA_049421545.1 Arenimonas sp.
AAGCCGCCGTCCTCGGAACAGGTCTGCAACGCTTTCAAATCGCTGTGGCTGGGATGGATGGATCCGCCGGAATCGATGGTCAGACGCACATCCACGCCGCGCTTGACGGCATTGCACAACGCGCCGAGCATGGCATAGCCGACACGGTCGCGCTTGAAGATGTAATAGGCCATGTCGACCGTGTATTGCGCGTTCTCGATCAGCCAGATTTTCGCGGCCAGCGACTGCACCGAATCCTCGTATTCCGGGCCGATGGCTTTGGCCCGTGCCGTATTGATCGGGGATTGCAGGGATTTGCCGACTTCGATCGGATCGAACGGAATGGTTTGGGGCGGATACCAGGTCCGGTAATCGTAATGGCGGACGGTTAGATCGGTGCTGAGTTGCGCCGGCATCGCCATCGGCTTGGTCTGCACGCCGGTGCATGCAGTCAAGGCCAGGAGGAGTCCGGCCAGCAGGGCCTGCCGCAGCGGACGGTCGTTCAAGGTCATGGGGAGGCCTTTGGTGGGGCGCCGGCAACGGCGTACTGCGGCTATTGTTGGCAAGCTTCTGGCCGTTTGTAAAGCCGACTGCAACCGATACCGGTGGTTTGGTATCTAATACGGTATGGATGAAGACAGTTCCTCCTGGCGGCGGGATCACGCGCGCGCCCAGCGCGCGCTGGGCGGCGATGCCGGCGCGTTCGCCGAAATCGTCAGAAGCCACCAGAAGCTGGTCTGGCACATGGCTTGGCGCATGCTGCAGCACCGGCAGGAAGCGGAGGACTGCAGCCAGGAAGTGTTCCTGCGGGTCCATCGCAGCCTCGGCCAGTTCCGGGGTGAAAGCGCCCTGGCCACCTGGATCGGCCGGGTCGCGTTTTCCGTGGCCCTGCGCATGGCACAGAAGCGCAAACTGCGGCTGGACATTCCCAACGATTTCGAGCCGGAGGCCGCCTTCGAGCGCATCGGTTCCGGCGAAGACGTGCAGGAAGCGCATGCTGAAAACGAGCAGATCGCGGCACTGCATGCCGCCATTGACCAGCTGCCGCCCCTGCCGCGTACCGTGCTCGGCCTGCATTACCGCGACGGCATGGCCGTAGCCGATATCGCCGCCTTGATGGAATGCCCCGAAGGTACCGTCAAATCCCACCTCAACCGCGGCCGCAATAGCCTGAAAGCCGCACTCGCCCATCTGGAGGCCGCCCATGTCCGCGCCTGATCCGTTCGATCGCCTGTTGCAACAGGCATTCCGCACCCAGCCCCTGCCGCCGGTGCCGCCCGCAGTGCTGGCCGCCTGGAACCCAAAGCCCGCCAAATCCGGCAATGCCTGGTTGTGGCTTTTGCCCGGAATGGTGTTTACGGCCGGCTTGGTGCTCGGGGTGGTGCTCGCGCCACTGGGGCTTTCCGCAGCCTTTGCCAGCCTGCAGGCGGTTTTCACGGACATCGGCGGGTTGCTGCCGAAGGAGGCGCTGGTCTGGTTGCCGGCCGTATGCCTGGCGCTGGCGGTCCTGTTTCTGGACGGATGGTTCCGGGCCGGACGCCTGCCCTTGCCGAGGGGGCCGCAACGGGGCAGATAAGGGCCGGATATGGCAAAATAAGCGACTTGGGCCTCCGCCGTCACCGGCCGGCCGTTTCATGGAATCGCTATGCTCTTCAAAAATGTCGCCATCGCCGGTCTTGCCCACATCGATGCCCCGGTCACCCTGACCTCCGACCAGATCAATCTGGAATTGAAACCGGCCATGGACCGCCTCGGCATCAAGACCGATGTCCTGCAGGACATCGCCGGCATCAAGGCCCGGCGCATGTGGGACGGTGACCTGCAGGCCTCCGATGTCGCCACTATGGCTGCCGAAAAGGCCCTGATGGATGCGGGCGTCGACCGCAGCCGCGTCGGTCTGTTGGTCAACACCTCGGTCAGCCGCGATTACCTGGAGCCGTCCACCGCCAGCATCGTGTCCGGCAATCTCGGCCTGGGCGACAACTGCCTCAACTTCGACATCGCCAACGCCTGTCTGGCCTTCCTGAGCGGGATGGATGTAGCCAGCCGCATGCTCGAGCGCGGCGAAATCGACTACGCCTTGATCGTGGATGGCGAGACCGCCAACATGGTTTATGAAAAAACCATGGCGCGCATGAAAGCACCCGACCTCACCGAAGAGCAGTTCCGCAACGAACTGGCCTCGCTGACCTTGGGTTGCGGCGCCGCCGCCATGGTGCTGTCGCGCGCCGCACTGGCGCCGGCAGCCCCGCGCTACCGTGGCGGCGTATCGCGCTCGGCCACCGAATGGAACACCCTGTGCCGCGGCAATCTCGACCGCATGGTTACCGACACCCGCATGCTGCTGATCGAAGGCATGAAGCTGGCCGCCAAAACCTTCGCTGCCGCGCGTCTGGCCATGGGCTGGGCGGTCGAGGAAATCGACGAGTTCGTGGTGCACCAGGTCAGCCGCGTGCACACCAATGCCATGATCAAGGCTTTCGGCATCGACCCCAAGAAAGTGATGACCATCTTCGCCGAGCACGGCAACATCGGCCCGGCCTCGGTACCGATCGTGCTCAGCAAGCTCAAGGAAATGGGCCGCCTGAAAAAAGGCCAGCGCATCGCCCTGCTCGGCATCGGTTCCGGTCTGAACTGCTCGATGGCGGAAGTGGTGTGGTAATCCGTGTCTGAATTGGCATCCTTTCCCGATTATCCGTTCACCCCGAAACGTTTCGACCGCGGCAACGGCATCGGCCTGAGTTATCTCGACGAAGGTCCGGCCGAGGCCGACCCGGTGGTGATGCTGCACGGCAATCCGTCCTGGAGCTACTACTGGCGCCATCTGGTGACCGGACTGCGCGACGGCTACCGTTGCATCGTGCCCGATCATGTCGGCATGGGGCTTTCCGACAAGCCCGATGACGGCGATTACCGCTATACCTTGCAATCACGCGTGGACGATCTTGATCGTCTGGTGACTTCGCTCGGTCTGAGCCGCAAAATCACCCTGGCCGTGCACGACTGGGGCGGCATGGTCGGATTCGCCTGGGCCATGAAACATCCGGAGCGCATCGCCCGTCTGGTCATCCTCAATACCGCCTCGTTTCCGCTGCCGAAAACCAAGAAGCTGCCATGGCAGATTGCGCTTGGCCGCATTCCGTTGCTGGGTGCGGTTCTGATCCGCGGGTTCAATTTTTTCGCGCGCGGTGCCGCCGATCTCGGCGTGCTGCGGCCGATTCCGCCGGTTAGCCGCAAGGCCCTGCTGGCACCCTACGACAGCTGGGCACACCGGCGCGCGGTCCACCGCTTCGTGCAGGACATCCCCCTGAAACCCGACGATGCCGCCTGGCCGCTGGTGCAGCAGGCCGAAGTGCAGCTGCCGCATTACCGTGACCGGCCCGCGTTCATCGGCTGGGGTCTGCAGGACTTCGTGTTCGATCAGGATTTCCTCGCGCATTTCGTCAAGGATCTGCCTGCGGCCACGCAGAAGATCTACGGCGATGCCGGCCACTATGTGCTGGAAGACAAGCACGAGGATCTGGTTCCGGCCATCCGCCAGTTCCTGGACCGTCACCCCATCGGCTGAGGAGGCACCGCGATGCCCGAGCTGACCAACATCGCGGACATCCTGCCTTTGCGTGCCGAACAGCTGGGTGATCGGCCGGCCATCCGTTGCCCGGGATCGAAAGGCCCGGATGGCTTTGCCCGCTACGACGAGGTCATCAGCTACGCCGATCTGGACCGGCGCAGCCATCTGCTGGCACTCGGTTTCCAGGCTTACGGCATCGGCCGTGGCCAGCGCGCGGTGGTGATGCTGAAGCCGTCCATCGATTTTTTCCTGGTGATGTTCGCCTTGTTCAAAGCCGGTGCGGTTCCGGTGCTGGTCGATCCGGGCATCGCCCGTTCCGCACTCAAGCAATGCCTGCGCGAAGCCGAACCACAGGCCTTCATCGGCATCCCGCTGGCGCAGGCCGCGAAACTTTTGCTGCGCTGGGCGCCGGATGTGCGCCAGAAAGTCACCGCCGGTCGTTTCGCCTATTTTGGCGGTACGACCTTGGCGGCCATCGAAGCGCTGGGCCGGAGCAGCCGTCGTGATCTGCCGGAAGTGGACGGCGAAGATCCGGCCGCCATTCTGTTCACCTCCGGCTCGACCGGAGTGCCGAAAGGCGTGTTGTACCGGCACCGCCATTTCACCGCGCAGGTGCGTCTGCTGCAGCAGGCCTTCGCGGTCGAACCCGGCGGCGTCAGTCTGCCGACTTTTCCGCCGTTCGCGCTATTCGATCCGGCGCTTGGACTGACCAGCATCATTCCGGACATGGATCCGCGCCGTCCGGGCAGCGCCGATCCGGAAAAACTGCTGCATGCCATCACCACTTTCGGCGTGACGCAATTGTTCGGCTCGCCGGCTTTGATGGCGGTCTTGGCCAAACATGGCAAAGCCTTGCCCGGTCTGTGCTGTGTGATCTCCGCCGGCGCACCGGTGCCGGCCGATACCGTGGAAAAAATCCAATCCCTGTGCGAAGCGCAGGCCCGCTTCTGGACGCCTTATGGCGCCACCGAGTGCCTGCCGGTCGCGGTCATTGACGGCGAGCAGTTGGCGCAGACACGCGCCGGCACCGACCAGGGCTTCGGCACCTGCGTGGGCATGGCCTTGCCGGACAATACCGTGCGTTTGATCGGCATCGATGACGAAGCCATTGCCGAGTGGAACGACGATCTGTGCGTGCCGCAAGGCGATATCGGCGAGGTGACCGTCGCCGGCCCGAGCGCGACCGACAGTTACTACCGCCGCGAGGCTTCGAATCGTCTCGGAAAAATCCATGAAACCCTGGCCGATGGCAGCACCCGCATCGTTCATCGCATGGGTGATCTGGCCTGGCAGGATACGCAGGGCCGTCTGTGGTTCTGCGGCCGCAAGTCGCAGCGTCTGCAGACGCGCCAGGGCCTACTAGGCACTGAAAACGTCGAACCGATTTTCAACCGGCATCCGGCTGTGAAGCGCTCGGCCTTGGTCGGTCTCGGTGCCTATGGCGAGCAACAGCCGGTGTTGTGCATCGAGCGTGAACCCGACGCCACGGTGTCGGATTCCGTGTTGTGCAGCGAATTGCTCAGCATCGCCAGCCAGCACCGGCATACCCGGCAGATCCAGATCGTGTTGTTCCACCCCGGCTTTCCGGTCGATATCCGCCACAACGCCAAAATCGGACGCGAGCAGCTCACCGCATGGGCGGCCAAACGTCTGGCCAAACGCGTATGAAGGTTCTGGTTACCGGCGGCAGCGGATTTCTCGGCCAGGGCCTGTGCCGCGGCTTGCTGGCGCAGGGCCATGCCGTGGTCAGTCTGCAGCGGCATTTCTCCGAAGACTTGCAAGCGCTGGGTGTGACGCAAGTGCTCGGCGCACTCGATGATGCCGTGAAAGTGCGTGCCGCACTTGCGGGAGTGGAGGCCGTGCTGCACAACGCCGCCAAGGCCAGCGGCTGGGGCGTCTGGCAGGAATTCGAACGCACCAATATCACCGGTACCCACGTGCTGCTGACCGAAGCGCGTGCCGCCGGCATCCGCCGCTTCGTGTACACCTCGACCCCGAGCGTGGTGCATGCCGGACGCGCGCCGGTGGCCGGCGGCAATGAAACCGACACGCCCTACGCGCGGTATTTTTCAGCGCATTATCCGCACAGCAAAATGCTGGCCGAGCGCGCGGTGCTGGCGGCCAACGCGCCGGATTTCGCCACGGTGGCTTTGCGCCCGCGGCTGATCTGGGGCCCGGGCGACACCCAGCTGCTGCCCCGCTTGGTGCAGCGCGCCCGCGCCGGCCGGTTGCGCTTCATCGGCGATGGCAGCAACCGGATGGATTGCACCTACATCGACAATGTGGTGCAGGCGCATCTGCAGGCGTTGGCGCATCTTCAACCCGGCGCGGTCTGTGCCGGCAAGGCCTATTTCATTTCCAACGGCGAGCCGATGCCGATCCGCGACATCGTCAATGGCTTGCTGGGCGCGGCCGATGCGCCCCTCGTGCAGGCCAGCGTGCCGTTTCCGGTGGCGTATATGGCCGGCATGCTGTGTGAAACCGTATGGCGCATGTTCCGGATGAGCGGGGAGCCGCCGATGACCCGTTTCCTGGCCGAACAATTGTCGACCGAGCATTGGTATGATTGTTCCAACGCGCGCCGTGATTTCGGTTATGTGCCGCAGGTCAGCTTCAGTGAAGGCCTGCGTCGTTTGCGCGCCTCACTGCAGAAGGCTGAACAATGAACACCCCGTTTTCCCTGGAGTCGCTGAAGCCCCTGGCCGGCCGTGTCTTGCAGGAGGCCTTGAACCGTGCCATCCGTTTGGATCCGGACAGTCATGCCAAACTGCAGGCGCTCGAGGGCCGCCGCATCGAAGCGCATCTCGAGTCGCCCGATCTCGCCTTGGCCATCGATGTCCGCGACGGCCTGTTGCAGGTCGGCCCCGTCGACACGACCCGCGAAGCCGACATCAGCATCAAGAGCAAGCTATCGGGACTGTTGCAGAGTCTACCGATGTTCACGCAGGGACGGACCGTGGTCGGCGCCATGCGCATCAACGGCGATATCGAATTGGCGCGCGTGCTGCAGGATCTGTTGAAAGGGTTCGATCCGGATTGGGAGGCGCCGTTCGTGCAGGCCTTCGGGCCGGTGCTCGGGCCGCAGGCCGCCAAGATCCTGCGTGAAGGCCTGCGCCAGGCCCGCGTCGGTGCCGTCGGCCTGGCGCGCTCCGGTGCCGAGTTCGCCACCGAGGAAGCCCGGGTGGTGGTCGGCAAAGCCGAGCTCGCCGATTTCCATGCCGAGGTCGACCGGCTCCGGCAACATGCCGATCGTCTGCAGGCGCGTGCGCGGAATCTTGCGGAGCGGATGAAATGAAACCGCTGTTGCGCGCCATCGCCATCGTCCGCATCGCCTCGCGCTACGGTCTCGATGAATGGCTGCCGGGCTCGCGCGCCACGCCCTTGCTGCGTGTGGCCAAAGTCTTCGCGCCGACGGCGGCGGCCAACCGCGGCTTGCCGCGCGGTGTCCGCCTGCGCATGGCCTTGCAGGAACTGGGCCCTTTGTTCGTCAAGCTCGGCCAGGTCCTGTCCACGCGCCGCGATCTGCTTCCGGCCGACATCGCCGATGAACTCGCCGGATTGCGTGATCAGGTGCAGGCGTTTCCCTCGGCGCAGGCGCGGGCGCTGATCGAAGCCGGGCTCGAGCGGCCTTTGAACGCGGTGTTCGAGCGTTTCGATGACGAGCCGCTGGCTTCGGCCTCGATTGCCCAGGTGCACGCGGCATGGCTGCAGGACGGCCGCGAGGTCGTGGTGAAAGTGCTGCGTCCCGACATCGAAACCCGTATCCGCGCCGATATCGCGCTGATGCGTCTGCTCGCCGACGGACTGTGCCGCCTGCATCCGCATGCCGACAAAATCCGTCCGCATGATGTGGTCAGCGAATTGGAAAGTACATTGTTGGCCGAATGCGATCTGCAGCGCGAAGCCGCCAACGCCAGTTTGATGCGCCGGCTCTGGCAGGACAGTGCGGATCTGTCGGTGCCGGAAGTGATCTGGCCGCTGACCGGCGAAAAAATCCTGGTCATGCAACGCGTGCACGGCATTCCCGCCGACGCCATTGCCGAACTCGACCAGCGCGGCATCGACCGCAAGGCGCTGGCGGCGAAAGCGGTGCGCATCCTCTACCAACAGGTGTTCCGCGACAATTATTTCCATGCCGATGCCCATGCCGGCAACATCTGGGTCGATACCGATGCGGCGCGCCAGGGCGCTTTCATCGCGCTGGATTTCGGCATCGTCGGCCAGCTCAGCGAACAGGACCAGTATTATCTGGCCGAAAATTTCATGGCGATCTTCCACAAGGATTACCGCAAGATCGCACGCCTGCATGTGCAGGCCGGATGGATGCCGGCTACGCTGCGTCTGGACGAACTGGAAGCGGCCGTGCGTGCGGTCTGCGAACCTTACTTCACCCGTCCGCTCTCGGAGTTCTCGATCGCCGAGGTGGTGGCCAAACTGTTCCGGACCGCGCAGAAATACCAGCTGACCCTGCAGCCGCAATTGATCCTGCTGCAGAAGACCCTGCTCAACACCGAAGGTCTGGCGCGTACACTCGATCCGGACATCGACCTGTGGGCGGTGGCGCGGCCGGTGCTGGAAGAGATCCTGCGCGAACGCTACAGTGCCAAAGCGTTCATGGCGCGGCTACAGAAGCAGTGGCCCGAAATCCTGCACCAGGCTTCGGGCTTGCCGGCCTTGCTGCAGTCGGCGCTCACGCAGCAGGTCGATGGCGAAACCCGCATCCGCATGCGCTCGGATGAAATCGCGCAGCTGGTGAAAATCAGCCAGCGCAACCAGCGCCAGCTGTTCGCTCTGGCCGTTGCCGTCACCACCGGTTTCGCGGCCGGCCTGCTGTACCTGCTCGCGGGCCCCGGCCCGATGCTGTATGCGGCCATCGGCTTGAGTCTGGGCGGATTCGCACTGGCCTGGCCACGCTCGCCGTGACCGAAGCGTTACTGGACGTCCTCCATCAGGATTCCCGCTGCGCCGTGATCAACAAGCCGGCCGGCCTGATGGCGCATGCCAGCGGAATGGCGCGTGGCGAGGATGATTTTCTGTTGCACCGTCTACGTGCGCAGTTCGATGCGAAAGTGCATCTGGTACACCGGCTCGACCGCGCCACCAGCGGTTGCGTACTGGTGGCATTCGATGCCGAGGCGGCCTCCGTGCTCGGCAAGGCCTTCATGGGCCGCGATGTCGGCAAGGACTATCTGGCGGTCTGCCGCGGCTGGCCGGAGCCGGAATTCATCGTTGATCATGATCTGGATGGCGGTCCGGGCAAGCCGGATAAAAAACCGGCCATCACCCGTTTCCGCAGCATGGCCACGGCCGAATTGCCGGTGGCCAGCGCCAGCCATCCGACCTCGCGCTACGCCCTGCTGCAATGCACGCCGGTGACCGGGCGCTTCCGGCAGATCCGCCGCCATCTCAAGCACGTTTCGCATCATCTGATCGGCGATACCAGCCACGGCGACGGCCGCCACAACCGGGCTTTCCGGATGCTGGGGGTGCACCGGATGCTGTTGCATGCCTGGCGTTTACGCTTTCCTCATCCGGAATCGGGTGAAATGCTGGTCTGCACGGCGCCGCTGGATGTCGAGTTCGCCAAAGCCCTGGCCCTGCTCGGAATGGCCGAGCCCGGCTGACTTCCGGCACATTCGCCCGCTTGCAACAGGCGCTATGCTGACCCCAGACCTTTGCCGATGGAACCGAAAATGAAAATCCGCACGCTCGTACCGCTTCTCGCTTTGATGTTGGTTCCGGCATCGCTGCCCGCCGCCGATGTCGGTCCGAAAGACGATGCCTTCATCGTGCAGTCGCGCAGCTTTTTGAGCAGCCATCCGGATCTGTATGCCCGTGTGCTCGGCATGAAGAGTTACAGCAAGGGCGATTACAAAGAGGCCATGCGCCAGTTCCGCAAGGGCGCCTATTACGCGGATAAACCCTCGCAGGCGATGGTGGCGGAAATGCTCTGGAAGGGCGAGGGCGTGCAGACCGACCGCGCCGAAGCCTACGTCTGGATCGATCTGGCGGCCGAGCGGCTCTACCGCGACCTGGTGGCCAAGCGCGAACAGTATTGGGCCGAGTTGACCGAGCTCGAGCGTCGGCAGGCGCTCGACAGGGGCGCCGCGGTGTATGCCCGTTACGGTGACAATGTCGCCAAAAAGCGTATCGAGTCCATACTCGAACGCAACCGCCGCAACATCACCGGCAGCCGTACCGGTTTCGTGGGGAACCTGCGCATCGAGATCCCGGGGCCCGGCGGCATGCCCATCCAGGTCAACGGAGATGAGTTCTATCAGGACAAATTCTGGCAACCCGAAGCCTACTGGAAATGGCAGAATGTAACCTGGAAGGCGCTGCCGACCGGGACCGTGACCGCCAGTGAACTGATGCCGGTGACCCCGCCGGCAGTCCCGAAAAAGGACGACGAATAGGATTTCCGTGGCCAAGCTTTATTTCTACTACTCCACCATGAATGCCGGCAAGACCACCACCTTGCTGCAGAGCGCTTACAACTACCACGAGCGCGGCATGCGTACGCTGATCCTGACCCCGCGGCTCGACAACCGTGCCGGCGAAGGCGTGGTCGCTTCGCGCATCGGCCTGAAAGCCAACGCCGTGACCTTCACCGGCAACGATGATCTGGCGGCGATTGTGCGTCAGGCTTTGGCGGCCAAGGGTAAAATCGACTGCGTGCTCGTCGATGAATCACAGTTTCTGTCCAAGGCGCAGGTCTGGCAACTGACCGATGTGGTGGACAGTCTGAAGATTCCGGTGCTGGCTTACGGCTTGCGCACCGACTTCCGCGGCGAACTGTTCGAGGGCAGCCAGTACCTGCTGGCCTGGGCCGACAACCTGATCGAGCTGAAGACCATCTGCCATTCCGGCAAGAAAGCCAACATGGTGGTGCGCGTCGATGAAAACGGACGCGCGGTCACTGAAGGCCCGCAGGTCGAAGTCGGCGGCAATGAACGCTATGTGTCGGTGTCGCGCCCGGAGTTCAAGAAAATCATGGCCGGCGAAAGCGCCATCGAACTGCAGCAGAGCGTGCTGCCGCTGGATCAGGACGACTGAGTTACAGCCAGCGCCGTACGCGCTGTCGGTAGTTTTCGAACTCCGCCCCGAAATGCTGGGACAATAAACTTTCTTCCGGAATGATCTGGAAGCGGGTGATGTAAGCGATGAAAGCGCCGATGCCGAGTAGTGCCGCCGGGCTTTCCAGATATACCGCCCAGGCCAACAACAGCAGCGCCATGCCCACATACATCGGATTGCGGCTGATGCGGTAGATGCCGCCGGTGACCAGGCTGCTGGTTTTTTCCGGATGCAAGGGATTGATGGTGGTGCGATGCCGGCGGAACGCCATCAGTCCCGCCAGATCGAAGCCGATACCGATGACGGCCAGCGTAATGGCGGCGGGCAAGGTCCAAGCCGGGCCCAGTCCATAGGGTAGGGTGGTTTCGGCAAGGGCATACATGGCGCCGGCGCAGAGCAGCGCGATGACCGGCGGCGGAATTTTCAGCGCGAGTGTCGCCATGTCAGCGGATCACGCCGCAGGCGATGCGGGCACCGCCGCCGCCAAGCACGACGGGATGGTCGGCATGGTTGTCGCCGCCGGCATGCAGCATGAGCGAGCGCCCTGTTAACTCGCTCATTTTCAGACGCGGCGCCAGCACCGGTTGCGTGGCCGAGCCTTCGGCATCCACAAACAGCGGCGGCAGGTCGCCGCGATGGCCGTCGCCCCAGGGCGTGCCGTGTTTGCCGCTGGCGTCCGGATCGTAATGACCGCCTGCCGCCAAGGCCGCCACCGGTTTGCCGTCTTTGTCTTTCGGTGCGCAGCTCGGGTTTTCATGCACATGGAAGCCATGCAGGCCCGGCGGCAAGGCCCGCATCTGCGGCGTAAAGACCAGGCCGTACGGCGTTTCGGCGATGTGGACCTCGCCGACCCACGCGGATTTGCCATCGGCATCAACCAGATCCATCGTGACTGTGCGTTCGTTGGCATTGGCGAATGCGCACGCCGACAGCAGAAAAGCCATCAGGGAAAACTTCATGGCGGGCTCCAAAACATTGAGATCGTCCTAGCCTAACGGAATTCGGGTCAAGCCGTTGTCAATCCGGCGTTTCGCCGCTTTTGGCTCATGCCGCGGTATTTGCAAGAATCGAGGATAACAGCTGGAACGCCCAATACAGCCCGATGCCCATCTGCGCCGCGAAGAAGGTGAAGCGGATTTTGACCGCCGTCGGGCTGGTGGAGGCCAGATGCACCACGGATTGGACGAAGCGGCAGCCGAGAAACACATAGGCCAGCGGATCGGTGATGGCGGTGTGCCCGGTGACGATGGCCACCAGCAGCAGGCCGCCGAATACCGGCAGGCTTTCCACGCAATTGGCATGGGCGCGCGCAAGCCGTTGCATGAACGGCGACAGACCGGCGTTGTCGGGGGTGAAGCCGTTGGCGACGACTTTGCCGCTGAGCACCAGCTGCGAGCGGATGACTTCCATCAGAACCAAAATCAATAGGGCCCAGGTGATGAAAGCGGTAAGGGTGAGTGCAGTCGGAGAAATCATCATACGCTCCTCAGTGAACTAGAATGATCAATTCAAAACAGGTGTCGGTCTATGTGGATCAATCCTGTTCTGCTCATGATAAATAATTTTTCAGGTCTGGCAATGCCCGCACCACGCCCCTGCGCGGTTGTTCAGGCGTGAGTCGCGCAGCGGTCTTCCGCATTTCTTGCAAGGCTCGCCTTCGCGGCCGTACACATCCAGTTCCTGCTCGAAGTAGCCGGGCTCGGAATCGGGATTGATGAAGTCGCGCAGGGTGGTGCCGCCGCGTTCGATAGCATAGGCCAGGATGGCCTTCGCGGCGCGGGCCAGTTTGTCGTAGCGTGCCTTCGATAGCGACCCGGCTTCACGCAATGGCGAAATGCCGGCGCGGAACAGGCTTTCGGCGGCATAGATGTTGCCCACGCCTACCACCACCGCCTGATCCATCAAAAACGATTTGACCGGCGCGGTCCGGCCACGGCTGAGTTGGAACAGATAATCACCGCTGAAGGCCTCGGACAACGGCTCCGGCCCCAGCTTCTGCAACAACGGGTGGATTTCACCCACGGGCTGCCAGAGCAGGCAGCCGAAACGGCGCGGGTCGGTGAAACGGATCACGCGTTTGCCGGTCAGTTCGATATCCACATGATCATGCTTGCCGGCCGGGGTGCCGGCCTTCAGCACGCGCATGCTGCCCGACATGCCCAGATGCCAGAGCGCGCTGCCGGCTTCGGTATGCATTAAAAGGTATTTGGCGCGGCGCTCGATGCCGGTGATTTTCCGTCCCGGCAGCTGCTCGACGATATCGAACGGAATCGGCCAGCGCAGATTGTCGCGGCGCAGCACCACGCCGGTAATGCGTTTTCCCAGAATATGCGGCTCAAGGCCGCGGCGGGTGGTTTCGACTTCGGGCAATTCAGGCATGGCATTCAGGCGGGCGGACGATTTCGGATACCATACACGAGAACCGGTAATGCCCGCGTGAGGCGGTGGAGATGCCATGACTGATCTGTATCCCGTACCCGAAGATTTCGCCGCCAAGGCTGCCCTGAATAAGGCCGCCGTGGCC
>JBMSNF010000043.1:0-13061 GCA_049421545.1 Arenimonas sp.
TGTCGATCTGCACGGCGGCGGAGGCGGTCCACAGACGCTGACCCTGCGCACCACCGACACCGGAGTACGAACCGTAGGCCCAGTGTTTGTTTTCACGCAGGTTCATGTTCAGGCGCGAGCTGAATTCACCGCCGAGAATCGAATTGGCGATTTCGAACTGGGTGGCGTTGGCATCGCGGCTGGACGGCACCAACTGGCCGATCAGGATATTGGCCTGCACGGCGCCCGGCTGATCGATCAGAATCACGCGCTTCTGCTTGGGCAGCGCCACCGGAGTGACGGCAACCGTGGGCTTGGCGGCGGACGGGGCTTTCCAGCCGGCGAAGGTCGCTTCCAGTTTCGGCAACACTTCCTTCAAGGTGGTATCACCGACCACCAGCAGGGTGGCGTTGTCCGGACGGATCCAGTCACGGTGCCAGGCGAGCATGTCGTCCTTGGTCAGCGAGGCGATGCTGTCTTCTTCACCCAAACCACTGGAGGCCACGGCATACGGATGGCCCGTGCCATAAACAGTCTGGCGCAAGGTACGGCCGCCGATGCCGGCCGGACGTGCTTTTTCCTGCTTGATCGAAGCAATCCAGGATGCACGCACGCGGTCGATTTCGGCTTGATCGAAGCGCGGACGCAGGATCATGTCGGCATACAGGGACAGCGACGGCTCGAGGTTTTCCTTCAGTGCGGAAACGAAGACGCTGCTGCCATCGAGATCGGCACTGGCACCGATGTTGGCACCCAGCGATTCGGCACGGTCACCGAAACCAAGTGCATCGTACTGACCGGCACCTTCGTCGAGCATGCCCATGGTGAAGTTGGCGATGCCGGCCTTGCGGCCCTGATCGGAGGCGAAGCCCGCACCTTGGAAGGCCATGCTGAATTGCACCACCGGCAGACCCGGGCGCTCGGCCAGAATCACGCGGGTGCCGTTGCTGAGCGTGGCACGCTGCAGTTCCGGGAATTTCAGATCCGGGAAACGGGTGGTTTTCGGCACGCCCGCTTTGCGATCCAGATCGGTTTTCACCGTGCTGAATTTCGGATCGGCTTTCGGAATGACCGAAGGCGCCAGATTGGCCACCGCCGGTTCTTCGACCACCGGCGGGCGTTCGCCCGGCACGATGCTCAGGGTGTGGTCACCGGAAGACAGCCACTTGCCGGCGACCGATTGCAGGGTCTTGGCCGAAGTTTTCTCGATGACGGCCAGACTCTCGCGGAAGCAGTCGGCCTTGCCGGTAAACACGGCGCATTCGGCCAGCACGTCGGCCTTGCCGCCAAAGCCGCCGATACGCTCGACGCCGCGGATGAAGCCGGACTTGATGACGGTCTTGGCCTGGGCCACTTCGGCTTCGGTCGGGCCGTCTTTGATCAGACGCGCCATTTCTTCACTGATGGCGGCTTCGACTTTGGCGGCATCGGCACCGGCTTTGACATCCGCCTGCACGATGAACAGACCGCCGAGCTCCGAGCCCCAGGCAAACGCGGCGACGTTGTCGACCAGTTTGTCCTGGAACAGCAGGCGCTTGTCGAGGCGCGAGGATTTGCTGCCGCCGAGCACCTGCGCCAGAATCTGCAGCTGGTCGCCGGCGGCATCGCCCACGCCCGGAACGTTCCAGGCACGGTAAACGCGGGTCTGCGGGACCTTGTCGGTGATGGTTTCACGGGTGGATTGCGTGCGCTTGGCGATCATGGTCGGCATTTTGGCGACCGACGCCGAGGCCGGGATGTCGCCGAAATAGCGCGTGGCTTTTTCCTTGGCGGTGGCCAGATCGATGTCGCCGGCCAACACCAGCACGGCGTTGTTCGGACCGTACCAGCTCTTGAACCAGGCCTTGACGTCATCCAGGGTGGCGGCATTGAGATCGTTCATCGAGCCGATCACCGAGTGGTGATAGGGGTGGCCTTTCGGATAGCTGGCCTTCAGCAGGTGATCGAACACGCGGCCATACGGCTGGTTTTCGCCCTGGCGTTTTTCGTTCTGCACCACGCCGCGCTGTTCATCCAGACCGGCCTGGTCGATGGCGCCCAGCAGATGGCCCATGCGATCGGATTCCATGAACAAGGCCATGTCGAGCGCCGTGGTCGGCACGTTCTGGAAATAGTTGGTGCGGTCGGAATTGGTGGTGCCGTTCTGGTCGGTGGCGCCGACCAGCTCGAAGGGTTCGAAGAATTCGCCCTTGTGGTTTTCCGAGCCCTGGAACATCAGGTGTTCGAACAGGTGCGCGAATCCGCTGCGGCCGAGCGGCTCGTTCTTGGAGCCGCCGTGATACCAGATGTTGACGGCGACGATCGGCGCCTTGCGGTCGGTATGGACGATCACGCGCAGGCCGTTCGGCAGGGTGAATTCCTGGTAGGCGATATCGACGGTCTGGGCGCCGGCGGCCTGAGCCGGGGACACGAGATATGGCGAAGTGCCGAGAAGCGCGAGGCCGAGCGCGGCCGACAATAGGGTTTTGTTTCCGAAGCGCATGTGCGGGGTTCCTTGGGGGTGAATCGGTAATGGTAATGGAAATTGACGGGACCTACACTAGGCCATATGTCATAGTGGCGGAGTGAAATCCGGAGCCGTCCCGTATGCCGCGATCCGCTATCCTTCTGTTATTGCTGACAATGCCCGGAATCGCGTCCGCCGTTGAATCGGTCCGCTTCGAGCAGGGCCAGGCCTGGGACCTGCAGAAAAAACGTCTGCTGTATACCGAGTCGCACTGGACCCGTTTCGAGAACAATCTGCTGTCCGAACGCACCGTGCTGTACCGCTGCGCCGATGGCACCCCGTTCGCCCGCAAGGAAATCTCCTACAGTCCGTCGCGGCTGGCCCCGGACTTCGAATTCAAGGATGCCCGGCTCGGCTACCGCGAAGGACTGCGCTGGAAGAACGGCAGCGCCAGCGTCTGGTTTGCCGGAACCGAGGGCTACAAGGAGCGGCAACTGCAGAATGAAGGAACCCTGGTGGCCGACGCCGGCTTCGATGGTTTCATCCGCAGCCGCTGGCCGCAACTGCTCAGCGACCGCCGGCAGCAATTGCAGTTCGCGGTGCCCTCGCGATTGGACAGCTACGGCTTCCATCTGCAACGGGTCGGCGCCGCGGTTTACCGCGAGCAGGCGGCACAGACCTTCCGGCTCGGACTCGACGGTTGGCTGGGTCTGGTGGCACCCGACATCGAAGTGACCTACAACAACAGCGGCAACCGGCTGCTGCGCTTCAAGGGCCTGAGCAACATCCGCGATGATGACGGCAGCGCCTCGCTGCGTGCGCTGATCGAGTTTCCCCTGACCGACCGCGAAGTGCCGGTCGCCGAAAAAAACCGGGCGCAGTCGGTTTTGCTAAAATCCTGTCAACTCAGCTGAATGTGGAACACATCGTGATCGATGTGATTTTGTTCGAACCCGAAATCCCCCAGAACACCGGAAACATCATCCGCCTGTGCGCCAACACCGGTGCCCGTCTGCATCTGGTCGAACCGCTCGGCTTCGTCTGGGATGACGCCCGGGTCAAGCGCGCCGGTCTGGATTACCACGAATTCGCCGATGTCCGCCGGCATGCCGACTACGCGGCCTGTCTGGCGCATCTCGGTCAGCCGCGCGTTTTTGCCTTCAGCTCGAAAGCCGAAACCCGTTTCGATACGCCCCGCTTCCGCGCCGGCGATGCCCTGCTGTTCGGTCCGGAAACCCGCGGCCTGCCGGCTGAACTGCTGGCCGGCATTCCCGGGGACGAAAAGCTGCGCTTGCCAATGCGGCCGCATCAGCGTAGTCTGAACCTGTCGAACGCCGTAGCCGTGGCGGTTTTCGAGGTCTGGAGGCAACTCGGCTACATCTGATTCGCACTGTGGTATCCCACTAGAAAATCACGATGAATAAATCTGACGCCATCAATTACGGGCTTGGAAGTGAATCTTTTCTCGGCCAGTTCCTCGACAATGCACTTGATGCTGTGGTAGTGGCGAACTCGGATGGAGTCATCTGCGGTTGGAATGCATCGGCGGCCAAGATCTTCGGCTGGCAGCCTGAGGAGGCCCTGGGATGTCCGCTCGCGAAAATCATTCCTATGCACATGCGCGATGCCCATGCAGCCGGATTCACCCGGTATCATGACACGCGCAAGTCTGTGATCCTAAACCAACATCTTGAGCTTGAGGGTCTTCACCGCGACGGACATCTGATTCCAATAGAACTGACCGTCACGGCGCTGAAGTCGGATGGTCAGGCGGCATTCGCCGCCTTTATTCGAGACCTTACCGAACAGCGCGCAACAAATGCTCGTCTTGATGAACTTGCCCATCAGGACACATTGACCAATGTGTTGAACCGACGAGGACTTTCGCGGTCGCTGAGTTCGCTCGTGGAGCAGTCCCAGCGGGGCGTGACTAAAAACGTATGCATACTCATCGACTGTGATGACTTCAAGGGAGTGAACGGTCGGCTAGGACATGCCGGCGGTGACATCGTCTTGAAGGAGCTGGCCGCCAGGGTCCGGAAATCCCTTCGGCCCTCAGACATCTTCGCCCGAATCGGCGGTGATGAATTTTTCGCCATCCTTCCCGATACGCGTCTGGCCGAGGGGACCTTGATCGCGGAGCGGCTGCGGCTTTCAGTCAGCTCCCGTTCCATGGCTGAAATACCCGTTACGATCAGCGCAGCGGTTTTTGCCGCTCCGGCTTCCATATCCTCCATCGACGAGCTGCTCGCTCTGGCCGCCAACAAAATTGTGCACAGCAAGCGCCTTGGCAAGGACCGCGTGACCTCCGGCGATGAGGAGGAGCGCATGCTCTCCAAAGCCTTGACTGCGGTGCTGAACTGCCAGCTTCATGCCTACCAGCAGCCGATGGTTGATCTTGGAACCCGCCAAATCACGAGCTACGAGATGCTAATCCGTGGGCCGGAAGGCCCCTTCGAGAACCCGAATGATTTCTTCCATGCTGCCCGCTCGGACGGCAAAGGGCTTGTCGCGGATCTGGCCGCACTCAAAACCTGTCTTTCAGCCTCGACCATATTGCCGCTCGACAGGCTTATCCACGTCAACATCGCCCCAAGCACACTTCTTGCCACCCCCGCATCGAGCATTATTGAGATGATTCCGGGATCACGTAGTCCACAGAACTATTGCATCGAAATGAGTGAGCAGGAGTTCATCGGTGATCCCTCGTACCTATTGAAACGCGTGACTGGTCTCAAGGAGGCTGGATTCACCTTCGCCATCGATGGCGTAGGCTTCGGCCAAAACAGCTTCGAGTCATTGGTCATCCTGGAACCTGACATAGCCAAGATTGATTCTTCACTGGTGTCGGGAATTGACAAGAGTTCGGCACAGCGTCGAACAGTCGAGCGTCTGCTCCGTGCCCTCTTGGCGCTCGATATCGCAGCGTTTGCAGTAGGTGTGGAGACCGAAGGTGAGGCTCGGATGCTTGCAGACATGGGGTGCGCCATCGGTCAGGGCCGTCTGTTCGGAAGTCCCACCGCAGTGCCAGAGGCATAGCGACGGACCCGGGACAGCAGCCAAAGAACAAGCCTGACGGCGATTGCATGTGGTCCGTAACCTGCTGAGGTTGGCCGGGCTGCCGGAACGCACAAACTGCACTTGCCGATGCCCGCGGTTCAGCGTAGTCTGAATCTATCGAACACAGTTGCCGTGGCGGTTATCGCGGTCTGGTGCCAGCTCGGTTACGCCTGACTCACACGGCGCTACACTCCAGGGAGATCGCGATGAGCGAAAAAGACAGCAATGCCCTCTTGGCCCTGTTGGCCGGCGTCGCCATCGGTGCCGGCCTCGGCATCCTGTTCGCACCCGACAGCGGCCGCAGGACCCGCGAAAAACTCAAGAACGGCGTGGATGAACTCGGTGACGAACTGCAGGAACAGCTGCAGGCACTGAGCCGCAAAGTGCAGACCGCGGTCGGCGACAAAACCCAGCAGATCGAACACGCCATCGACAACCTGAGCGAGCAGGCCGGTCTCGAGTCGGAGGCGGTCATCGAAAAACTGGAGGCGCGTCTCGAGCAATTGAAGGCACGCATCCGCCAGGGCCGCGACACCCCATGAGCCCGATCCGGGAAAACGCCGAAGACCTGCGCGACAGCGTGGAAGCGCTGCTGGAGAACCAGGCCGCCTACTACAAACTGTGGACGTTCAAGGTCGGCATGAAATCGCTGACCCTGCTGATCCGATTGACCTTGTTCACGCTGTTCGGCCTGATGGTCCTTCTGTTCGCGTCGATGGCCGCCGCACTGGCCATCGGCAATGCCCTCGGCTCGATGAGCCAGGGCTTCCTGATCACCGGCGGCTTCTATGCGCTGATGCTGATCGCCGTCTATGTCCTGCGCGAGCAGATCAACCGGCCGATCCTGCGCCGCTTCTCCGACATCTTCTTCGCGGACGGACCATGAACCGTAAAATCTATACTTCGTTCGAGCAGATCGACCAGGAGATGGAAATTCTGGCGTTGGAAAAAGAACTGCGCCAGATTCAGCTGCGGCAGTCGGCCGGCAAGGCCATGGAGGCCATCAAACCCGGCAATCTGTTGATGGAATCACTGGGCCCGCTCGGCGGCATGGTGCGCAACTCCGGCGCGCTGCAGAAAGTGATGATGATGTGGCTGGCACGGCGTCTGCTGAAATAACCGCCTAAACGGAACATTAACATACACGCAGCAAGGGCGAACTTCCGTGACTTAAGACACTCCAAGTTGGGCGTCTGCGAAATGCAGAATGAAATGCACTGTGCATTTCCGCATCAGTCAACCACTTGGAGTATCTATGAAACGTACCGTATTGGCCCTCGCCCTGACCGCCGCCGCTTTTTCCGCCCAGGCTTCCGATCTGGACTACAGCTATGTCGAAGGCGCGTACAGCAAGCTCGATGTCGGCCCGGGCAACCTTGACGGCTTCTCGATCGACGGCTCGCTGAAATTCAACGACAGCTTCTACGGCTTCGCCGGCTACCAGAAGAACGACCAGAGCGGCATCAGCCTCGACGAATACAATGTCGGCGCCGGTTTCCGCAAAGCCATCAACGACAAGACCGACTGGGTCAGCGAACTGTCCTACATCCGCGACAGCGGCAACATCGCCAACAGCCTGATCAAGGCCGACGACAACGGCTACCGCATCGCCACCGGCGTGCGTAGCATGGTCAGCGACAAATTCGAACTCAACGGCAAGGTCAACTACACCGACGCCGGCGATTTCGGTGACGGTTTCGGCGTCGGCATCGGCGGCGTGTACCACGTCAACGACAGCTTCGGCATCACCGCCGGCTACGACTACGCCGACCGCAGCGGCAGCGATCTGAACGGCTGGAATGTGGGCGCCCGCTTCAGCTTCTGAGCACGCATCCCGCGCAAATGAAAAACCCCGCTCCGGCGGGGTTTTTTTGCGTCAGTCGAACAGGCCTTCGGGATACTCGGGTTTCTGTTCGCGCGACAGCAGCAGCTTCAGTCCTTCCTGCGGGGTGATTTCCTCGTGCAGCACGCGGCGCACCAAGGCGGAGATCGGCAGGTCGATGCCGAAGCGCTCGGCCAGCCGCATCACTTCATCGCAGGTCTGGATCGACTCCACCACCTGCCCGATCGAGGCCACCGCTTCGCGGATGGATTGGCCTTTGCCCAAGGCCAGGCCGAGGCGGCGGTTGCGCGACAGGTCCCCGGTGCAGGTCAATACCAGATCGCCCAGTCCGGCCAGGCCCATCAGGGTTTCGGCACGGCCACCCAGCGCGTGGTTCAGACGCAGCATTTCATTCAGGCCACGGGTGATCAGGCCGGCACGGGCGTTCAGGCCCAGCGCCATGCCATCGGCGACGCCGGTGGCGACCGCCAACACGTTCTTCATCGCACCGCCGAGCTCGGCACCCAGCATGTCGTTGCCGGTGTAGGCGCGGAAGGTCGGACCGTGCAGCGCTTCGGCCACGGTCTGGGCGAAATCGGGATCTTCCGAATGCACGGTGACCGCGGTCGGCAGGCCTTGCGTGACTTCCTTGGCGAAGGACGGCCCGGTGACCACGGCCAGCGCGACATCGGCGCCGAGAATATCACCGGCGACTTCATGCAGGAAACGGCCGGAGCCGGGCTCGAAGCCCTTGGTCGCCCACGACACGCCGACGCCGGCCTTGCGATGCGGTGCCAAAGCCTGCACGGTTTCGGTGAAGGCATGGCTGGGCGTCACCACCAGAATGAAATCGGCATCGCGAACGGTGCCTGCCAGATCGGTGCTGGCCTGCAGATTTTCGGGCAAAACAATACCCGGCAGGTACCGGGTATTTTCGTGCAGCGTATTGATGGCATCGACCTGGCCGGCATTGCGGCCCCAGACCGTGGTCCGGTGGCCGTTGCGCGCCAGAAGCGCCGCGAGTGCCGTGCCCCAAGAGCCGGCACCCAGAACCGCCACCTTCATCGGCGCGTCCATGGCGATCGCTTAGGCGTTGCCGCCTTCGGAAACCACGGTGCTGCCTTCGCTGGCGGCGGCCACCTGTTCGGCGCGGCGGCGCAGACCTTCGGCGTAAATGCCTTCGAAGTTGATCGGCTGAAGATAGAACGGCGGGAACCCGCCCTGGCTGATCAGATCGGAAACGGCCTGACGGGCATACGGGAACAGCACGGTCGGGCAATGGATGCCGAGCATGGCGTCCAGGGTCGCATCATCGAAACCGGAAAGGCCGAAGATGCCGGCTTGCGCCACTTCCGCCAGATAGATGGTTTTTTCGCCGATGGTGCAGGTCAGGGTCACGCCCAGAACCACTTCATAGACGTCATCGGCGAGCTTGCCGACTTTCTGGTTCAGATTCATGTTGAGCTCGGGCTGGCCTTGCTCGTTGAACACCAGCGGGGCGTTCGGGGCTTCGAAGGAGACGTCCTTCACATAGATTTTTTGCACGTTGAAGGCGGCTTGTGCACCGTCTTGGACGGCGCCTTCGGTCAGATTGGCAGACATGTAAAACTCCGGAAAAATGCGTAAACGCGGTAAGAATCGGCAGGGTACTACAGGGTTATGGGGTCGGGGCCCATGATATCAAGTCACCGGCCCTTGGTCAGGGGCAGATCGGCCTGGATCCAGGCGTTCAGACCGTCATTCAGCCAATACACCCGGGTGAATCCGGCCTTGTGCAGGCGTTTGGCGGCTTCGCTGGAGGTCTGTCCGGTCCGGCAGACCACCGCCACCGGCAGCTCCTTGGCCTTGGCCAGCAGTTTGCTTTCCGGGTCGAACTGGCTCATGGCCACATGTTTGGAACCCAGAATATGGCCTTTGTCGAATTCGGCGATGGCACTGACATCCACCAACAGCGCGGATTCACGGTTGATCAGATCGGTCAGCTGGGCCGGGCTCACGGTTTTGTAACCGACGAACAGGCGGGCCACTTCGGTGTAGACCAGGGCCACGGTCAAGACCACGAAAATCGAAGAAAGAATGGGACTCTGGGCGGCAAAGGCAATCAGGGCGTCAAAAGACATGCGGCGTCCAACTGGGGGTAAACCCCTATTATCGCCCGTGGCGGGGCCGAATGCCAGTCAATCCAGCTTGGGAAGCCCCGAAGTCAGCCACCAGCGCTTGGCCACCGGATCGTAACGCCAGGTCTGCCGGTCGGTCTGGGTGCGCTCGGTCTGCGAAGCCACGTCGATGATGCGCAGCTCGACCCGTTGGCTGTAAGTCTGGGCATCGGTGCGTTCGGCCGATTTCAGCAGATAGCCGCTGACCTGGAACCGCTTGTAATAAGCCTCTTCGGCCTCGCTGAAGCCGCCGGGCGTGCGCAGCTGCGGATCCACCGATTCACGGGCCGTCTCGAAATCATTCCAGCGTACGGCTTTGCCGTAGACCTTCAGCGCGGCTTCCAGGGCTTTGTCGTTCTTGCTGGAGCCACCCGCCAACACGGGCGCCGGCAGCACGGCCAACAACACGGCGGCAAACAAGGCTTTGGTGAACATGGTTTCTTTCCGGAGGGCCTCAGTTACACTAGATTCTGCCACAAATGGCCGCCACTCACGACGCCGCATGCCCCGTACTTCCGCCCTGGCCGGATGGACCCTGATTTCGCTGCGCCCGCGCCACCGGCACGGCGCGGTCCGGCGTGCGGCCGCCGCCCAAGGCGCCCGGGTGCTGGCGGTATCGCCCTTTGAATTGCAGGCTCTGGAGGCCGGCGCGCCTCTGCAGGACGCCCTGCGTTGCCCGATCCGGATCGCCAGTTCACCGGCCGCGGCGGCCTTCGCGGCGACGCAAGCCCCGCTGCACGGCGACTGGCTGGCCATCGGCACAGCCACCGCCAAGGCCCTGCGCCGCGCCGGTGCCGATCGCGTTCAGACCGCCGAACCGCAGAACGCCGACGGCCTGTTGGCCCTGCCGATCCTGTCCGATTGCCGCGGACAACATATTGGCCTGATCACCGCGCCCGACGGCCGCGGCCTGCTGGAGGCCGCCTTGCCGGCGCGCGGCGCTCAGCTGCATATCGCCCATGTCTATTGCCGGCAGGCTCTGGATTTGCCGGCCAGCGTGCATCGCGGTCTGCACGCACTTGCACCGAACACGGCGGTGTTGGTCAGCAGCCGGGCGGCCTTTGCCGAATTCTGGCGGCAGCTTGATGCCGGAGAACGCGCGATAATCCGTGACACGCTTTGCATCGCCAGCAGCGCCCGCTTGCTAGAATACCTGCAGGGGCTGGACATCCGTCGGGTTCGATGCGCCGCCGGAACGCAGCCGGCCGCGATGCTGGCCGCCGTGCAGGAAACCATTGCCGCCCATGAATGTGAAGGATGAGCTCATGACTGATTCGCCGGTTCCCGTTGCCAAAGCGCACTCCCGCATCGGCGTGATCATGCTGGCCGTCGTTCTGGTGGTGGCCCTGCTGGTCTTCGCCTGGCTGCGCCTGCGGGTGGATTCCGGCGAAGCCCTGATTCCGGCGACCGACCTCAGCGCCGAGGCGCTTGACCGGCGTCTGCTGTTGGCCGAACAGCAACTGGCGCGCATGGAACAGGAACGCGCGGCGCTGCAGCAGCGTCTGGGCGAATCGGCCAACCGCACCAACCTGCTGCGCGATGAAGTGCTCGGCGTCAGCGAGCGCGCGGCATTGATCGAAGACAGCGTGCAACAGCTCAGCCGCAGCGACCGCAGCGCCATGGACAGTCTGCGTCTGAACGAAGCCGAGTTGCTGCTGATCATCGCGCGCGAACGCTGGCAGCTTTCCGGCGATCTGGCCGGCACCCTGCAGGCCACTGAACTGGCCGCGACCGCCATCAACGGTTTGAAAGATCCGCAATGGCTGACGCTGCGGCAGACGGTCACCCGCGAACTGGCCGCGTACCGCGGCATCGAAGCCGACCCGCGCGCAATCGCACGCGGCGAACTCGACGCGCTGGAAGCCTTGCTGCCGCAGTTGCCGGCCGCCAACAGCGCCGACACCGAAGGCACGCCGGAGCCGTATGGTTTCGAACGCCTGCTCAAGGCGCTGATCCGCATCCAGCCGACCGGCCAGCAGACCCTGATCGCACCAGCCGAACGGCAGGCGGCGCAAACCGCGCTGGCGCTGGAAATGGCCAATGCGCGCACCGCTCTGCAATTGCGGCAGAGTGCCGAATTCAAGAACAGCGTGCGCCGGATCGACCAATGGCTGCACCGTCTGTATGCCGATGGCAAGGCCTTGCAGGGGCGCCGTGAGCGCCTCGAACAGGCGGCGAATGCCCCGCTGACCATCGCCTTGCCGGAAGCCGGCAGCACACTGGCCGAACTGCAGCGCCTGAAACAGAGCGCCGCGCCATGAGCCTTTACCGCAGCTTCCTGTGGTGGTTGTTGCTGGCGGCGCTCGGCGCCTTGGCCTGGGATCTGCTGCAACCGGATTTCGGTGAAGTGGTCATCCGCTGGCATGGCACCACCGTCACCACCACCGTCGCCTTCTTTCTGTTCGCCTGCATCCTGTTGCTGTTCGCACTGTGGTTGCTGTGGACCGTACTGCGTTTTCCCTACAACGCCTGGCAGGCCTATGCCCATAAACAGGCACGCAGCCGTCTCAACAGCGGCCTGACTGCGTTCTACGAAGGCCGCTACGGACGGGCACAGAGCCTGCTGTTGAAGGCCGCCGAAGACAAGCAGGTACGCAATCTGGCCTTGCTGGGCGCCCGCCAGGCCGCACTGGCGCAGGAGGATTACGTTGCCGCCGCCGCCTTGCTGGAACAGTTGAACCAGTCGAATCCGACCTTGGCGGCCTCCAACAATGCGCGGCTATTGCTGAAACAAGGCAAGGCGCAGCAGGCCCTGGATGTGATGCTGACGCGGCCGGCCACCGAGTGGTCGCCGATTGCACGCGGCATCGCCATCGACGCGGCGATCACACTGCAGCAGTTCGATCTGGCCCGCAATTGGATGCAGGCCCGCGGCCACGGCATGAGCGCCAAGCAACAGGCGCAGTTGCAAGCGCTGTACCAAAGCCGTTATCTGGCCGGTGCCGATTCCGCCGACACGCTCTGGCAACGCTGGCAGGAGTTCGATGCCCAAAGTGCGCCCGGCGAAGCCACGGCCGAAGCGTTTGCAAAACGCGCCAGTGCGTTGGGCATGCAGCATTCCGCCGCCAGTGCATTATTGGATTCGGCCGAAGCCCATTACGCCAGCGCCTCGGTGAAAGCGCTGTCGGCCTTGGCACAGAACGATGCTGTACTGTTTGAACGCCTGCGTGCCTTGTTGGCCGCGCATCCGGACGATGCCGACTTACTGCATACACTCGGAAGCTGGAGCCATGCCGCCGGCAACAACGATAACGCCATCGGCTACTGGCAGCGCGCAATCGCCCAAGGCGGCGGCGCGGAAAGTTGGAACCAACTCGGCCAAGCCCACGCCAGCCTGGGTCAGTTCGAGCAGGCTTACATCGCCGAGAACAACGCGCGGCGCGTGTTGAACGGCGAAGCGCCCCTGCCGATGACCGGTATCACACTGCAACAACGCATCGCCGCCGAAGCGGTCTCCGAACAGCGCAACGAACACGGAATTCCGTGGTTGCCGCAGTGACGAATGAGTTCTGAGAACATCAAGACAAACATCCTACGGCTGACGTTGCCGCTTGTTTTCATCATTGCGCTTTCATATTTTTTTGGAGTGCCATACATC
>JBMSNF010000044.1:0-13035 GCA_049421545.1 Arenimonas sp.
GCGCCTTGGCCAAGCGACAGTCCGGAGTGACGGTGCATCCGAACGATGATGTCAATCACGGGCAGAGTTCGAACGATGTCGTGCCCAGCAGCAGTCTGCTGGCTTCGGCCCTGGTGCTGCAGCGTGTGCTGCTGCCTTCCTTGAAACAGCTGCGGGCGAGCATCGCCAAAAAAGCACGGCAGGGGCGTGGTCTGATCAAAACCGGGCGGACCCATCTGATGGATGCGATGCCGGTCACGGTCGAGCAGGAATGGTCGGCCTGGCTGGCGCAGCTGGAGTCGGCCACGGCCAGGCTGCAGGATACCGGCAAGCGGCTGCACGCCTTGCCACTGGGCGGCACTGCGGTCGGTACCGGCGTCAATGCGGATCCGAAAATGACCGTTTTGGCCTGCCGATATCTCGGCAAGGCCACGGGTCTTAAAATTCAACCGGCCGGGAATAAATTCGAATCCATGGCTGCCCAGGATCATCTGGTCGAGCTGTCCGGCCAGTGCAATGCATTGGCGGTGACGTTGATGAAAATCGCCAATGACCTGCGTTGGATGAATTCCGGTCCGTTGTCGGGGCTGGCCGAGGCCGAATTGCCAGCATTGCAGCCGGGCAGTTCGATCATGCCGGGAAAGGTCAATCCGGTGATTCCCGAGGCGGTAGCCATGGTGTGCGCGCAAGTCATGGGCAACCATGCCGCCATCAGCATCGCCGGCCAAAGCGGCAGTTTCCAGCTCAACACCATGATGCCGGTGATTGCCTACAACAGCATCCAGAACCTCAATCTGCTGGCGTCCGCCTGCGGGCATCTGGCCGAAAAAGCCATCGATGGCGTGAAATTCAACAAGGCGCGGATGCAGGACGGCCTGGCCCGCAACCCGATTCTGGTCACCGCTCTGAATCCGGTCATCGGTTACGAGAAAGCGGCGTTGATTGCCAAGCGCGCCTATGCCGAAAAGCGGCCGATCATCGACGTTGCCAAGGAAATGACTGATTTGAGCCTAACCGAGCTGGAGGCTTTGCTGAATCCGGGCCGGTTGTGCTGAAAGATTAAGTTGTTCGGCTTTCCAGGCAGCTATATTTTTTGCAGTTTTGAAGCGGGTGACAGGCTCTCGTCCTGTGAACGCATAATGAAGCTTGACGCTGCTTCATTCATAGAAAACGAAGGCTCGCTGTAGAACGAGATTCGATACTTAAGCAGTATTCCATTTTTTACAGTGAGGTAAAGGCTTGAATCGATGGCTTCACCACCGTAGTTATAGCGAAAGTCAACTTGATAATATGCGGTTCCGGCGATATTCCTTTCTTTGATGGGGCTAGTGGCCAGGTCTTTGTATTCGCCTTTATCTGACTGCGACTTGACTTCATCGATGGCGGCGTCCAGGACTTGTCTCAGCCTTGCGTCCTGCAGCCCCTCTTTCCAGTCATTAAATCCGCCAGTGTAGCTGTATACGGTAATCCAACCCTCTGATGATTTGTAGCCTTGACTGTAGCCGAAGCCGGGATAGTCTTTCTCGTAGTCCTTGAATTCTCCTTTGACCCATTCAATGCTGCGCGCTGCAGAGGCGATATCTGCGTATACAGGTTGATTCACCGGAAGCCAGAGGCACAAAATCATCAGAAATAAACGCATCGGGTAACCTTCCTATTTATTTGCAGTCTTGGAATTTCATCCCGCACAGTATGGGCAAATTAGCCGATAATGTAAAAACCAAAAACCCCGGCATGCCGGCGTTTTTTCAATCTTAAATCCATATTCAGGGCTTGGGCTGATTTTCTGAATCGGGCGACGGTGCACCCGTATCGATGTTGATTCCAGCGCCGGAGTGCACGCTGCAGCCGTCTTTGCCGTTGTCAACGGCCATCGGCTCGGGTTTGAATTCCGGAACGGAGGCGACCAGTTTCTCTTGGACTGCCTTCAATTCAAGCGCGCTGTCGCAAAGGCGGTTGGCTACGGCCTCGATATTACCGGCTTTGGCTTCCACCGATTTTTCGATTTCGGCTTCGTTCTTGCCGCTGATGATGCCGCCGATGGCGCTGCCGATGGCCTGGCTCGCCAATTTGGCGCTTTCCTTGCCGATTTCCATGCCCTGCATCGCGATTTTCTTGGTGGCTGCATGGTACTGTCGGGTGAGTTCGCGTTGTTCGGCGTTGAGAACCACCGGGTTTCCTGCGATGCTGAGATCGCCGTTGGCGTTGATGGTTGCTTTGCCGCCGTCCTGCATGGTGATGGTGATGTCGGTCAGGTCGGCCTTGGCATCGGCAATGGCTTTGTTCATATCGGCTTCGATGTCCTTGGCGACATCGGCTTTGATGTTTTCGACGGTCTGCGCGGTATTATCGGCATTGCAGGCGGCCAGCAGTGCGGTCAGCAGGGCCAAAGGAAGCAAGCGGATGGGTTTCATGGTCTGTCCTCTGAAGTTCTGGTAAAGCCGGTACGGAAAACCCGTACCGGCAAGTTCACATCTTAGCCTTCGTCGCGGTAACGGCGCATTCGGATGGCGCCGGCCAGAAAGGCCAGGCCGATGACGACACCGATCCAGAGATTCGGAGTGGCCAGCAGGCTGTAGGTATTGGCGAGCAACAAGCTGACGGCATTGTCCGGATTCATATCGGTGCTCGACTCCGCGACGACGCCGAGCCAGGATCCCGGGAACACGCTGCCCAGACCGCGGGCCACGATGATCTTCCAGTAGCCTTCCAGCACGAAGGGGGATCCGGCCAGGGCGTTCACCCAGGTCAGGATGACGCGGCCGACCACCGGCACGCCGACCGCCCACAGGAAGGGTTTGGTCTTGGCCCAGCTCGACACGAACATCAGGTAGCCGACGGTCGGCAGCGCCCAAAGCACGTAAACCGGGATGAAACTGACGATCTGCGCGATGACCAGATAGAAGTTGCTGTCGCCCAGCACCAGACCGAACAGGTTCAGACCGTGGAAAGCCGCCAGCACCATCAGGCTGAACAATACGAGCAGGGACAGCGCCAGGGCGAAGCCGATGGCAATCAGCGGGCCGACCAGCAGTGCGGTCAGCGCCTTGGAAATCACGGTATCGCGGTCGGAAACCGGCAACGATTTCCAGAACAGGATGCTGCGGTCCTTGCGCTCGTCGTAAAGGGAGGCCAGGCAATAGAAGAACACCACGAATCCCAGAGTGAACATCAGCGGCATGGCCACGGCGGGGTAGCCGACGGCCAGTCCTTTGGCGAATTCGATCTTCTGCGGGTCGGTAATGTCGTTCAGTGCCTGCTGCAGGTTGATGGCGGCATTGTTGCCGTCCAGATGGAAGCCGCCTTGGCTGCCTACGGCAGTCGCGAACAGCATGGATCCGATGGTCAGCAGGGCCAGAAGTCCGGAGACCACGATGGGGGCCCAGAAAAAGCCACCCTTGTGTTCCCAGTATTCGCGTTTCAAAAGCCATTTCATCGTGTTCATGCGTAGGTTCCTTTCATGGTGGCGACAAACAGATCGGCGATGCCCGGCGTCTTGATGTCGCCGAGGGGTGCCAGTGCCGCACGGCTGACACCGTCAAACAGGAAAACGGTCTTTCCGAACACCGAGCGTTCATCGATCGGCCCCAGCGCTTTCGCGGTGGCGTAGTGTTCAGAACCGACCATGACCTCGGTGAAGCGATCGGCGATTTCATCCATGGTGGTGTTCAGGGTGATTTTCCCTTCGCGGATGAAAATGAGATCGCTGAGGATGTGCTCGATCTCCTCGACCTGGTGGGTGGTCACGATGATGGTCTTGCCTTCATCGAAGTATTCCTCCAGCAGGTTCTGGTAGAACTGCTTGCGGTAGAGGATGTCCAGGCCCAGGGTCGGTTCGTCCAGCACCAGCAGTTTCGCGTCGATCGACATGACGATGGCCAGATGCAGCTGCACGATCATGCCCTTCGACATTTCCTTGACCTTCATGGTCGGTTTCAGCTTGGTCCGGGCGAGATAGGCATCGGCCTTGCTGCGATCGAACTTGGGATGGGTGCCGGCCACGAAATCGAGGGCATCGCGGACGCGCATCCAGCGGGGAAGCACGGCCACGTCGGCGATGAAGCAGACTTCCTTCATCAGGTCATCGCGCTGTGTGCGCGGATCGAAACCGAGCACCTTCAGTTCACCCTCGAAGGGAATCAGACCGAGTGCGGCTTTCAGGGTGGTGGTCTTGCCCGAGCCGTTGGGGCCGATCAGGCCGACGATGCGGCCCGGCTGGATTTCCAGATTGACCCGGTCGACTGCGGCCTGTTTGCCGTAATGTTTGCTCAGCGCGGTAGCGTGAAGGACGCTGCTCATGCTTGTTCTCCCTTGTTGGATGCGAATAATTGTTCGGGCTGCAGGCCCAGGCGGCGGATGCGGGCCACGATCAGCGGCCATTCGTCCTGCAGGAAGCGCTGTTTTTCGCTCGACAGCAACTGGTCTTTGGCGTTCTCGCTCATGTACATGCCGAGGCCGCGGCGCTTTTCCACCACGTTTTCATCGGCCAGTTCCTGGAAAGCGCGGGAAACGGTGATCGGGTTGAGCTGGTATTCCGCCGCGATCTGACGCACCGAGGGCAGGGCATCGCCGGGCTTGATATCGCCGTCCAGCATCATGCCGACCAGTTTGTCTTTCAGTTGGCGGTAGATCGGGCTGTTGTCGCTCCATTGAATGCTCATTAGCGGGCTCCTGTCGGCAGGTTGGATTTGCCGAATGAGAAATACGGGCTGCTGAAAGCGCGTTTGGCTTTCTTGGCGGTTTGGCTTTTGCCGGCATTGGCTTTGGCCTGTACGGCGCTTTGTGAGGCAGCCGAGGAGAAGCCGGAGCTGGCTGCGCTGGCCGGGGCTTCGCCGCTCAGGTAGCCCGCAAACAACAGCAGACCCGAAAGTGATAGGCTGATAACCGTGTTTTTCAGTGAAAGTGCCATGGGGAACTCCGGTGGTGTATGCGTTAGGTGTTGTAGATAACTATAACAGTATAATTTTTACTGTCAACAAGAAATTCATCCGATACTTGCTAGTCTCTTCATATTCCATTCAGGAATGAACCCAAGGGGTAGATTAATGAAAATGAAATCAATGAGATATGCCGCTCTCGGCTTATTGCTGGGGTCCACCTTTGCCGTCGCCAAGCCTGATGTTTTATCGCACCAGTACCGGACTTTGGCGGGCAAAGAGCAGGTCAACTTCAAGAAAACCTACTCTGGCAAGGTGCTTTTGGTGGTCAATACCGCCAGCAAATGCGGCTATACCCCGCAATTCGAGGCCCTCGAAGCCCTGAACGCCAAGTATCAAAGCAAAGGTTTCGCCGTTCTGGGTTTCCCGTCCAATGATTTCATGGGTCAGGATCCGGGCACCGAGAAGGAAATCAAGGAATTCTGCACGCTCACCTACGGCGTCAAGTTCCCGATGTTCGAGAAGGTGCATGTCAAAGGCAATGACGCCACCGGCATTTACCGCGATTTCAAGGCAGTGACGGGCGACGAGCCGGGCTGGAATTTCCATAAATTCCTCATTGACCGCAAGGGCAATGTCATCGGCAGCTTCCCCAGCAAAGTCAAACCCGATGATGCCCAGCTGGTGGCCAAAATCGAAGCGGCCCTGGCGGCCAAGTAAGCCCTGAAAGTTTCGTTTGCCCTGAGCCGCTTTTGCAAGGACAATAGTGGCTTCTCAACGTGGAGTAGATTTCCGATGAAGTTCAAGCAACCCGTGGCCCTTGTTCTGGCCGGCGCTCTGATGTGCGTCAGCCTTTCCGCATGCAGCAAAGACGAAAAAGGGGCCGAAGGTGCCGACAAGTCTGCCGATGCCATCACCAGCACCGCCAGCGGATCCGAAACCGTCAAGGGTCTGTCCGGCATGAATACCGAACGCAAGCAGGTCAGTTACATGATCGGCATGGACATCGCCAAGTCGCTCAAGGAAATCGAACAGGAAATCGACGTCGATATGCTGACCAAGGGCATGCGCGATCAAATGGCCGACAAACCGCTGGTCACCGAAGCGCAACATACGCAGATCCGCGAAGCGTTCAGCGTCAAGTTGCAGGCTCATGCCGAAAAAGTCGCCGCAGAACTGCCGAAAAAGAATCTTGAAGCCGGCAAGGCCTTCCTGGCCAAGAACAAAGGCGCGCCGGGCGTCATTACCACCGCCAGCGGCCTGCAATACCAGGTGCTCCGCCAGGGCGCAGGTGCCAAGCCTGCGACCGACGATGCCTTGGTGAAAGTCCACTACAAGGGAACCCTGATCGACGGTACTCCGTTCGACAGTTCCTATGACCGCAATGAACCGGCTCAGTTCTCTCTGGCCGAGGTCGTGCCGGGCTGGGCGGAAGGCGTCAAGCTGATGTCGGTCGGCAGCAAATACAAACTCTGGATTCCCAGCGAATTGGGTTGGGGCGAAACCGGCAGTCCGCCCGTGATCGGTCCGAATGCCGCGGTCGTGTTCGAAGTCGAGCTTCTGGAAACCAAGCCGCGTCCGGCCGGTGAAGCCCCGCAGATGCCCGCCGGCCAGTAATCCGGCAGGGCGTAAGCCAAGGATGTCCGCATGAAAGTCACTGTATTCGGTACCGGCTATGTCGGATTGGTCACGGGCACCTGTTTGGCCGAAATGGGCAACCAGGTGGTCTGTGTCGACATCGACAGTGCCAAGGTCGAAGGCCTCAATCAAGGCCAGATTCCGATTTTCGAACCGGGCTTGACCCCGATGGTGGTGCAGAACCACCAGGAAGGCCGCCTCCGGTTCACCACCGATGCCGAATCGGCCGTGGCGCATGGCGACATCATCTTCATCGCCGTGGGCACGCCGCCGGATGAAGACGGCAGTGCCGATCTGCAGTACGTTCTGGCGGTGGCCGGGACCATCGGACGGTACCTGACGCATTATGCGGTCGTGGTCAACAAATCGACGGTTCCGGTTGGTACCGCCGACCGTGTCGAGGCCACCATCGCCGCGGCTTTGTCCGCGCGCAGTGCCGACACCGGCTTCGATGTGGTCTCCAATCCGGAGTTCCTGAAAGAAGGCGATGCGGTGAAAGACTGCATGCGGCCTGATCGGATCGTCATCGGTGCCAAATCAGTCAAAGCCCTCGACGTCCTTAAAAAGCTTTATGCACCGTTCAACCGCAATCACGATCGCATCGTGGCCATGGACGTGCGCTCGGCGGAACTGACCAAATACGCGGCCAACGCCATGCTCGCCACCAAGATCAGCTTCATGAACGAGATGGCCAACATCGCCGAGCGCGTCGGTGCCGATATCGAAATGGTCCGCCATGGCATCGGTTCCGATCCCCGCATCGGTTACAGCTTCATCTATCCCGGTGCCGGTTACGGCGGCTCCTGTTTTCCCAAGGATGTGCAGGCGCTCGAACGAACCGCCCGCCAGTACGGATACGAAGCCCAGATACTGGCTGCCGTCGAAGCAGTCAACGATCGCCAGAAAGACAAGCTGTTCGAACTGATCAGCCGTCATTTCGAGGGCGAATTGCAGGGCAAAACCTTCGCGGTCTGGGGATTGTCCTTCAAGCCCAACACCGACGACATGCGTGCCGCATCCAGCCGCAACCTGCTGGCCAGTCTGTGGAATGCGGGTGCCAAGGTACAGGCGTTCGATCCGGAGGCGATGCATGAAGCCGAACGCATCTTCGGCCAGCGCGAGGACTTGACTTTGTCCGGTACCGCCAATGCCGCCCTGCAGAATGCCGATGCCCTGGTCGTGGTCACCGAATGGAAGAATTTCCGCAGCCCCGATTTTGCCCAGCTCAAGCAGCAGCTGTCGGCGGCCGTGGTGTTCGATGGCCGGAACATCTATGATCCGGAAACCGTGGAGCAGGCCGGCATCGCCTATTACGGCATCGGCCGTGGCCGCAGCATCGTCCGGAATTCCTGATCATGCCCGGCAGTCCCGAGGACCGTATCGCCGAATTGGAAATGCGTGTCAGCTTTCAGGAGCATGCTCTGGGCGAGCTGAGTGACGCCTTGGCCGAATCGCGCATGGAGGTTTACCGGCAGTCCGAACAGCTGCGCCGCGCGCTCGATGAACTCAAGGCGATGCGTAATCAGGTGCCCGGTGATTCCGGCACCGAGCCGCCGCCGCCGCATTACTGAGTCCCATGAGTCATTCCCTGAAAGACCAGCTGCTGGGCCTTGGGTTCAAGCCGGCGCCGAAAACCGAGCGCAGGCCGGACAAAGCCCCGCATCCACCGGGAAAGCCTGCACGCGGCAAAACTGTCGAGCGTACCGGACATTCGGGCAAGCCGAAGCCGAAGCCGAAGCCGAAGCAGTCGCAGGAAGAAATCGATCTTGCCCGGGCATTCGCCCTGCGCACCCAGCAGGAAAAGCGCGAACGCGAAATGGCCGAACAGGCGAAACAGGCTGCAGCACTTCAAAAGAAAATCTCCAAGGAACAGGTCGGCAAACTGCTGGAAGGCGGTATTCTGAATGTCGCCGACGCCGATATCGCCCGTCATTTCTCGTACGGCGGAAAGATCAAGCGCATTTACGTCACCGCCGCGCAATTGGCGGCGCTCAATGCCGGCGAGCTCGGGGTGGTGCAGTTCAACGGCCGATATTGCCTGACGACGCGCGAAAACACCCTGGCCGTGCGTGAACTGCTGCCGTCGTTGGTCGCCCTTTACTGTGACGGCAATGAAGAAAGTCTTCCGGAAGGCTACGATGATCCGAAATATCAGGTTCCCGACGACCTGATCTGGTAGTCATTCCGGATCGTAGTCCAGATTCGCCGCGAGATATTTTTCCGCCTGGGCTAGGCTGACGCCTTTCCGCGCCGCATAATCGGCCACCTGATCCCGGCCCAACCGCCCGACTACGAAATACTGGCTGCGCGGGTGAGCAAAATAGTATCCACTGACCGCGGATGCCGGATGCATGGCGAAATTTTCGGTCAAGTTCAGATCGATCGCGCTTTCGGCACCAAGCAGATCGAACAGGCTGCGCTTTTCGCTGTGATCGGGGCAGGCCGGATAACCCGGTGCCGGCCGGATGCCAACATAACGCTCCTCGATCAAGGCTTCATGGTCCAGCGCTTCCTCGCCGGCATAGGGCCAGAATTCGGTGCGGACCTTCCGGTGCAGCCATTCGGTGCAGGCTTCGGCGAAACGGTCGGCCAGGGCTTTCAGCAGAATCGCGGAATAATCGTCATGGGCCTGCTCGAACGCTCGTGCTCGGGCGTCCACGCCCTCGCCGCAGTTGACTGCAAATGCGCCCAGAAAATCCGACGACGGTGAAATGAAATCGGCCAGACACAGATTCGGACGCGAATCAGGCTTCTGTGCCTGCTGACGGAGGAAATGCAGGTGGTGTTCTCCCGATGCCGCTTCCAGAATGACGTCCTCGCCCCGGCTATGTGCCGGCCAGAACCCGACCACGGCACGGGCGCGCAGCCATTTTTCCGACACCATCCGTGACAGCATCTGCTGTGCATCGTCGAACAGCGCGCGCGCCTGGGTTCCAACCACGGCATCGTCGAGAATGGCGGGATATTTGCCCGACAGCTCCCAGCTCTGGAAGAAAGGCGTCCAGTCGAAGTAGGGGGTCAGCGCCTCGAGCGGGATGTCATCCAGTATCCGCGTGCCGGTGAACAGGGGCGCGCTCGCCGTATGGGCGCTCCAATCGATGCGAAGGCCGTTGCCCCGTGCCGATTCGAGCGAGACCAATGCCTTGGCATCCGATTTCTGGGAGTGCCGCAACCGGATCTGGGCATAGTCTTCGGCGATGTCCTGCAGAAGCGCCTTGTTCTGTTCGGGAGTACAGACGGCAGCGGCAACGCCGACTGCCCGTGAAGCATCCTTGACCCAGATCACCGGCTGGTCGTGATGGGGGGCGATTTTGAGCGCGGTATGCGCACGCGAGGTGGTGGCACCGCCGATCAGCAGCGGCAGAGCGATGCCCTGGCGTTTCATTTCCTTGGCGATGTGGCTCATTTCCTCCAGGGAAGGCGTAATCAGACCGGATAGGCCGATGGCGACCGCCTGATGTTCGATGGCGGCGTCGATGATGGTCTGTGCCGGTACCATCACGCCCAGATCGATGATTTCGAAATTGTTGCAGGCCAGCACCACGCCGACGATGTTCTTGCCGATGTCGTGGACGTCTCCTTTGACCGTGGCCATGATAATGCGGCCGTTGGAGCTGCCTGAATTGCCGGTTTCCTTCAGGGCCTCGATAAATGGAAGCAGTAGTGCGACCGACTTCTTCATCACCCGGGCCGATTTAATGACCTGCGGCAGGAACATCTTGCCGGCTCCGAAAAGATCGCCGACGGTGTTCATGCCGCGCATCAAGTGCTGTTCGATGACATCCAGGGGATGTGCTGCGGCCAAGCGCGCTTCTTCGGTATCGATGCCGACGAAGGCATCGATACCATGCACCAAGGCATGCGCCAACCGGTCCGCTACCGGCCAGCTGCGCCAGGCCAGCAATGCCGGATCGTCTTCCGTGCGGGACGACTGGAAAGCGGCGGCACGCGCCATCACTTTTTCGGTGGCATCGGCGTCGGTGTTCAATACCAGTGCTTCCACCAGCGAACGCAGCTCCGGGTCGAGGTCGTCGTACAGCGGCATGGCGCCGGCATTGACGATGCCCATGTCGAGGCCGGCACGGATGGCGTGATACAGGAATACCGAGTGCATGGTTTCACGCAAGGGGGTATTGCCGCGGAAACTGAAGCTGACGTTGGAAACCCCTCCGGACACATGCGAGTGCGGAAACAAACGCCGCAGTTCGGTGCAGGCATCGATGAATGCGGCGGCGTAGCCGTCATGCTCGCGGATGCCGGTCCCGATGGCGAAGATGTTGGGATCGAAGATGATGTCTTCGGGCGGAAAGCCGAGCTTTTCCGTCAGCAGCGCGAAGGCACGGCTGCAGATGGCGACCTTGCGCTCCAGGGTTTCGGCCTGTCCGGTTTCGTCGAACGCCATGATGACCACGGCCGCGCCATGGCGACGGACCAGATCGGCCTGACGGAGGAATTCGGTTTCGCCTTCCTTCAGCGATATCGAATTGACCACGCATTTGCCCTGGACCCACTTCAGGCCGGATTCGATGACCGACCATTTCGAGGAATCAAGCATGACCGGTACCCGGGCGATATCCGGTTCGGAAGCGACAAGCCGCAGGAAATGGCACATGGCCGCCTCCGAGTCCAGCATGCCGTCATCCATGTTGATGTCGATGATCTGCGCGCCGTTGTCGACCTGCTGCTTGGCGACCGCAAGCGCCTTGTCATACTCCTGCTGCACCACCAATTTCTTGAACTGGGCGGAACCGGTGACATTGGTGCGTTCTCCGACATTGACGAAATTGATGTTGGGGTTGATGACGAAGGGCTGCAGGCCGGAAAGACGGGTGAGTGGCGGGAGCTGTGGAATGCTGCGCGGTTGGGCTCCGGCCACGGCTTCGGCGATGGCCCGGATGTGTTCCGGGGTCGTTCCGCAGCAGCCGCCGACGATATTGAGCAGGCCCGAGTGCGCGAATTCGCGCAATTGCTCCGCCATGAACTCTGGACTCTCGTCATAGCCACCGAAGGCGTTCGGCAGGCCGGCATTGGGGTGGCAGGAAATGTAGGTGTCGGCGCATTCGCTGAGCACGTCCAGATGGGCCCGGAGATCCCTGGCACCGAGCGCGCAGTTCAGACCGACGGCCATCGGTTTGGCATGCCGCAGTGAATACCAGAAGGCCTCCGCGGTCTGACCGGACAGCGTCCGTCCCGAACGGTCGGTGATGGTGCCTGAAATCATCAGTGGCAAACGCCAGCCACGCGCAAGGAAAACCTCGTCGATGGCGAAAACGGCGGCTTTGGCATTCAAGGTGTCGAAAACCGTTTCCACCATCAGGATATCGGCGCCGCCGTCGATCAGGCCATTGGCGGCCTCCCGGTAGTGGCCGCAGAGCGTATCGAAATCGGTATTGCGGAAGGCGGGATCGTTGACATCCGGGCTGATGGAGGCGGTGCGGGAGGTCGGGCCGAGGATGCCGATGACGAAGCGGGGACGCTCCGGTGTTTCCGCCGTCATGGCATCGCAGGCTTCCCGCGCCAAGACCGCCGAAGCCAAGTTAAGTTCGTAGGCCAGATGTTCGAGGCGGTAATCCGACTGCGAGCTCTGCGTGGCATTGAAGGTATTGGTTTCGATCAGATCGGCGCCCGCCTGAAGATATTGCCGGTGGATCCCGGAGATCACCTCCGGACGGGTAATCGACAGCAGATCGTTGTTGCCCTTCAGATCCTTGTGGCAACCGCAGCCGGCGTGATGGCTATGGTCCGCGGAACGCAGGGCATCATAACCTTCCCTGAAGCGATCGCCCCGGTAATCGGCTTCTTCCAGACCGAGGGTCTGGATCATGGTGCCCATGGCGCCATCCAGAATCAGGATGCGTCGGGCCAAGGCGTTTTCAAGCGCGGCGACACGCGCCGGGTCTTTCCAGGGCAGCATCAGGGTTTCACCGCCAGAAGCATCACGATTTCGAAATGCGGCGCACGGCGCTCCCGGCTGACCACTTCGCAGTGCTTCAGCTTCAATCCGGCCTTTTCGGCGAAACGGATCAGTTCTTTCTGGCTGAACCCCAGATTTTCATGGCCATAGGGTTCCACCGCGCTGCGATGCCCGTGCTTGAGCAGACAGCTGAGCAGCAATTCGCCGCCGGGCCGGAGCACGCGTGCGGCTTCATCAATGGCCAAAGCCGGTTTCTTCGAATAACTCAGGGCATGCATCATCAACACCAGATCGAATTGCGGCCCGTCGAATGGCAGCGCGTGCATATCGGCGTTCTGCACCGAAACCGTCGGCCATTTCTTCAGGCGTTCAGCCGCAGCAGACACCACTTTCGGGCTGGAATCGATGCAGACGTAACGCTTGGCATACGGGGCGAACAGCTCGGCCAGCACGCCGTCACCGGAGGCGATATCGAGCACCTCGCCGGGGTCGATCAGCGGCAGGGCCGTGCGCGCCAGGGCCTCCCAAGTGCGTCCGGGAGAGTAATGCCGCTCCATATCGCCGGCGACGGTATCCGGCCAGTTTTCATCGTCGGCACGTTGGGCCAGCACCACGCTCAGGCGGTCG
>JBMSNF010000045.1:0-12749 GCA_049421545.1 Arenimonas sp.
CCGCATCATGCTGAACAAAAAGGAACAGCGCCTGCGCCGGTCTCGGCAGACACGGCTGCGCATCGCCCAGCAGCGTGTGGCTCGCTTGACGGTGTTTCGATCCAACCAGCACATCTACGCCAATGTCGTCTCCGAAGACGGCTCCCGGGTGTTGGCCAGCGCATCAACGGTCGAGAAGGACGTGCGCTCTTCGATGAGCAATGGCGGCAACGCCTCTGCAGCTGCCGCAGTAGGCAAGCGCATCGCCGAGAAGGCCAAGGCTGCTGGAATTCATCAGGTGGCGTTCGACCGGGCGGGCTTTGCCTACCACGGTCGGATCAAGGCGCTGGCAGAAGCGGCCCGTGAAGGCGGGCTGCAGCTCTAAGTTACACCCGAAGCAGTGCCCGGCGGGAACCCAGGTTTCCGCCCAGATTCATACAACCATAAGCGGCCAAGCCGTACAATTTTCAAACTGATTAGGAGCTCACATGAGCAGCAACGAACGCGAACGTAACCGCAATGCGGAAAGCGAAGACGGCTTCATCGAGAAGCTGGTCGCCGTGAACCGTGTGTCTAAGACCGTCAAAGGCGGCCGTCAATTCACCTTCACCGCGCTGACCGTGGTCGGCGACGGCTCCGGCAAGATCGGCTTCGGCTACGGCAAAGCCCGCGAAGTCCCGGTCGCCATCCAGATGTCGATGGACCAGGCCCGCAAGACCATGATCAACGTCGACCTGTACGAAGGCTCCCTGTGGCACCCGGTCAAGTCCGGCCACGGCGCCGCCCGCGTCTACATGCAGCCGGCTTCCGAAGGTACCGGCGTGATCGCCGGCGGTGCCATGCGCGCCGTATTCGAAGCGGTCGGCGTCAAGAACGTGCTGGCCAAGGCCATCGGTTCGCGCAACCCGATCAATCTGGTGCGTGCCACCGTCAAAGGCCTGACCGTCATGCAGTCGCCGTCGCGCATTGCCGCCAAGCGCGGCAAGAAAGTTGAGGAGATCGTCTAATGTCCGAGAAAACCGTCAAGGTCCGCCTGGTCAAAGGTCTGCGTGGCTGCCAGCAGCGCCACCGCCTGTCCGTCAAGGCACTGGGTCTGAACAAAGTGAACGATGTCCGTGAACTGAAGGATTCCCCTTCGGTCCGCGGCCTGATCAATCAGCTGCACTACCTGGTTCGCGTTGAATCGTAATCGGGCTTAGGAGAAATCACATGCAATTAAATACCCTGTCTCCCGCACCCGGCGCCCGCAAAGAGCGCGTCCGTGTCGGTCGCGGTATCGGTTCGGGTCTCGGCAAAACCGCCGGCCGCGGCCACAAAGGTTCGTTCGCTCGTACCGGTAAAGGCAAGATCAAACCGGGCTTCGAAGGCGGCCAGATGCCGCTCAAAAAGCGTCTGCCGAAAGTCGGCTTCCGCTCCAAGCTGAAGAACGACACCGCCGAAGTGCTGCTGTACCAGCTGGACAAGCTGGATGCCGCTGAAATCGATTTCGCCGCTCTGCGCGCCGCCAAGCTGGTTCCGGCCAAAGCCAAGCAGGCCAAGATCGTCAAGAAAGGTGAAATCACCAAGAAGTTCGTGCTGAAGGGCGTTCTGGCCACCGCAGGTGCCAAGGCCGCCATCGAAGCCGCCGGCGGTTCGGTAACGGAGTAATCCCTTGTCACAAGCAAGCTCAGCAGCATCCTTGTTCGGCCAGCTCGGTAAATTCACCGAGCTCCGCCAGCGCCTCATGTTCGTGGTTCTGGCACTGATCGTCTATCGTATCGGCAGCTACATTCCGGTGCCGGGCGTCAATCCGGAAGTCATGCTGCAGCTGATGGAGAGCCAGAAAGGCACCATCGTGGACATGTTCAACATGTTCTCCGGCGGTGCTTTGCATCGTTTCAGCCTGCTGGCCTTGAACGTGGTTCCCTATATTTCCGCCTCCATCATCGTGCACCTGATGGGGCAGATGTACGAGCCCTGGAAGGCGCTGAAGAAGGAAGGCGAGGCCGGCCGCCGCAAGATCACGCAGTATTCCCGCGTCGGTGCCATTCCGTTGGCCATCTTCCAGAGCTTCGGCATCGTCAGCTGGTTGCAGGCGCAGCCGGGCGCGGTGTACACACCGGGCCTGGGCTTCACCGTGACCGCGGTGGTCTCGCTGACCGCCGGCACCCTGTTCCTGATGTGGTTGGGCGAGCAGATCACCGAGCGCGGCATCGGTAACGGCGTTTCGCTGATCATCTTTGCCGGCATCGTGGCCGGCCTGCCGTCGGCGGTCATCGGCACCCTGCAGCAGGTCTCCAGCGGCGACATCAGCGTGTTCGCGATTTTCGTGATCATCGCTTTGGTGCTCGGCGTCACCTATTTCGTGGTGTTCATGGAGCGCGGCCAGCGCCGCATCACCGTGAACTACGCCCGTCGTCAGGGCGGCCGCCAGGCTTACATGAACCAGAGCTCGCATCTGCCGCTGAAACTGAACATGTCCGGCGTCATTCCGGCCATCTTCGCCTCCAGCCTGATTCTGTTCCCGGCGACCATTTCGACCTGGATGAGTACGGATGCGGCCCAGGCCGAGGGCTGGCGTGGCACGCTGTTCCGCGGACTGCAGTCGGTTTCGCAGGCTTTGGCTCCCAATGAGCCCCTGCATATGCTATTATACGGCGCTCTGATTCTCGGCTTCGCCTTCTTCTATACCGCCCTGGTGTTCAATTCCCAGGAAACCGCGGACAACCTGAAGAAGTCCGGCGCCCTGATTCCGGGCATCCGTCCAGGAAAGGCTACGGCCGATTACATCGACGGCGTGCTCACGCGTTTGACCATGATCGGCGGCCTGTATCTGGTGCTGGTCTGTTTGACCCCGGAGCTGATGCGCGCCGGGTTTAACGTACCGTTCGCTTTCGGCGGCACGTCGCTTCTCATCGTGGTGGTTGTGGTGATGGATTTCACGGCGCAGGTTCAAGCGCACCTGGTTTCCCATCAGTACGAAGGCCTGATGAAGAAGGCCAATTTGAAGAGCGGCTCGCGCGGCAGCTTCGCGCGCGGGTAAGCCCATGGATGCCCTGCGCTGGAGTAGCGCGGGGCGGGTGGCCGGAAGGCCATCCACCACGGACTTGTCGCTGGAGCATAGGCACACTCCCTATGCCGGGTTCAGGCGGTATTAACCGCCGGGACTTTTAATTAACCCGAAGCCCTGTTATAATTTTCGATTCCCCTCGCGGTGAATCTTTTACGGAGAACGCCTGATGGCGCGCATAGCTGGTGTCAATTTGCCTGCTCAGAAGCATGTCTGGGTTGGCCTGCAAAGCATTTATGGTATTGGTCGCACCCGTTCCAAATCGGTCTGCGAGTCGGCGGGTGTCAATCCCTCCACCAAGATCCGGGACCTGTCCGAGCCGGAAGTTGAAAAACTCCGTCTGGAAGTGGCCAAATTCACAGTCGAAGGCGACTTGCGTCGCGAAGTCGGCATTTCGATTAAACGTCTGATGGACCTCGGTTGCTACCGTGGCCTGCGTCACCGCCGCGGTCTGCCGCTGCGTGGCCAGCGCACGCGTACCAACGCCCGTACCCGCAAGGGTCCGCGTAAAGCCATCAAGAAGTAAGGAAGTACGCACATGAGCAAAGCTGCAGCCGCCACCAAAGCGAAGAAGAAGATCAAGCGCGTCGTCACCGACGGCGTCGCCCACGTCCACGCTTCCTTCAACAACACGATCATCACGATCACCGACCGTCAGGGCAATGCCCTGAGCTGGGCCACCTCCGGTGGTGCCGGTTTCCGCGGTTCGCGCAAATCCACTCCCTTCGCGGCCCAGGTCGCTTCGGAAAAGGCCGGCAAAACCGCCCTGGATTACGGCGTGAAAACCCTGGAAGTCCGCATCAAAGGTCCGGGTCCGGGCCGTGAATCCGCCGTCCGCGCATTGAATGCCTGCGGATACAAAATCATGAACATCATCGACGTGACCCCAATCCCGCACAACGGGTGCCGTCCGCCTAAAAAGCGCCGCGTCTAAGGGAAGGAGAACAATAAGTCATGGCTCGTTATATTGGTCCTAAATGCAAACTGTCACGTCGCGAAGGCGCAGACCTCAGTCTGAAAAGCCCGGCACGTGCCCTCGATTCGAAGTGCAAGCTCGAACAGAAACCCGGTCAGCACGGCGCCGCCAAAAAAGGCAAGCTGTCGGATTACGCGACCCAGCTGCGTGAAAAGCAGAAGGTCAAGCGCATCTACGGCCTGCTGGAACGCCAGTTCCGCGGTTACTACGCCAAAGCGGCCCGCCGCAAAGGCAACACCGGCGAAATGCTGCTGCAGATCCTGGAAACTCGTCTCGACAACGTGGTCTACCGCATGGGTTTCGCAGTCACCCGTCCGGCCGCCCGCCAGCTGGTGTCGCACAAAGCCATCCTGGTCAACGGCAAGAGCGTCAACCTGCCGTCCTACCAGGTCAAGGCCGGTGACAGCATCGAACTGACCGAACGCGCGAAAAAGCACCTGAACGTGCAGGAAGCGCTGAACCTCGCCCAGCAGATGGACCTCGTCCCGAGCTGGTGTGAAGTGGACAGCAACAAATTCTCCGGCGTGTTCAAAGCGATTCCGGACCGCGCGGATCTGCCTTCGGACATCAATGAAGCGCTGATCGTCGAACTGTACTCGAAGTAATATTCTTCAGGAGTGTCATCACCCATGACGGTAACTGCCCACCAAGTGCTGCGTCCGCGCGGCCCAGTCATTGAACGTAGTAGTGCCCACCGCGCGAAAGTCGTGATCGAGCCGTTGGAACGCGGCTACGGCCACACCCTCGGCAACGCGCTTCGCCGTGTTCTGCTGTCCTCGATCCCCGGCTACGCCATCACGGAAGTCGAAATCGACGGCGTGCTGCACGAATACAGCACCATCGAAGGCCTGCAGGAAGACGTGCTCGAAGTCCTGCTCAACCTGAAAGACGTCGCCCTGCGCCTGAACGGCGTCGACCACACCAGCCTGACCCTGAGCAAATCGGGTGCGGGCGAAGTGACCGCCGGCGACATCAAGGCCGACCACACGGTCGAAATCCTGAATCCGGAACACGTGATCTGCACCCTGACCAAGGATGCTTCCATCACCATGCGTCTGAAGGTCGAGCGTGGCTTCGGCTACCAGCCGGCCTCGGCACGCCGCCGTCCGGACGATGAAACCCGCACCATCGGACGCCTCGTGCTCGACGCCAGCTTCTCGCCGGTCCGTCGCGTGGCTTACGAAGTGGTTGCCGCCCGTGTCGAACAGCGTACCGACCTCGACAAACTGGTTCTGGACATCGAAACCAACGGCACCATCGATGCCGAAGACGCCATCCGCACCGCGGCCGACATCCTGACCGACCAACTGTCGGTATTCGGCGACTTCACCAAGCGTGCCGACCAGGACAAGAAGCCGGCTGGCCCGGGCGTCGATCCGGTGCTGCTGCGCCCCATCGACGATCTGGAACTGACCGTCCGTTCCGCCAACTGCCTGAAAGCCGAAAACATCTATTACATCGGCGATCTGGTCCAGCGCACGGAAGTCGAACTGCTGAAGGCCCCGAACTTGGGCAAGAAATCCCTCACCGAGATCAAGGATGTGCTGGCCCAGCGTGGCTTCACCCTCGGTCAGAAGCTGGAAAACTGGCCGCCGGCCAGCCACCAGCTGGGAATGTTGGGTTAATTAAACACAGCGCGGGCATGCGTCCGCGCTCCGATTAGGAATCACGACCATGCGTCACCAAAAATCCGGCCGTAAATTCAGCCGCACCAGTGCCCACCGCGAAGCGATGTTCGTCAACATGGCGGCTTCCCTGTTCAAGCACGAACTGATCCGTACCACCTTGCCGAAAGCCAAGGAACTGCGCCGCGTGGCCGAACCGCTGATCACCATCGGCAAAACCGATGGCGTCGCCAACCGCCGCCTTGCCATGTCGCGTCTGCGTGACAAGGAAGCCGTCGGCAAGCTGTTCGTTGAACTCGGACCGCGCTACAAGGAACGTCCGGGCGGCTATCTGCGCATCATGAAATGCGGCTTCCGTCCCGGCGACAACGCCCCGATGGCCTATGTCGAGCTGGTCGACCGTCCGCAGGTTGCGGCCGCTGCCGCTGAATAAGCGTTTACCGCATCAGGAAAAGCCCCGGTTTCCGGGGCTTTTTTTTGCAAAAGTCTTTGCCAATTGCGGGTAAAAACGGTAGTGTAAATGGAGAAATCCGCAGAAATGAAGTCCCCGATGAATCCCCTGAGTTGGTCCTTCCGCACCTTTTATTTCCTTGGCGCCATCGGCTGTTTCGGTGCCATCGGATATGCCCTGTATGTGCAGTACCACATGCTGATGCAGCCGTGTCCGCTGTGCATCCTGCAGCGTGTCGCCTTCGCCGCGGCCGGCGTGTTCTTCCTGATCGGCGCCTTGCATGCGCCGAAGTCCCGTGGCTGGCGGAGAATCCATGCCGCTCTGGTGTCACTGAGCGCACTGGGCGGGCTGTTGATTGCCGGCCGCCATGTCGCCATCCAGCTCGCACCCTCCGATCCCGGCGCCTTCTGCGGCGGCATGGATCTGGGTTACATTCTCGAGGCCATGCCCCTGCGCGAGGCGCTGAATACCGTGTTCAAAGGCTCCGGCGAATGTGCCAAGATCGACTGGACATTCCTCGGATTCAGCATGCCGATGTGGACACTCGTCCTGTATATCGGCGTCATCGCGCTTGCCGTTTATCCTGCCATCCGTAAATCCTGAGAATGTAAATGCCGAACAATCACGCCTGGCAACCCGCCAGCTGGCGGAATTTCACCGCGCTGCAGCAGCCGAATTATCCCGATGCCGGCGCGCTTGCGGCCGTGCAGAGCGAACTTTCGCAGCTCCCTCCGCTGGTGACTTCCGCCGAGATTCTCGCGCTCAAAAAACGCATCGCCGATGCACAGGAAGGCCGAAGTTTTCTGCTGCAGGGTGGCGATTGCGCCGAGAGTTTCGCCGATTGCGAGTCCGGCCTGATTTCGAACCGCCTGAAAGTCCTGTTGCAGATGAGTCTGGTCCTGGTGCATGGCCTGCGCAAGCCGGTGGTGCGTGTCGGCCGCTTTGCCGGCCAGTATGCCAAGCCGCGTTCCGCAGATCTGGAAACCAAAGACGACATCACCCTGCCGAGTTACCGGGGCGATTTCATCAACGGTCCCGAATTTTCCGAAGCCGCCCGCGTGCCGGATCCGCGGCGCATGGTCAAAGGCCATGCGCGTTCGGCGATGACCATGAATTTCGTGCGGGCCTTGATCGACGGCGGGTTCGCCGACCTGCATCATCCGGAATACTGGAATCTGGGATGGGTATCGCAGTCGCCGCAGGCGGATCAGTACAACAAGCTGGTGCAGTCCGTCGGCGATGCCATCCGCTTCATGGAAACCATTTCCGGCGAACCGGCACATAATGTCAACCGCACCGATTTCTATACCTCGCATGAAGCACTGCTGCTGCCTTACGAGGAGGCGCTCACGCGCCAGGTGCCGCGACAGGACGGCTGGTTCAACCTGTCCACCCATTTCCCCTGGATCGGCATGCGCACCGCGCAGCTGGATGGCGCCCATGTCGCCTATTTCCGCGGCATCGCCAATCCGATCGGCGTGAAGATTTCGGCTGGCGTCAGTGATAGCCAGATCGCAGATCTCTGCGAGGCCTTGAATCCGGACAACGAACCGGGTCGTCTGACCCTGATCCACCGCCTCGGCGCCGGCAATGTCGACAAGGAACTGCCACGCCTGATCCGCGCGGTCAGATCCGCCGGAGCGCGTGTGCTTTGGGTCTGCGATCCGATGCACGGCAATACCGAGTCCACCTCCAACGGTTACAAAACCCGGCGTTTCGACAACATCAAGGCCGAACTCGAGCGCAGTTTCGATGTGCATGCCGCCGAAGGTTCGCATCTGGGCGGCGTGCATCTGGAGTTGACCGGCGAAAACGTGACGGAATGTCTCGGCGGCGCACGCGATCTGCTCGAGGCCGATCTGGAGAGGGCGTATCTGTCTTCGGTCGATCCGCGCCTGAATTACGAGCAATCGCTCGAAATCGCCATGTCGATCGTCCACAAGCACGGCAGCCTCATCTAGAGCCTCCGCTTGGCAGGTGTAACAAGCGCTTATAAGCGGCGCGGCGATTGCTGTTTTACTTGCGGGCGGAATGGGGTTAGATTCATCATTCCCCACCTTGCAGGCCGCCGACATGATTCATGACTCCATCCTCGATACCATCGGGCGCACCCCCGTCGTCCGCCTCGACCGCATTGCACCATCGCAAGTGCGGATGTTGGGCAAGGTCGAATTCTTCAATCCCGGCGGTTCGGTCAAGGATCGTCTGGCCAACGCCATCATCATCGATGCCGAAAAGCGCGGAACCCTGAAACCGGGCCAGACCGTCGTCGAGGCGACTTCCGGAAATACCGGCGTGGCCTTGGCCATGGTCTGCGCCGCCCGCGGTTATCCGTTCGTGGCGGTCATGAGTGAAACTTTTTCGATCGAGCGCCGCAAACTCATCCGTGCCTACGGCGGCAAGGTCATTCTGACGCCGGCCGCCGAACGCGGAAGCGGCATGGTACGCCGCGCCAAGGAACTTTCCGATAAGCACGGCTGGTTTCTGGCACGGCAGTTCGAGAATCCCGCCAATCCCGACTACCACCGCAACACCACGGCGGCCGAGATCCTGCGCGATTTCGCCGGCGAGCGCTTGGACTATTTCGTCAGCGGTTGGGGAACGGGCGGCACGCTCACGGGTGTCGGTGAAGTACTGAAAGTGGCCCGCCCGGAAGTGCGCATCGTGACCACCGAGCCGGCCGGCGCATCGCTGTTGGCCGGCAAAGAGTGGCAGCCGCACAAAATCCAGGGCTGGACGCCGGATTTCGTCCCGGCCGTGCTCAACCGCGCCGTACCCGATGACAACATCCCCGTCGACGACATCACCGCGCGTGACACGGCACGCCGTCTGGCGGCAGAAGAGGGCTTGTTCGTGGGGATTTCTGCAGGAGCGACCTTCGCCGCGGCTCTGAAAGTCGCGGAAACGGCACCGGAAGGTTCGGTGATCCTCGCGATGCTGCCCGATACCGGCGAGCGCTATCTCAGCACCTTCCTGTTCGAGGGTGTCAACGAGGGCTCCGACGACGAGTGGCTGGCCGCCCTTTAATGCGGTGGGTCACTTCGCCCGCAGGGCGGCTTCGACCAGCTTGATGGCTTTTTTCAGGTCTTCATCGTTCTTGACCTGGGTCTGCGCGGCGATTTTTCCGTCACGGCCGATGATCCAGACATTCGGCATATAGTCATCCCCGAAGGCTTCCATGACCTTGCCGGTCTTGTCCGTGGCGGAAACCATGGACATTTCCTTGAGCTCGGCGGTGATTTTGTTGACCGTTTTAGGGTCGTCCTTCACCGCGATGGACACCACCTGCAGATTGGCCAGTCCGAGCTGCTCCTGCATGTATTCCATGGCCGGCAGGCTCTTGAAGCAGTAGTCGCACCAGGTCGCCCAGAAGTGCACCACGGTGATTTTGCCACTGTAATCCTGCAGGATGACTTCCTCGCCGCCTTTGGCGTTCTTGCCGAGCCGGAAGGGGGCCGGGTCGCCGACCGAAAGTTTGGCCTCGCATAGGCCGGACACCATCAGTATCAAGGGTAAAATGAGCAAACGCTTCATGGGCAATCCAGCGGCTGAATGGGATGCACTAATTTAGGCAGTCTGAGGGCCGGCATACAAGCCCCTGCATACGTAGTCAGTTCCGGAGCGGTTTATTCACCTTGGGCCTGCGAATACCCGCGGACGCCATCGAACTCGTACAGATTTTCGGTTTTTACGGCGTCGAAGCCCGCCTCCGCCAGGCGCATCAGCAGCAAGGATATGGCGCGGGTGCCGAGTCTCGTGTCGATCATGGGGAAGCGGCAACGCCAGTGGTCGGTGCGCAGGGTTTGCGGATTGCCGTTCGGCCATACTTTCACGCCGCGATTGGTAATCAAGGCCAAGCGGAATTCCGGCCTGGCAAGGCTTTCCAGGGCGGCACCGAGCGCATCGGCATTGCGGCCGGAATCATCCCAATTGATGAAGACATCGACACCGACCAAGGTCTTGGTCGCGGGAATATGCGCGGGAATGCTCACGTCCGGGTGCACCAGGGATTCCGGCTCATGCTCGGGGTAGTCGACCGCGGCCATCTTGACCGGTTTCCGGCCAAGCCGCTCAATGATGGCATCGGCAAAAGCCCGGGTTCCCAGTTTCCGCTGGCTGACACCGTCTTTGTAGATATCGGCGGTGTGCAAACCCTCTTCGAGAACGCACAACCAGGCGTTGTGGATGTCGGTGGCGGCCTTGGCGCGGCCCAGATGGACCAGCATCATGACCGCCGAGAGCAGCAGGCCCGATGGGTTGGCGATATCCTGGCCGGCGATATCGGGCGCCGAACCGTGGACCGCTTCGAACATGGCGCAATCGTGACCGATGTTTGACGAACCGGCCAGTCCGATGGAGCCGGCGACCTCTGCGGCCACATCCGACAGGATGTCTCCATAAAGGTTGAGGGTGACCACGACATCGAAATCGGTCGGTCGGCTGGCGATACGGGCCGTGCCGATGTCGATGATCATGTGGTTGCTTGAAATTTCGGGGTACTGCAGGGCGATTTCATCGAAAACCTTGTGAAACAGGCCGTCGGTCAGTTTCATGATGTTGTCTTTCGACATGCAGGTGACCTTCCTGCGTCCGTGTGCGCGTGCGTATTCGAACGCGTAGCGCACGATACGTTCGCAGCCGGGCCGGGTGATCAGCTTGAGGCATTGATACACCTCGTCGCTCTGGCGGTGTTCGATGCCCGCATAGGTATCTTCTTCATTTTCGCGGACGATGACGACATCCATGACAGGCTGCAGGGCGCTGACAAACGGATGGTATGAAACGCAGGGTCGGAGGTTGGCGTACAGTCCGAGGGTCTTGCGCAGAGTCACGTTGACGCTCTTGTAGCCGCCGCCCTGCGGGGTGGTAATCGGTCCTTTCAGAATGACTTTGTGCGCATCGATGGCTTCCCAGGTGTCCTCGCCGATGCCCGACATCAGCCCGCTTTCATAGGCTTTCAGGCCGACCGAGACCTTCTTGAAAGTCAGTGACGGATCGGCTGCCTTCAGGACGGCGAGGGTGGCCGACATGATTTCCGGTCCGATGCCATCGCCTTCGGCGACGGGAATCATCAATGCAGGCTGTTCCGAAACATGTGAAAATGAAGCTGAGGATGCGTTCATAAATGAATTCCTTTACATGAAATGAAATACATGAATACAATAGCATTGTATGAATCGGGCTGTCAAGCGGAGACGAAAAATGATGTCTGATTCACCGACGGTTCCGGGCTGGACATTCCTCAGCAACCACACCCATGTCATGGTCTGTCTGGCCGGCAACGAGGATCTGACCCTGCGGGATATCGCCCTGACGGTCGGTATCACCGAACGCGCGGTGCACCGGATCGTTTCAGAACTGGAGGAGGCGGGGGCCTTGACGCGCGAACGTGCCGGGCGCCGCAACGTCTACCGGATCCATCCGGAGCTGCATCTGCGCCACCCGTTGGAATCGCATTGCACGATCGGGGAAATACTCAAGTTGCTGAGCAAAAAAAGACGCTAGTCCATCGCCTGCAGGGGTTGCATCCGCCGATTGTCCGCTTTATCGGGAGCGTGCCGCCCCCGGTGTCCGAACCCAGTCAGGACGCCATGAGTTGCCAGGCCTGGCGGGCAATCAGGGCCAGCACGATGACCAAGAACACGGCGCGTACGAAGGCCTGGCCTTTGCGGATGGCCATATGGCTGCCGATGTAACTGCCGAGCATGTTGCCGATGACCAGCGGCAGGGCCAGCGCCCACAGCACGAAACCGCTCAGCAGCAGTGCCGTCCATGAACTGATATCGGCCGAGACATTGGCCGCTTTGGACACCGCCGAGGACTTGAGGAAATCGAGCCCGAGAAAGCTGACAAAGGCGAACACCATGATGGTGCCGGTGCCGGGGCCGATCAGTCCGTTATAGAAGCCGGTGGCGGTACCGATCGACAGCGCCGCCAGCGATTCGTGTTTCGGATGGAAACGGCGTTCCTCTCTCAGCCCGAGGTCCTTCCGGAAGGCCGTATACACGGCGAGAATCACGCAGATGGCCAACACCGTCCATTTCAGAAATTCTGGGTCGAGGCGTTTGGCGAATTGCACGCCGATTGCGGATGCGGCCATCGCCGCCACGCAGGCCGGCAGCAGGATCCGCCGCTCGATGCGGATTTTCCGCAGGTAGTTCCAGGCCGCCACCGAGGTGCCCATGATCGAACTGGTGCGTTGGGTGCCGATGGCCTGCAGGATGTTGAGACCGGGATGCAGGTTCAGCATGGCCGGAGTGAGCACCAGTCCGCCGCCGCCGACGATGCTGTCGATCAGGCCGGCGGCAAAGCCGGCGAGGGCGGTCAACAGCCAAAGGGTGGCATCGATTTCCATGGTGTCTCCGATGAATCCGATTTACAGCATAAACAAAAACCCCGCCGAAGCGGGGTTTTGGATCAGCTGCGGCTGGCGCGCTTGCGTTCGTTTTCGGTCAGATGCTTCTTGCGCAGACGGATTTCCTTCGGCGTGACTTCCACCAATTCGTCGTCTTCGATGAAGTCCAGTGCCTGCTCCAGCGTGTATTTGATGGCCGGACTAAGCTTGATGGCATCGTCCTTTCCGGAAGCGCGCATATTGGTCAGCGGCTTGGCTTTGATGGCGTTGACGGTGAGGTCGCGGCGCGCGAGGTCTTGCTCCAGCGTCACATC
>JBMSNF010000046.1:0-12205 GCA_049421545.1 Arenimonas sp.
CGCCGTGTCCTGCTCGTTCACGGCTTGTGGATGCATGCGCCGGCGCTGTATTTCTGGGCGCGGACATTGCGCACCGCCGGTTACCGTACCGAGTATTTCTCGTACCAATCCCTGCTGCAGGGTCCAGAGCATGCATGCGCCCGCCTGCGCGCCGCGGCCTTGGTCGAGCCGGACACCGACATCCTTGCGCACAGTCTCGGCGGTCTGATTGCGCTCGAAGCCTTGGCGGGGGCCGGGGATTTCGGTGGCCGCATTGTTTGCGTCGGATCGCCGCTGGCAGGCAGCCGTATCGTCCGGCACTACCGCGATACCCTGCTGGGTGCATTGGCCGGCCACAGCACGGCACTGCTCTCGCGGGGCTTCATGCAGGTGCCGGATGGGTTGGAGGTCTCGGTCATCGCCGGTACCGATCCGAAAGGCCTGGGTCGCATCGTGCATCGTTTCGACGAGCCGAACGACGGCAGCGTGGCCGTGTCGGAAACGCGGATTCCCGGCCTGCGCCGGCATCTGTGCGTTCCGGTCAGCCACAGCGGCCAGTTGTTTTCGAAGTCGGTCACGAGGCATGTCCTCGCCTTGCTGGAACGTGGCATCTAAACACGCCAAAGCCTCCGGAAAAGCCTATAATTGGGCATTGTTTTGCAATACGAGCGTGTTTATGGGCCGATTAATGGCAATTGCCGGACGCAAGGGCGCACAGGACGCCCGCCGCGGCAAAATCTTCACCAAACTCATCCGTGAAATTTCGGTAGCCGCCCGCCAGGGCGGCGGCGATCCGGCCGGCAATCCGCGTCTGCGTCTGGCCATGGACAAGGCCCTTTCCGCCAACATGGCCAAGGACGTGATGGAGCGCGCCATCAAGAAGGCGACCGGCGAGCTCGAGGGTGTCAATTACGAGGAACTGCGCTACGAAGGTTACGCCCCCGGCGGCGTGGCGGTCATCGTCGATTGCATGACCGACAACAAAGTACGTACCGTCTCGGATGTCCGCCATGCCTTCAGCAAGTACGGCGGCAACCTCGGCACCGACGGCTCGGTCGCCTTCATGTTCCGCAAATGCGGGGTCATCAGCTTTCCGGCCGGGTCCGACGAGGATGCGGTGACCGAAGCCGCCATCGAAGCCGGTGCCGACGACATCGTGGTCTACCCGGAAGACGGCGCCATCGACGTCATCACCGCGCCCGAACAGTTCGAGGCGGTCAAAATCGCGATGCAGGCCGCCGGCTTGGTTCCGGAAGAAGCCAGCGTGACCATGCGCGCCGACAATGACATCAAGATCGGCGGTGAAACCGCCGAACAGGTCCTCAAGCTGCTCGATATGCTGGAAGACCTCGACGATGTCCAGAACGTGTACTCCAACGCCGAACTCGAATCCTGATACGTGACCGTCCGCATCCTCGGCATTGATCCAGGTTCGCAGCGCACCGGCGTCGGCATCATCGACGTCGATGCCGCCGGACGGATCACGCATGTGCACCATCAGCCAATCCTGCTCCTGGTCGCCGAGAATTTTCCGCAACGTCTGAAAGTGCTGCTTGATGAGCTCGATGCCCTGATCACCCGCTTCCAGCCGCAGGAAGTCGCCATCGAGAAGGTGTTCATGGCGCGCAATCCCGATTCCGCACTCAAGCTCGGCCAGGCGCGCGGCGCCGCCATGTGCGCGGCGGTGCTGCGCGATCTGCCGATCCATGAATACGCCGCCAAGGAAATCAAGCTGGCGGTGGTTGGCAAGGGCGGTGCCGACAAGGTGCAGGTCCAGCACATGATGGGCGTTTTGCTGAACCTCAATGGTAAAATACAGGCCGATGCCGCCGATGCCCTGGCGGTCGCTGTCACCCACGCCAATGTGCGTGCTACCGCCAACCGCATCGGCATCTCGGCGCGGCAGGTCTGGAGTCGGAAATGATCGGACGTTTGCGCGGTACCCTGGTCAGTAAACAGGCGCCTTGGATCCTGCTTGAGGTCGGCGGTGTCGGCTATGAGCTGGAAGTCCCGATGTCGACCTACTACGACCTGCCGGCGGCCGGCGAAGCGGTCACTCTGGTTACCCACTACGCCGTACGCGAGGATGCCGTCGCGCTCTATGGCTTTGCCACCGAAGCCGAGCGCCGCCTGTTCCGTGATGTCCAGAAGGTCTCCGGTATCGGCGCAAAAATCGCGCTGGCGGTACTTTCGGGAAGCAGTGTCGGTGAATTCACCCGCATGCTGCAGACCGGCGACGTGGCGGCATTGGTCAAGATTCCCGGAATCGGCAAGAAAACCGCCGAGCGCATGATCGTCGAACTGCGCGAACGCAGCCAGAGCCTGCCGCTGCCGGCCTCGGGTTCCGGCGCCATGCCGGTCGATGCCATCGGCGAGGCCAGCATCGCGCTGCAGCAGCTGGGTTACAAGCCCGCCGAGATTTCACGCATGGTGAAGGATGCCAAACCCACCGACAGTGCGGAGGACATCATCCGCGCCGCCCTGAAGTCCGCCTTGAGGTCCTGATATGTCCAGCGCTGCCCATTCACATGAAAAAGCCTCGCAGACCGCATTGATGGTCGGCGCCGTGGGTGTCGTATTCGGCGACATCGGCACCAGCCCGCTGTACACCCTGAAAGAAGCGTTCGGCGAACACTACGGGCTGGCCGCCAATCAGGCCAATGTGCTTGGGATCCTGTCTTTGGTGTTCTGGGCCATGCTGCTGGTGGTCACCCTGAAGTACGTGATGATCATCACCCGCGCCGACAACCGCGGCGAGGGCGGCATTCTGTCGCTGATGACGGTGGTCACCCGCGCATTGCCGATTGCTTCCCCATTGACTTACGGCATCGGCATTCTAGGCATCATGGGCACCGCCTTTTTCTTCGGCGATGCCGTGATCACGCCGGCGATGACCGTGTTATCGGCGGTCGAGGGCATGAAAGTGCTCGCGCCGGGACTGGAGGCTTTCGTCATACCGGTGGCTCTGCTGATTCTGGTCGTTCTGTTTTCCTGCCAGCGCTTCGGCACCGAAAAAGTCGGCCGCATATTCGGCCCGGTGATGCTGGTCTGGTTTTTCAGCATCGCCTTGCTGGGCTTGCTGCAGATCGTGAAAAACCCGGGCATTCTGCTGGCGCTCAATCCCATGTACGGCATCAGTTTCTTCATTGAAAACGGCGTCGGTGCCTGGCTGCTTCTGGGAGCTGTGGTGCTGTGCGTGACCGGCGGCGAAGCCCTGTATGCCGACATGGGCCATTTCGGACGGATGCCAATCCGAAACGCCTGGATGTCGGTGGTGCTGCCGGCGCTGGTGCTGAATTACTTCGGCCAGGGCGCCCTGATTCTGGAAAATCCGGCCGCGATCAGCAATCCGTTCTTCAGCCTGGTGCCCGCGCCACTGCTGATTCCGATGATCATTCTGGCCACCATGGCCGCCGTCATCGCCTCGCAGGCCGTGATTTCCGGAGCGTTCTCCTTGGCCCGGCAGGCCATCCAACTCGGCTATCTGCCGCGCCTGCAGTTGAAACACACCTCGGCGCATACCATCGGACAGATTTACGTGCCCTGGGTCAACTACATCCTGTTCTTCACCGTCATCATGCTGGTCATCGGCTTCAAGGATTCCTCGTCCATGGCGGCCGCCTATGGCGTATCGGTGACCGGCAGCATGCTGATCGACACCATCCTGATGATCATTCTGGCGTCCCAGGGTTGGCGTCTGAAAACGCCGGTGATCTGGTTCTTCGGTTTCAGCTTCCTGGTTATCGACATCGCCTTCTTTTCCGCCAATGCCATCAAATTCCTGCATGGCGCCTGGGTTCCGGTCCTGCTCGGCATCATCGTCTTCACGATCATGCGCACCTGGCGCCATGGCCGCGATCTGGTGCGCGGACAAATCAACCGCGAGAGCCTGCGCATCGAACATTTCATCAAGAGCGTGCTGGTCGATCCGCCGATCAGGGTTCCGGGAACGGCCATCTTCATGACGCCGTCGAACGATTACCTGCCGCCGTCGCTGTTGCATAACCTGAAGCACAACAAAGTGCTGCACAGCCAGAATATCCTGCTGAGCGTCGAAACCCTGGGCGTGCCGCGTGCCGAAAAGGAAGAGCGTTATTCGATGCTGGATCTCGGTGCGGGCTTCTACCGCCTCAACTTCCGCTTCGGCTACATGGAAGACCCCGATGTTCCGAAGACCCTGGCGCTGATGAAAGAGGCCGGCCTCGTTCTGGATCCGATGGACACCACCTATTTCGCCAGCCGTGAGGCCCTGATCGCCAAGCAGGACCAAGGCATGGCGCTGTGGCGCGACAAGCTGTTCCTGTTCATGTCCCGCAACGCCACGCCGGCCACCGAGTTCTTCGGCATTCCGGGTGAACGGCTGGTGGAGCTGGGCACGAAAGTGGTAATTTAGGTGCTGGAATCGGGATTCACGGAAAAGGTTGCCGTCAATGGATGAACTGCGCGTAGTCAGCGGTGCCGCGAACCGGGAGGATGAGCTGATCGAAGCCAGCATCCGTCCGAAGAAGCTGGACGAATATCTCGGCCAGACCGCGGTGCGCGAGCAGATGGGCATCTACATCGAAGCGGCCCGCCGGCGCAGCGAAGCGCTCGACCATGTGCTGATTTTCGGCCCGCCCGGGCTCGGCAAAACCACACTCAGCCATGTCATCGCCAACGAGATGGGGGTTTCCGTCAGGCAGACTTCCGGTCCGGTCATCGAACGCGCCGGCGATCTGGCCGCCATATTGACCAACCTGCAGCCGAACGACGTGCTGTTCATCGATGAAATCCACCGGCTCTCACCCGTGATCGAGGAAGTGTTGTATCCGGCGATGGAGGATTTCCAGATCGACATCATGATCGGCGAGGGACCGGCCGCGCGCTCGATCAAACTCGATCTGCCGCCGTTCACCCTGATCGGCGCCACCACCCGCGCCGGATTGCTGACCGGCCCGCTGCGCGACCGTTTCGGCATCGTGCAGCGGCTGGAGTTCTATTCGGTCGAGGAACTCTGCCGCATCGTGACGCGTTCGGCCGGAATCCTTTCGATCTCCTGCGATGAAGGCGGCGCCCGCGAAATCGCCTGCCGTTCGCGCGGGACGCCGCGCATCGCCAACCGCCTGCTGCGGCGTGTCCGGGATTATGCGCAGGTCAAAGGCGACGGCCGCATCGACGCCGAACTGGCGGTGGCCGCGATGGCCATGCTGAAGGTCGATCCGGAAGGTTTCGACGATTCCGACCGCCGCCTGCTGAAGATGATCATGGAAAACTTCGACGGCGGCCCGGTCGGCGTGGAATCGCTGGCGGCGGCGCTCAGCGAGGAGCGCGGCACGCTCGAGGATGTGGTCGAGCCGTTCCTGATCCAGCAGGGGTTCATCATGCGCACCGCACGCGGACGCATGGCGACCGCCAAGGCCTACCGCCATTTCGGGCTGAGCATGCCCGGCGGCAAAGCCGATCCGGACCTGTTTTCATGAGCGCATTCGAGTGGCCGGTGCGCGTGTACTGGGAAGATACCGACGCCGGCGGTGTGGTCTATCACGCCCGGTATCTGCACTTCCTTGAACGTGCGCGTACCGAATGGCTGCGCAGCTGCGGTTATGAGCAGGGCCACATGAGCGATGCCATCGACATGGTTTTTGCTGTACGGAATATGAATATCGATTTCCTGCTGCCGGCCAAATTGGATGATTTGCTGAATGTACGCATTACACTTTCGGAATGCCGCCGTGCCAGTTTCACCGTTGAGCACGGGCTGTGGCGCGGTGAAACGCTGCTGCTCACCGGAAGCGCGCAGATCGCCTGCCTGTCGGCATCCCGATTCAAACCCAGAGGCATTCCCGAGCCTCTGCTCAGCCTGATACAAGACGGAGTGAGTGCATGAGTCCAATGATCCAGATCCTCGCCGCCACGACCCAGAGCGTCGCCACCGATACCGAAGCCGGCGGGCTCAATTACCTGCAGTTGATCCTGCATGCCAGTCTTCCGGTGCAGATTGTCATGCTGCTGCTGGTCGCCGCCTCCGTACTGAGCTGGTTCATCATCTTCGGCAAATCACGCGTGTTCCGCGCCGCCACCCTGGAAGCCAATCATTTCGAGGACCGCTTCTGGTCCGGCACCGACCTGAACCAGCTTTACCGCGAGGCCACCGATCAGAGCCGTGGCGTTTCCGGTCTGGAAGCGATATTCGAAGCGGGCTACCGCGAGTTCCTGCGTCTGCGCCTGCAACAGGTGTCGGTCGATGCCAGAACCCAGGTCGAGGGCGCCCAGCGCGCGATGCGCGCCACCCTGGCCCGTGAAGTGGATGCGCTCGAGCACAACCTCGAACTGTTGGCCAACGTCGGTTCGACCGCTCCGTATGTCGGCCTGGTCGGCACCGTATTCGGCATCATGGTCTCGTTCCACGGTCTGGCCAACAACAAACAGGCCACCATCGCCTCGGTGGCGCCGGGCATTTCCGAAGCGCTCATCGCCACCGCCATGGGCCTGTTCGCGGCGATTCCGGCCGTCTGGGCCTACAACCGCTACTCCTCGCGCTCCGAACGCATCTCCGTGCGTTATGAAAGCTTCGCCGAAGAGTTTTCGTCCATCCTGCAACGCCAGACCAATCCCGACCGTCCCTGAGGATTGCGCCGATGAGCACCGCCAGCTTCACCCGCCGCCACCGCAAGCGCAAACTCAAGTCCGAAATCAATGTCGTGCCTTACATCGACGTGATGCTGGTGCTGCTGATCATTTTCATGGTGACCGCGCCCCTGCTGAATCTCGGTGTCGATATCGACCTGCCGAAATCGAACGCCAAATCCATCGCGCAGAAGCAGGAGCCAATCGTGGTCGTGGTCGATGCCGCCGGCGGCTATACCCTGAAAATGCAGGACATTCCGCAGCAGAAAGTGGATGCCGCGGGGCTGGCCGCGAAGGTCTCGGCGTTCGTCAAGAACAATCCGGATGTGGCGGTGTTCGTCGCCGGCGACCGTACGGCCAGTTACGACACCGTCTACCAGGCCATGGTGCTGCTGCAGACGGCCGGTGTCGAGAAAGTCGGTCTGATGAGCAACTCGGCCGATTGAGCGATGGCGCAGCTTCCCGAGCAGAATTGGCAGGCATTGTTTTATACGTTGGCGCTGCATGGCGCCTTCATTGCGCTGATCTGGCTGGCGTCGGTCTGGGTGTTTCCGCAAGCCGAGCAGGCCAGTCAGGGCGAGCCGGTCGCCGCTACGCTGTCGATTTCCGCTGAAGACATGGCGCGTGCGAAGGAAGCCATCCGTGCTGCGGAAAAAGCCAGCGCCAGCCAGCGGCAGCCGAAGCCGGAGCCGCGCCCGCAGACCAGTACCGAGCAATTGCAGGAGACTGCGCAGGACTGGGTCGATCAACCCGAGCAAACGGTCCAGGAAGAAATCAACCGCAATGCCGTAAAGCCCAGCGATGCCCTTGAAGAGCAGAAATTGAAGCAGAAGCAGGGGCAGGTCGAGCTGACCGACGACATCAAGAAGGATGCCGCCGAGGAAAACCGCCAGCGGTTGATCAAGCAGCAGTTGGCCGATGTTAAGCGGCAACGTGCGCAGCTGCAGGAAGAAATCGAAGCCCAGAAGCTGGATGCGCTGGCTGCAGGCACCGGCGGCAAGGCGGCCGGAAAGTCATCCGAGCGGACTTCCGGAGGCGGCGGCAACGCCAGTTCGGCCACCGCCAAATATCTTGCCGCCATCAATGCCACCGCGCGCGCCAACTGGAATACGGTGCAGATTCCGCAGCAGACCCGCTGCCAGGTCGAATTCACCCAGATCCGGGGCGGCGAAGTCATTGAAATCGCCTTCCGCGCCTGCGCCTTGGATGCGCAGGGCCGTGAATCGATCGAGCGCGCCCTGTACAAGACGCCGATGCCCTACGCTGGCTTTGAAAGCGTGTTTCAGCGTAAAGTAAGCCTAACTTTCTGTTATCCCGATGAGGTCTGCCAATGAGAAGAATCCTGATGACCTGCCTACTGGCCTTGCTGCCCGTGCATGCGATGGCACAGGCGCTGGATGCAGGCGTGGTCGTCGGCAACGAGGCGGCGCTGTCCATCGCCATCGTTCCGATGCCTTATCAGGGCGCGCGTACCGCGCCAGCACATGACGTCGCCAAAGTCATCCGTGACGATCTGAACCAGTCCGGACAGTTCAAATCGCTGGAAGAAGCCGCCATCACCGACAAGCCCACGCGCGGCGCCGATGTCCGTTTCGCCGACTGGAAAAAGCTGAAGCAGGATTTTCTGGTGGTCGGCCGCATCGTTGACGGTGCCGACGGCAATTTCAGCATCCAGTATGAATTGATGGATGTTTCCAAACAGCAGTCCCTTCTGTCATTGAGCATGCCCGCCCGCGCCAGCAACGTACGCCGCGCAGCGCATCAGGTCGCCGACCAGATTTATGAAAAAATCCTCGGCATCCGCGGTGCTTTCGACACCCGCATCGCCTATGTCACCGCCACCGGTCTCGGTCAGGGCATCGAGTACCGGCTGATGGTGGCCGACTCCGACGGCTTCAATCCGCAGACTCTGGTCCGTTCACGCGAGCCCCTGCTGTCGCCGGCCTGGAGTCCTGACGGCAAGCGCATCGCCTATGTCAGCTTCCAGAAGGGCAGCTCGGCGGTGTACATCGTCGAGCTCGCCACCGGTGTCGGCGCCACCGATCCGGTTTCCAGCGCCAAGGGCATCAACGGCGCCCCGGCATTTTCTCCGGATGGAACCAAACTGGCGCTGACCCTGTCGAAATCCGGCAATCCGGAAATCTACGTGATGGACATCGCCAGTCGTGCACTCAAACAGATCACCAATCACTTCGGCATCGACACCGAAGCGGTCTGGATGCCGGACGGCCAGTCCCTGCTGTTCACCTCCGATCGCGGCGGCAAGCCGCAGATCTACCAGGTCAGCGCTGCCGGCGGCGAAGCCAAACGCGTCAGCTTCACCGGCGAATACAATGCCCGTGCCACCGTGTCATTCGACGGCAAGAAAATCGCCATGGCCCAAGGCGCCGGCAATGTCTACCGGATCGCGGTGCTTGACCGCAGTTTCGGCGGCAGTGGCCGTTGGCAGACCATCTCGCCGGGAAATCTGGATGAATCCCCCAGTTTCGCCCCGAATGCCAGCATGATCCTTTACGCTACCAAGCAGGGCCGACGTGGCGTGCTGTACGCGGTTTCCGCCGACGGCCGCGTGCGCCAACGCCTGGTATTGTCCGACGGCGATGTCCGTGAGCCGGCCTGGTCGCCTTTCCGCTGAATCCCATCCCCATCATCCGTAACAACCCGAGGTTCCCATGAAAACACAACTCAAAATCGCATTACTGCTGACAGCGGTGCTGTTGTCGGCCTGTAACAAGACCGTCAAGGAAGCGCCGGCCGATCCGAACGCCGGCAACAACACTTCCGGACAAGCCAACACCGGTGATCAGGGCAGCGCCATCGTCGAAGAGGGTGCTTTCGGCCCTGCCGATCTGGACAGCAATACCTGCCTGCGCCAGCGCGTGGTCTACTTCGATTACGACCAGGACATGCTCAAGCCGGAATATCAGGCCATCGTGGCCTGCCACGCCAAGTACCTGCGTGACCGTCCCGGTGCGCGCATGCGTCTGGAAGGCCATGCCGACGAGCGCGGCACCCGCGAATACAACATGGCTCTGGGTGAGCGCCGCGGTAACGGCGTCAATGCCGCCTTCAGCGCCAACGCCGCCGATACCGCCCGCATCGAAGTGGTCAGCTCCGGTGAAGAGCGGCCGGTCTGTCTCGACAGCGATGAGTCCTGCTGGTCGCAGAACCGCCGCGTCGAAATCAGCTACAGCGTGAAATAAGCCATGCGCCTTCCTTTCGGATTCACGCTGGTGTTGATGCTTGCCGCCTTGCCGGCGCAGGCCCAGCGCGCCAGTCTGGCCGATCGCGTCACCGCCCTGGAAAGCCAGGCTGCCGCACAGACCCAGGGTGCCGGCCAGGCCAATATGGAGCTGCTCAACCGTACCACCCAGATGCAGGATGAAATCCGTGCACTGCGCGCCACCATCGAGCAGCTCCAGAACGAGCTGGAGCAGGCACGGCAACGCAACCGCGAGCAGTACATCGACATGGATTCGCGGGTGAGTGCCTTGGAGGGCGATACCGCCAAAACGGCTGTCGCCGCCCCGGTGCCTGCACCGGCCAAGCCGGCCGCAAGTAACAAGCCCGCCGTTGCCGCCAGTGGTGAAAACGCCGCCTACCAGGCCGCCTACAACAGCCTGATCAAACAGGGTGATGCGGTGGCCGCCGCCGGCCAGTTCCAGAGTTTTCTGCAGACCTATCCGGACAGCCGCCTGGCACCGAACGCCTGGTACTGGCTGGGCGAAAGCTACTATGCGACCGCCAGTTACGAATTGGCCCTGAAGAGTTTCGGCATTCTGCTTGAACGGTTTTCCGATTCCGGAAAAGCGCCGGATGCCTTGCTGAAATCGGCCTATTGCCATCTGGAGATGAAGGACACGGCGCAGGGCAAGCAACAGCTGGAGCGCGTGATCGCCCTCTATCCGGAACATCCGGTGGCCGAAATGGCGCGCAGCCGTCTGCGCGGGTTGAGTCTTGGCCAGTGAGGCCGCGGCCGGCACCGTGCCGCGCCTGAAGCTGACCGAAATCTTCCTGTCCCTGCAGGGCGAGGCGAGAAGTGCCGGATTGCCGACCGTGTTCGTGCGCTTGACCGGGTGCCCCTTGCGCTGCACGTATTGCGATACCGCTTACGCCTTCCATGGCGGGGAATGGTCGGAAATCCCCGACATCGTCGCCCGCGTCGCCGCGTTCGGCGTGCCCAATGTCTGCGTTACCGGCGGCGAACCTTTGGCCCAGAAACGTTGCATCGCGCTGCTGGATGCCTTGGTCGCGGCCGGATTTTCGGTATCGCTGGAAACCTCCGGTGCCATCGACATCGGTCCGGTCGATACGCGCGTTTCGCGCGTGGTCGACATCAAAACTCCGGATTCCGGCGAATGCGCGCAGAACCTGTGGGACAACATCGCGCAGCTGACGCCGCATGACCAGCTCAAGTTCGTGATCTGCTCGCGCGCGGATTACGACTGGGCCAAGGCGGAACTCGCCGCGCGCCGCCTGAACGAACGTTGCGAGGTCCTGTTCTCGCCCAGTTACACCCAGGTCGCGCCACGGACCCTGGCCGACTGGATCGTCGCCGACCGCCTGCCGGTGCGATTCCAGATGCAATTGCACAAACAACTGTGGGGCGAGGAGCAGGGACGATGAAACGGGCGGTTGTTTTGGTCTCGGGCGGTATGGATTCGGCGGTCACGCTGGCCATCGCACGGGCGGAAGGCTTCGAGTGCCATGCGCTTACCGTCAATTACGGTCAGCGCCATGAATCCGAGCTGCAGGCTGCGGACCGTGTCTGCGCGATGCTCGGTGCCGCCGCGCATAAGGAAGTCCGGGTCGATCTGCGCAGTTTCGGGGGCTCCGCCCTGACCGCGGACATCGCCGTGCCCGAATCGCCGACCACCGGCATTCCGGTGACCTATGTGCCGGCCCGTAACACCATCATGCTGTCGGTGGCGCTGTCCTGGGCCGAAGTGCTCGGTGCCGATGATGTGTTCTGCGGGGTCAATGCCGTGGACTATTCCGGATACCCGGACTGCCGCCCCGAGTACATCCGCGCATTCGAAACCATGGCCAATCTGGCTACGCAGGCCGGTGTCGAGGGTAAAACCCTGCGCATCCGGACGCCGATCATCGCCCTGAGCAAGGCCGACATCGTGCGCGAGGGCGTGCGCCTCGGCGTGGATTTCGCCCAGACCGTGTCCTGCTACCAGGCCGATGCGGCCGGACTGGCCTGCGGCAAATGCGATGCCTGCCGGCTACGGGCTGAAGGATTCCGGAACGCCGGTATTCCGGACAGCACCCGGTATGTGGCACTTTGAAATCATTTTGGTTATAATGAGCATCCGTTCGATGGGTCGTTAGCTCAGTCGGTAGAGCAGAAGACTTTTAATCTTTTGGTCGAAGGTTCGAATCCTTCACGACCCACCATTAAAAAAGCACCGGATGCCGGTGCTTTTTCTATTTTGGTCTGGACTTCGTCGCAGTGCTCTCTATTAGCGGCGGGTGATATTGCCGGCGCATGCGATGTCCACGCCTTGTGAAGTTTCTTATGGGCATGGCAAAAGCCGGGGCGGACATATTGTATTAGCGTCCTAGAGCCTTTACAGTAATGCCTTTACCGACATTCAGGGAAACGACGATGGGA
>JBMSNF010000047.1:0-12158 GCA_049421545.1 Arenimonas sp.
TTGAGGTTATTGGATTATAGTCGATGCCGAGGCCAACAGCATGGCCCCGGGGAAACAGGGTTTTCCGGAAAAGTGTGAATGGGTTCACAAATCCTGGGGTTTGCCCTACCATGACCTATAACTACGGGGAAGGAACGGGGCAATGTCATTGAAATTATTGGGTCATTTTCTGTTATTTGCAGGCTTTTCCATGTTCATTTCGGGCTGCACCAACAGTTCGCCCGAAGCCCAGGCCAGCCGCCCTCCGCCGGTTGATGATCCCAATATCGAGGTCAAGCGCACCATCGTGATGACCGGCAGCAATCAATGCCAGCTGAAAATCCAGCGTGGCCGTGACGAGCCGGAATTGCTGACACCAACGGCTTGTGAGCCGGCGACCGCCGCCGATGGTCATGTCACCGAAATCAGCATCCGTTTCAATGCGCCCTGCAAAACCTATCCGTTCCGGAACATCATCGGTGAACTCTACTTCATCGACGAAAAGAGCATCGCCAGCCGGAACAGTGCCTGCCCGGTCGAATCCTTCAATACTAGCTACGGTTGGGCTCTGCAAAGGCAGTAAATCCCTTCACGCCATTGTGACGAAGAGTTTTCAGTTCGGACACACATCGCCTGCAGCAACGGATTAATTTGACGTACATCACATATTCTCCAATGCTTCAGGCCCATGAACTCGCAGGCGCCCTGATGCGCCTGATGGATGATGACAGCCTGAGAAAGCATCTTGCAAGCCATGGCTGGGCCCGGATTCTTCAGAAATACAGCCTATCCCGGACGTCCGAACGTTTTGGAAACCTGTTCCAGACCCGATTGTCGACCCGGCAAGGCCATCGTCGGAAGTCGGTCATGGCCAATAGCCAACCGATGAAACTCGACCTGTCATCCGATCTGTGCGATTGACGGCATTGGAATAAGCTCACACTGCAGTTTTATCGACCTTCTCAATCCGATAGCCCCAGCCGTAGACCGGAAAAATTTGCCAGCCATGCTTCGGTCCAATGTCGAGCTTGCGCCGGATACGGCTGACGTGGGTGTCAACGGTACGGGTGTCGACATCGGCATTCAGACCCCACAGCTTTTCGAGCAGGGAAACCCGCGACAGCAGCACGCCGGGGCTCTGGAACATATGGCAGACCAACTCGAATTCCTTCTGGGTGAGCTCCACCGCCTTGCCATCGACTTCGATGCAGCGCCGGTCGCGGTCGACTCTGTAGTCGCCGAAGTTGAGGACCTGCGCCGGCTTGGACCGCCGGGCAAGTGACTCGATCCGTGCTTTCAATTCATGACTCTTAGGCGGCTTGACCACATAGTCATCGGCACCCGCCTTGAGTGCGGACACGATATCCAGTTCCGCATCCTTGGCGGTAATGAAAATCACCGGGATTTCCCATCCGATGTTTTTGCGGACCCAGTCCAGCACATCGAGGCCGTTTCCGTCCGGAACCATCCAGTCGATGATCAGGATGTCGTATTTACCGGTCTGCAGGGCATCGGTGAATTTCTGGGCGGTATCGAAACAGTCGCAGTTGAATCCATCCGCACTGAACCACAGGCGATACATCTCCTGTTGTGTGATTTCGTCTTCTAGGATTCCGATTTGCATGTCTGGTCTGAAACGCCCTTGTCCGTCCCCATGCCCATTGTAAAGCAAAATCCAAAGCCCACAAGCCTCGGAGTGCCGAAGCGGCCGTGCTAGAATCGGACGGACACCTGTCATGACATCGTTTTAAGCCAAATGCAATCGGTATCCATTCCCCGGGAGTTCCGCGGCCGCCACATTTTGGTCGCGGATGACAACGCATCCAACCGGATCATCATCCGCCAATGGCTGACGATGGCGGGCATCCGTGTGGAACTGGTCGGAACCGGCCGAGAAGCCTGCTCGGCAATCGCGGACTCCGACCCCGACCTGGTATTCATGGATGTCCGCATGCCGGGCATGGACGGCATCGAGGCCGCACAGCAACTGCGCAGGTCCGGGTTCAGCAAACCCATTATCGGTCTTTCCGCCGCGAGCAGCAGAGCGGATCAGAACGCCTGCCTGTCCGCCGGCATGAGCGACTTTCTGGCGAAGCCCATCGATGTCGACGAGCTATGGGGTTGCCTGACACGCTGGCTGAAACCCTGCGGGGTCGTCGAGTCTGCGGCCAATCCAGCCACCGGATCTTCCGAAAATTCGGTAGAGGCGCGCTTCCTCGGAAATGCCGTGACACTGCGGCGCGCGCATGAGGCCTTCGTTGCCTGCCATCGCGATGACGCCCTGAAACTGAAAAGCATGCTCGCCGATGAGGATTACACGGGCATGACCAACCTTGTCCATGCATTGAAAGGATCGGCGGCAACCCTCGGACTGAATGCCCTCACGGAGTTGGCACTGGCCCTGGAGAGGAAGATCCAAGTAAACACCGGACCGCAGGAGCTGCAACAATTGATCGACTGGATTGATGACCAACTGGCGCTTTTGTCGGAGCGCCCATGATTGGCGCAGCCACGCCCTAAAAGAAAAAACCCCTGCGCGCAGGGGTATCCATGTATGGCGGAGAGGGAGGGATTCGAACCCTCGGTAGGCTCACACCTACGCCTGATTTCGAGTCAGGTACATTCGACCACTCTGCCACCTCTCCGGCGTAATGGTTAGGATGCGATTATAGCGTTTTCAGCGGCTTCGTGGCTACCCGTTTGTCCCAAAACGGCCATAAACCGTTCATAATGACACCATGACCTTCCGCCATTTCCACCATGTTTGAAGTCGGCCAAATCAGCCATCCCGGCAGGAAACGCCTGCTGAATGAAGACACCTACGATCTTGACGCGGGCCCGGGTGTTGCCGTGGTTGTCGATGGCATGGGCGGACCGGATGCCGGCGATGTCGCCGCCGCCTTCGTCCGGGATCATCTGCGCAAGGCGCTTCAGCAGGGTGACAGTCCGGCCGATGCCCTGCGCAGCGCCGGCCAGGCTCTGCGCATTCAGCGCCCGCAAAAGAGCGCTTCACCCAGCGGCGCAAGCGCCATCGCCTCTCTGACTTCCGTTCTCTGCCAATGGCGAACCTGCAGCGCGATTTTTTCAGACGGCCGCCAGTACCGCCGCATCCAGTCTGATGCCGAAGCCAAAGGTTCGATGAAGAACGGCGTGGCAAATGCCATCCAGGCGCTTGGCGTCACGGCGACCGAAAAGCTCTGCATTTCAGAAGCACGCATCACCCTGAAACGCGGCGAATGCGTGATGTTCTGCACCGACGGCATGCTGGAAACCTGCTCCGGGCCGGAACTGGAAACCAGTCTGTGCGATCCCCGCCTCAGCGCCCAGGAGTCGGTGGAATTACTGTTGATGCATGCCCTGCGCGGGGAAGCCAACAACAACTTGACCGCGTTGCTCCTGCGTCTGTCCTAATCCGTCCAAAGCGTTTTTCCGGACTTGTCCGCGATTTTCTGGATCCGTGCCTGATGGGCTTCAAGCTCATGCGGCGTTGCATGCAGGATGAAAGCCGATGCCGTCACTGCGACGACGGCCTCCGTGGCAGGCAGCTCCCCTGCCGGTACCGCCTCCTCGAAACCGAAACCGGTCTGTCCCGAGGTCATGGCCAGATAGACATCGGTCAGCAGTTCCGCATCCAACAGCGCGCCGTGCAGCTGCCGGTGCTTGTTATCCACACCGAGGCGCTTGCACAGGGCGTCCAGCGAGTTCCGTTGTCCGGGATACAGCTCACGCGCCATCCTGAGCGTATCCAGAACCCCGGCATGGCGGTCGATTCTGCCGAACTCCGGTCCCAGCAGGCCGAGCTCGTAATTCAGGAAGCCGACATCGAACTCGGCATTGTGGATGACCAATTCGGAGCCGGCGATGAACTCCAGAAACTCCCGCACGACATCCTCGAAGCGCGGTTTGTCCGCGAGAAAATCCAGCGTCAGTCCGGTGACCTCGGCCGCCCCCGGCTCCATGTCACGGCCCGGATTGAGGTACTGCTGATAGGTCCGTCCTGTGGGGCGGCGGTTGATGAGTTCGATGCATCCGATTTCGACAACGCGATTGCCCTTCTCCCAGGAAAGCCCGGTGGTTTCGGTGTCGAGTACGATCTGTCGCATATTCATTCCTATCTGAAGGTTTCAGCGGCGAGACGCGCCAGCCCATCGACACGCTCGTTTTCAACGTGACCGGCATGGCCCTTGACCCAATGCCAATGCACTTTGTGCCTTGCATTGGCTTCGTGCAGGCGCTGCCACAGATCCTGGTTTTTGACCGGTTCGCCTTTGGCGTTCTTCCAACCGCGCTTGATCCAGCCCGGCAACCACTCGGTAATGCCCTTCTGCACGTATTGCGAATCCGTGTACAGATCGACACGGCAGGGACGGTTGAGCGATTCCAGCGCGCAGATGGCGCCGAGCAGCTCCATGCGGTTATTGGTGGTGTGCGCTTCTCCTCCGGAAAGTTCTTTCTCGGTCTTTCCGTAACGCAGCAATGCGCCCCAGCCTCCCGGCCCGGGATTGCCGGAGCAGGCGCCGTCCGTATGGATTTCGATATGCGGCACGGTGGCGGTGGCGTCTTTCATGTCGGTGTCCGTTATCGCGCCAGGGCGACGGCCGCGGCGTTTTTGCGCAAGGGGGTCAACGCGGCTTTGCGTTTCCGCAACAGCAGGAAGTTTACCGAACGCAGTGCCGGCGGTCGAGCCTTGCCGAGCCGCTCATGGCGGATGAGATCCAGCCCGGCCTCACGCAGTTTTGCCGACCATGCTGTGGCTGTCGCAAGCCGCATGTCCGTCCAGATACCGGTCAGTCGCGCGGGTGCGAACGGATTCAGGGTCAACAAGGCGAAATGGCCCTCCGGAACCAGCACGCGTTCGCATTCGGCGATGAGCGCTTCCGGATCGTCGGCGGTCTCCATCACGAAAGCCGCCAGTACCAGTGCCATGCATTCATTGGCCAACGGTAAACGGATGTCTTCAGCGATGACATCCCCGTAAAACCGCCGGTGCGCGCGTTGCAGCTGGTAGACGGGGGCGCATTGCAGCTCGGGCAAGGGCAGCCCCTGTGCACAGGCCTGCAACACCAGGGCGTTATGGCCGCACAGCGGCCATAGCCAAGGAGCGCAGGATGCAACGCCTTTGGCGGCCAACGCCTGGCCTTTGTCGGTCTCGAACCAGTTGTTTTCGCCCGTCATGCACCGACACCGTTTAAACTAAGCCTATTGTGCGTCAAATGACGGCCACGGTCACCCTCCATGACAGTCCTGCAAGCACTGCCTGCTTTCGAAGACAACTACATCTGGTGCTACCGCGGCAGAGAAGGCGGCAGCATCGTGGTCGATCCGGGCGATGCCGGCCCCGTGCTTGCCGCCATGGCCGACGGCCTGCGCATCGAGGCGATCTTCATCACCCATCACCACAACGACCATATCGGTGGTTTGAATGCACTGCGGGCCGCCTCCACCGGCCCGGTTTTTGGGCCGGCTGACGACCGCATCCCCGGCATCGATCGCATTGCCCGCGATGGCGATGTCCTGCAGGTTCCGGGGTTCCGGCCGTTCCGGGTTTTGGCGGTGCCCGGCCACACGCGCAGCCACATCGCCTATACCGATTCGGACGTTCTGTTCTGCGGCGACACCCTGTTCAGCCTGGGTTGCGGCCGGCTGTTCGAGGGCACCCCCGAGCAGATGCTGGCCTCCTTGGACCGTCTGGCGGCACTGCCGGATGAAACCCTGGTTTGTTGTACGCATGAATACACTTTGTCGAATGCCCGATTCGCCGCCGCCGCCGAACCGGAAAACCCCGCACGCGACCGTTTGCTTGCGGATATCCAGGTCCGTCGCAGGCAGGGAATTCCGAGCCTGCCATCCCGCATCGGCATCGAGAAAGCCTGTAATCCGTTTCTGCGCACGGACCACCCCGAGCGGCTCGGTGGGCTGAAGCAGCATCTGGGATCCATGCCGGAATCGCGGCTGGCGCGCTTTGCCGCCTTGCGGGCATGGAAAGACCAGTTCCGATGAATCCCTGGCCGACATGCCTGCTGATGGCGGCGATGGGTTATGACGGAATGGCGGCGGCCCAGGATGCGTATAAACCGGCGGCATTCGAACGCAGCGGCGCGGACGTCTTCAATCGCATCAGCACGGCGCTCGATCCGGCGTCCTGCAGCGAAAGTGCCGCCAAGAGCGCATGGATGAAGGATTACATCCATGATCCAAAATGGTTCGAACGGCAGTTGACCGCCATGTTGCCGATACTGGACCATGTCAGCTATCAGGCGCAGAAACGCGGGCTGCCGATGGAGTACGCCCTGATTCCCTTCGTCGAAAGCCGCTTCCAACCCAAAGCGGTGGCCAAAGGCGGCCCGACAGGACTCTGGCAGATCATGCCGGAAACCGGCCGCTATTACGGACTGCAGATCGGCGGAAAAAAGGACGGACGCTTCTCGATCATCAAATCCACCGATGCGGCGCTGTCCTATCTGCAGAAACTGCAGAGCATATTCGGCGATTGGCAAACCGGCATCATGGCCTACAATGCCGGCGACAGCCGTCTGCGCGGCAGTCTGAAACGCCAAGGGCTGGCCAAAGCGGATGCCGACAAGCGGCTGCCGACCGGCCTTGCGCCCCACACGTACGCCTATGTCAAGAAAATCAGGGCGCTGAGCTGTTTCATGTTCGACCCGGCCAGCTTCGGGGTCAATCTGCCGACAGATGCCGTGTTCACGCCACTGGAAGCGGATACCGACCCGGTGGCCCCGGTTCCGGATAACGGCAACTGATGCCATGAAAACGCCCGGCATGCCGGGCGTCGAAAAATCATGTCATTTGCAATCAGAGACGGTCTTCGGCAATGACCACTTTGAAGCTGCGGCGTAAGGACTTGATGTATTCGGCAACCTGTTGGGCACCACGGACCTGACCCAGATAACGGGTCATTTCGGTACGCTCCTGCGGCGTAATCGCCGAAAGATCCGGCTCGTTGACGGCTTTCAACTGCATCAGCAGATACGCGCCATCCGGCAGTTTTGCAATGCCGGCTCCGCCGGGCTTGCCATCTTTCGGTCGGGCGAGACGGAAGGCTTCCTGCACCACCGGTTGCAGCTGCGGCACGGGTGCCTGGCGACCCACGCCAAGTGCGGGGATGACCGGTCGTGCTAAAGATGCAGCAACCTGTTCCAGGGTCTCACCCTTGTTCAAGCGGTCCAGAAGCGCCTTGGCCTCTTTCTCGGCCTGCTTGGCGGCACGATCCTGGACAAAGGCGAGACGCACCACATCCTTGACCTGCGCGAACGGCAGCACGGCCTCAGGCTTGTGGTCGACCACACGCAGAACAAGCACGTGATTCGGTTCCAATTCAATCAGATCGCTCACACGACGATCGACCAGAACGTCATCCGAAAAAGCCGCTTTGCGGACCGGATCCAGGGCAGCGATGCCCTCGCCGGCCCGGCGGGTGAAGGCGGTGGTCCGAAGCAGGGGCTTGCCGACCGCTTTGGCGGCAGGCTCGAGCGAGCTGGCATTCTCGCCGACGGCATTGATCATTTTTCCGGCCAGATCATTGAACTGACGCTCGAGTTCCGAGCTGAGGTAGGCCGCTTCGATTTCGCCCCGGACTTCTTCGAAAGGTTTGGCGGTGCCGGCGATCAGTTCACGGTAGTACAGTACGTGCCAACCGTCTTCAAGTCTTACCGGCTCGGAGACCTGGCCCGGCTTCAGGGCGAAGAACGCCTTGTCGAAGGCATCGCCGAAGATGCCTTTTTCGACCGGACCGAGATCGCCACCGGCATCTTTGCTGGCCAGGTCATCGGAGGCCTTGGCCAGTTCGGCGAAACCACCCGGATTGGCCTGGGCCTGTTTGGCGAAAGCCTGCGCTTTTGCTTTGGCAGCGGCTTCGACGGCGGCGGAAGCGCCTGCCGGAACCTCGACCAGAATGTGGGAAGCCACGCGCTGTTCGGGCGTACCGTATTGGGCTTTCTGGTCCTCGTAACGTGATCGCAGAACCGATTCATCGACGGTGATGTCGGTCTGGACGGCGCTCTGCTCCAGCTCCACATACTCGACCGTGACGGTTTCCTCGGTCCGGTAATCGGATTTATGGCTGTTGTACCATGCGGCCAGCTCGGCGTCGCTTGCATTCGGATCGAGCGCCGGCAACGGAACCTCGACGTAGCCCAGATCGCGTTTCTGTTCGGAAAGCTTGCGCATGGCGATGGCATCGCTGTCCGAGGCGATGCCCGAACTGACGTATTCATCGGCGATGAAGCGGGTCATCAGATCCTGCCGGACGCGTTCCTCGAACTGGACAGGCGTATAGCCCAGTTGCTGGATGGCGAGCTGGTAACGGGACTGGTCGAATTTGCCGTCCACGGTGAAGGCATCGATCCTGAGAATTTCGTCGCGGATCATCGCATCCGAAATCCGGATGCCGGCCTGTTTGGCACCCAGCTGCAGCACGGCCTCATCGATCATCTGCTCGAGGATCTTGCGCTTGTTCTCGGGCTTTTCGAATGCGGCGGCATCGAACGCCTCACCCTGTTGCTGGCGCTGCTGCTGACGGACCTGATCGACCCGGCGGCTGTAATCGGCGACCGAAACCTCGATTGAATCTTCGCCATAGCCCAGAAATTTGCCGGGTTTGGTCACTTTGGCCACATAGTTGCCGGCTCCGGGAGGGTTCAGACCCTCGTAGCCGAAAAATGCCATGACGGCGATAATCATGACCAGAATCAGCTTGGCGATCGGGCCTGAGGATTTTTCACGGATATTCTGAAGCATGGCGGGGCGCGGAACCGGATTGGGCAAGGCCACTATTATGAAGCTTTTGGCGCCGGAACGCACGAAAAAGAAAAGGCACCCGAAGGTGCCTTTTCAACAGTGGCGGAGTGGACGGGACTCGAACCCGCGACCCTCGGCGTGACAGGCCGATATTCTAACCGACTGAACTACCACTCCAGTTCGTTTGCTTGAAGCGCTGGTGGGTGCTGAGGGTTTCGAACCCCCGACCCTCTCCGTGTAAAGGAGACGCTCTACCGCTGAGCTAAGCACCCTCAAGCAGGATGCGTAGCATACACCATTTTACCGCCGAATGACAACAGAAATCGGCGTAAATGACGCCGGATTACTTGTTGACGGCGTCTTTCAGTGCTTTACCGGCTTTGAAGCCCGGGTTCTTGGAAGCCTTGATCTTGATGGTGGCACCGGTCTGCGGGTTACGGCCTTGACGGGCAGCGCGCTTGCGCACCGAGAAAGTACCGAAGCCGACGAGAGTCACGGTGTCGCCTTTTTTCAGGGCTTTGGTGATCACTTCGATGACGGCATCAACGGCGCCGGCGGCGGCGGCTTTGGACAGGTCGGCCTTTTCGGCTACGGAAGCAACAAAGTCAGCTTTATTCATTTTGATAAATCTCCCAATGCGATTATTCGCGAAAATGTAGAAATTAAGTCGGGGCAGGCCCGCAACCTAACCATATCGCCGAAGCCCTAGAATTGCGGTCTGGAGCCCGGTTGCAACAATTTATACCAGTGAATGTGGTTATGCGCAATACCCTGCAAGCCTTTATTTGCAGGCTTTGCAGGGTTTTGTGCAAGTTAGTGCGGACGCACGCCGGACTGTGATTGTTTTGCACGGGATTTCGCGACTTTTTTCTTGACAGCCGGCATTTTCTGCGGTTCCGAAAGCGGCTTGACCAGGGCGATGTCGAGCACCTGATCGATCCATTTGACCGGAACGATTTCAAGGTCGCGCGTGACGTTCTCGGGAATATCGGCCAGATCCTTGCGGTTATCTTCGGGAATCAGAACGGTGCGGATGCCGCCGCGCAGCGCGGCCAGAAGTTTTTCCTTCAATCCGCCGATCGGCAGCACGCGGCCGCGCAGCGTGATTTCACCGGTCATGGCGACATCGGCGCGCACCGGCACTTTCGACAATGCCGAAACCAGCGCGGTCACCATGGCGATGCCCGCGCTCGGTCCGTCTTTCGGCGTTGCGCCCTCGGGAACATGCACGTGGGTATCGAACTTGTTGTGGAAATCGACATCCAAGCCAAGCTGCAGGCTGCGCGCACGCACCACCGTATAGGCGGCTTTCACCGACTCCTGCATCACATCGCCCAGCTGCCCGGTAAGAATCAGCTGGCCTTTGCCCGGCATCAGGGTGGCCTCGATCTGGAGCAGCTCGCCGCCGACTTCGGTCCAGGCAAGGCCGGTGACCAAACCGATTTCGCTTTGCTCCTCGGCACGGCCGAAATCGAACCGGCGCACGCCGAGATAGCGGTCGAGATTGGCGGAACCGACCTTCTTCAGTGCCGGAGCCTTCGCCGCCCTGGACTTTCCGGCGGCCTTCGATTTCTTGACCGGACCCGCCAGTGCGATTTCCTTGACGACTTTGCGGCAGATTTTCGCCAGCTCGCGTTCAAGCGAACGCACGCCGGATTCGCGCGTGTAATAGCGCACGATGTCACGGATGGCTTCGGAATCGACCCGCAGCTCGCCGTCCTTGAGTCCGCTTGCTTTCAACTGTTTCGGAAGCAGGTAGCGCATGGCGATGTTGAGCTTTTCCTCCTCGGTGTATCCGGGAATGCGGATGACCTCCATGCGGTCAAGCAGCGGCCCCGGGATGTTCATCGAATTCGAGGTGCAGATGAACATGACCTCGGACAGGTCCAGATCGACCTCGAGATAATGATCGTTGAAATTGTGGTTCTGCTCCGGATCGAGCACCTCAAGCAGCGCGGCCGCCGGATCGCCGCGGAAATCGTTGCTCATTTTGTCGATTTCATCGAGCACGAACAGGGGATTCCGGCTTTCGACCTTGTTGAGGTTCTGCACTATACGGCCAGGCATCGAACCGATGTAGGTCCGGCGATGGCCGCGGATTTCGGCCTCGTCGCGCACGCCACCGAGCGCCATGCGCACGAATTTCCGGTTGGTGGCTTTGGCGATGCTTTGGCCCAGCGAAGTCTTGCCGACGCCCGGAGGGCCGACCAGACAGAGAATCGGGCCTTTCATTTTCTGGACACGGGCCTGTACCGCCAGATATTCCAGGATGCGGTCCTTGACCTTTTCCAGACCGTAGTGGTCTTCATCGAGCACCTGCTGCGCAAGCTTGAGGTCCTTGCGCACTTTGCTGCGCTTTTCCCAGGGCACGCCGACCAGCCACTCGAGATAATTGCGGACCACGGAAGCCTCGGCGGACATCGGCGACATCTGCTTGAGCTTGTTGAGCTCGTTTTTGGCTTTGGTCTCCACCGCTTTCGGCATTTTCGCTTCGGCGATTTTGCGGGCCAGCTCTTCGAGCTCATTGGGCGCGTCTTCGGAATCGCCGAGCTCCTTCTGGATGGCCTTCATCTGTTCGTTGAGGTAATACTCGCGCTGGCTTTTCTCCATCTGCGTTTTCACGCGCGAACGGATGCGCTTTTCGATGTGCTGCACATCGATCTCGCCTTCGACGAGACCGATCAGCATTTCAAGACGCGCTTCCGGAGAAACCGTTTCCAACAAACGCTGCTTGTCCGAGAGGCGCACGCTCAGATGCGCGGCCACCGTATCGGCGAACCGGCCCGGCTCGTCGATGCCGGCAAGCGTCGCCAGCAACTCGGGCGGCAGCTTCCGGTTCGATTTCACATACTGTTCGAAAAGATTGAGCAGGCTGCGTTGCGCCACTTCCGCCTCACGCGCGTCCTTTACGGCAACGGGTTCAAGGGTCACCGTGTTCGCCATCAGGGTATCGTCATTCAGGGCGATGTCGGTTGCCTTGACCCGCTGCACGCCTTCGACCAGAACTTTGATGGTTCCGTCCGGAAGCTTGAGCAGCTGGATGACCGTCGCGACGGTGCCGATGTCGTAAAGATCCTCGGCCTGCGGGTCGTCGATGTCCGGACTGCGCTGGGCCAGCAGCACGATCAGTTTGTCGGGACCTTCCATGGCCAATTCAAGCGCTTTCATCGACCGTTCACGGCCGACGAACAGCGGAATGACCATATTGGGATACACCACCACATCGCGCAGGGGAAGCACGGGCAGCAGGTTCGCATTTGCCGGTTTTTTATCCATATCAGCTCCAATGCGGGAATCCCCGCCATGCTTCCTTTATGGGGCTTTTCCGGGCGTCTTGCAAGTACCTTGAAGCAAAAAAACGGAGCCTTCCGGCTCCGTTGTGTTTTCATGCCGTCAGGACCGGTTTATTCGCCCGAAGCGGC
>JBMSNF010000048.1:0-12114 GCA_049421545.1 Arenimonas sp.
CTTCTGCATTTCCGCCATGAAGCTGGCGATGGCCTGACCTTGATAGAAGGCGGCATCGAAAGCCGTCAATGTCTTGCCGCCGGTGGCCTTGTCGATTTCGGCATTGGCCGTTTCGGCGGCTGCATTGGCTGCGGCTTCGCATTCGTCCTTGCTCATCTTCAGACATTTGACCAAGGCTTCTGATGCGCAGCGCTGGCTCATTTCACCCGGCGCGATGATCTGGAATTTCTCGACGGCCGGTGCCGGCGCGTCGGATTGCACCGGAGGCGTCTGCTGCATGGCAGCCAGCATCAGCAGCGCGCCGATCATGCGCGGATCTCGCCGCCTGCGATGACCAGATCGGCCGGGCGCGCCGCGAACAGGCCGTTGGTGACCACGCCGACGATGGCGTTCAGATCGCTTTCCAGTTTCACCGGATCGGTGATCGACCAGCCGTGCACGTCGAGGATCCAGTTGCCGTTGTCGGTGACCACGCCTTCGCGCCAGACGGGTTGGCCGCCGAGCTTGACGATTTCGCGGGCGACGTGCGAGCGCGCCATCGGAATCACTTCCACCGGCACCGGAAAGCGGCCGAGCACCGGCACCAGTTTCGACGGATCCACGATGCAGATGAATTGCTTGCTGGCCGCCGCGATGATCTTCTCGCGGGTCAGCGCCGCGCCGCCGCCTTTGATCAGACGGGCGTGCGCATCGCATTCGTCGGCGCCGTCCACATACAGGCCGAGCGGGCCGGTGGCGTTCAGATCGAGTACCGGAATGCCGAGCTCCTTCAGCATTTTGGTGCTCTGTTCCGAGCTGGACACCGCGCCTTCGATGCGGTGTTTGATGCGGCCGAGACCCTGGATGAAGTAAGCGACCGTGGAGCCGGTGCCGACGCCGACGATGCTGCCGTCCTGCACGTAGTCGAGCGCGCGTTCGGCCGAAGCCTGTTTGCCTTGTTCGGGAGTCATTTGGTTTTTTCCAGTTTGAGGATGGTCTGCCATTGGGCTTTGCTGACCGGGACGATCGACAGGCGGTTGCCGCGGTTGAGCAGGGCGAAATCGCCGAGCGCCAAGGTATGCGTTTTCAGTTCTTCCAGACTCAGCTCGCGTTTGAGCCGGCGTTCGAACGCGACATCAACCAGGAACCAGCGCGGATTTTCGCGCGTGGCCTTCGGGTCGAAGTAGTCGGACTCCGGATCGAACTGGGTCGGGTCGGGGTAGGCGGCGCTGGCCACTTTCGCCAGACCGACGATGCCGGGCACCTTGGCATTGGAGTGGTAGAAGAACACGCCGTCGCCGACGCGCATGTCCTTCCACATGAAATTGCGCGCCTGGTAGTTTCGCACGCCGCTCCAGGGCTCCTGCCCGACCCTGGCGAGATCATCGATGGAAAAGGCATCGGGTTCGGATTTCATCAGCCAGTAACGCATCAGGAAATTTCCTCGGGTGTGCAGTCGATCCAGCCGCGGTCGGTGGCCACGGCATCCAGGCGGACATCCCAGTCCTGCGCATCCAAGGTTTCGATTTCCTGGCTGGCATAAGCGGCGCCGATCAACAGCGGCGGTGCGGGAGCATGCCGGCGGAAGGCAAAGCTGCGGTCGTAGTAGCCGCCACCCATGCCCAGGCGCAGGCCGTCCGGGGTGAATCCCAGTACCGGCATGATCACTGCGTGCAGGTCTTCCGGTTTCAGGTAGGCTTGCGCCGAGACCATCGGTTCCGGTATGCCGTAGCGGTTGCTGCCGAGCGCATCGCCGCCGCGCCAGGGCGCGAAGCCGAGTTGCTTTTCAGGAAGCACCACCGGCAGACACCAGATCCAGTTCGCCGGCAGGCGCATCTGCAGGATATGCAGGGGCAGTTCGCCGCCGGTCGCCCAGTAGCCGGCCAGATAGCCGCCGGAGGCGGGCAGGTGTTCGAGAATGCCGAGGGCGACCGCTTCCGCCGCGGCCATGCGCGCGGCCGGCGCGATCCGCAGGCGTTCGGCTTTGAGGTGCTGTCGCAGTGCTTGGCGCATGCCCGGTTCCCGGAATAAGGAGTCCTCCACCATGCCGATGCCTGCCAACGACCTTGATCCCTAGGATCAAGTGGGTGTCGCCTTGCCGTCTTCAGGCTTTCCGCAACTCGGGCGGACATGCACACCGACGGTTCGAGCGACTCCCGGGTCGTGTTTATGGGTCAAGGGCTAATGTTGAGCACGCTGTCGAACACGGCAGAGGACGCAATGCCATTATAGCGCGAAGGCGTGAGGGCGAGGTCAGCGCGGAAGGCTGTCGAACAGATCGTCCAGCTTGCGGTTCATGTCGCCGAGGTTGCGGCCGATGACGGCATCGGACTTGGCGCGGCCGTCCTTCAGGATCTGCAGGTCGTGCGCGATGTTCAGCGCCGCCAGCACGGCGACGCGTTCCAGGCTCACGGTTTTGTTGCCGCCCTGGATTTCCCGCATCTGGGCATCGAGCAGCTTGGCGGCGGCATGCAGGCTGTCGGCCTGGTCCGGCGGGCAGCCGACGCTGTAATCGCGGTCCAGTACCTTGATGTTCACGATATTACCGGTCATCGCTGCGCTCCATGTCGTTGAGGCGTCCGAGCATGCTTTCGACCCGGTGCCGGACCAGTTCGTTCTTGCCCTGCAGGGCATTGCGTTCGCTGCTCAATTGCTCGAGCTGCTGCTTCAGGCCGGCGTTTTCGGCGGCAATGCGGGCGGTCGCCTCCAACAGGCGGTCGAGGCGCTGGGCCAAATCCTGGATCTGCTGGGCGTGGTCGGGAAACAAACTCATGTCCATACCCTAGTGGGCATTGCCGGCTTCGTCAAGCCGCGGGGGTCGACAGGGTCCGTCGCCGCTGCTCGTGTTCCTGGATGAAGGCCAGACATTGCTCGGCCGGCATGGGGCGCGACAGCCAGTAGCCTTGGATCTCATCGCAGTGGAACTGCTTGAGCATCTGCAGGTGTTCCTCGCTCTCGACGCCCTCGGCGATCATCACCATGCCGAGCGAATGCCCGAGCGCGATGATGGTTTCCACCAGGGTGTTGTCGTTGGCGTTCGGGCCGATTTCGCGGATGAAGCTCTTGTCGATTTTGAGGGTGTCGATCGGCAGTTGTTTCAGATAGGACAGCGAGGAATAGCCGGTTCCGAAATCATCCAGCGACAGGGTGACGCCGAGATCCTTCAGCGCCCACAGATTCGACAGCGGCTGGCTGTTCTGGCTGAGCACCATCGATTCGGTGATTTCCAGTTCGATGCAGTATTCGGGAATGGCGTATTTCTCGATCAGGATGCTGATCTGGCCGGCCAGTTTCGAACGCAGCAGCTGCAGGGCCGAAACGTTGATGGACATGCTCAGGTGGTTGAGTCCGTAACCGTGCCAGCGTGCGAGCGTGCTGATGGCTTCCTTCAACACCCATTCGCCGATCTCGATGATCTGTCCGGATTCCTCGGCCAGCGGAATGAACACATCGGGCCCGATGCTGCCCATCTCGGTGCTGTTCCAGCGCAGCAGTGCTTCCACGCTGGTGATGTTGCCGGTTTCCAGGCTCATGCGCGGCTGGAAATGCAATTGGAACTCCTCGCGGATCTGCGCCATCTTGAGCGCGCCCAGCAGCTGCGCACGGTGCCGCGATTTGGCGTCCATTTCCTCGCTGAAGTACTGCACGGTGTTGCGGCCTTCGGTCTTGGCCTGGTACATCGCGATGTCGGCGAATTTCAGCAGATCGGACGGGGTCTGGGCGTGATCCGGGAAAACGCTGACGCCGATTGAACCGGTCAGGTTGGCGGCATGGTTTTCGCTCAGCAGAATGGGATTGCCGAACTGCGCCAGCACCCGCGAAGCCACTTCGCCGATCTGGCGGTCGCTTTCCGGCGATTCCACCAGGATCACGAATTCGTCGCCGGACAGCCGTGCGACCATGCCGAGATCGCGGGTAGCCGCCAGCAGACGCTGCGCCACCACCACCAGCAGACGGTCGCCGGCGGTGTGCCCAAGCGAATCGTTGATGTTCTTGAAGTTGTCGAGGTCGAGGAACAGCACGGCCACCCGGCCCTGGCTGCGCCGCGCCTTGATGATGGCTTTGCTGAGCCGCTCGATCAGCAGGCCGCGGCTGGGCAGGCCGGTCAGGGCGTCGTACTTGGCGAGCTGGATCAGTTCCTGTTCGATGCGCTTGCGGTCGGTGATGTCGCTGACCACCGCCACGAAATGGCTGCGCTGGCCGCGGCTGTCGAGCACTTCCGAAACATCCACCTGCGACAGGAACTCGCCTTCGTCCTTGCGCTTCTGCCAGAGCTCGCCCGACCAGTGTCCGGTTTCCTGCAGCTGCAGCTGGACGTCTTCGTAAAACTGCGGATCATGCTGGTCGGAATTCAGCAGGCGCCGGCCCTTGCCGATGATTTCCTCGCGGCTGTAGCCGGTGATTTTCGAGAAGGCCGGATTGATTGAAACGAACTGGAAATGCAGATCGACGACGGCGACCGCCTCGGCCATGCTGCGCATGACTTCGAGCGCGATCCGGCTTTCGCTTTCCGACGCACGGCTGTGGCTGACATCCTTGCTGGCACCGGCGATGCGCAACGGCTGCCGGTGCGGACCGTGTTCGACCACGCGCCCGCGGCTGTTGATCCAGACCCAGCCCTTGCGGTAATGGCGCAGACGGTAGCTGACATCGAATGCCGCGGTGTCTCCGCGCAGGTGTTCGTCGATGGCCTGCTGGAAATCGGGCGCGTCTTCCGGGTGGATGAACACCTGGATGAATTCGATGGCATTGATCCGTTTCGGGAACTCGCCCTCCACCAGCGGCTCGAAACCGACCTGGGTGATCTCCTGGGTATCCAGATGCCAGATCCAGATGGCTTCGCCGGTGCCGCTCAAGGCCAGTCCGAGATCCCGGCGCTGGCCGTCGATCTGGTCCTGCATCACCGTGGCCCGGCGTTTCACCAGCCAGGCGAAGACCAATAGAACGAGGGTGAAACCGATGCTGAGAAGCAACAGCGCCATCAGTGCCGCCGTACCGCATGCGCGGAAAATGCATCACTGCCGAAACCGGCCGCTTTCGTGGTCACTCTGTCCATGGTCCCCGTTGCTGATCTACTTATGACTGCTGTTGCCAGTGTAGGAGTGTTTCAAGGATTCGACAAGCCCGCGCCGCCGGCCCGCCGTTTGCTACACTAGGCGGAAAAAGGAGCGGCCGGATGTCCACCACCATGCCCGATTACGATGCCATCCAGACCGCACTCGCCGATCTGCGCATCCCGATTTCCCCCGCCGAACTGCATGGCGCCCTGTCCGGATGCCTGTGCGCCGGCGCCGAGCTGACGCCGCGCAATTGGATGGCCTACGCGTTGACCGATGCCGAGCTGGACGGCCAGGCCGAACCCGGCTCGGTGCTTTCCGCGTTCTTCGATGCCGCCAGCGAACAGCTGGCCGGTGATGTCATGGATTTCGAATTCGATCTGCTGCTGCCGGACGAAGACAAGCCGGTGTCCGAGCGCGGCCCGGCCATGGTCGACTGGTGCCAGGGCTTTCTGGGCGGATTCGGCGTGGTGCCCACGCCCAACCAGCCGCTGTCGGACGAGGCCGATGAGGCCCTGCAGGATCTGGCCAAAATCGCCGCCTCCGATCTCAACTACGAGGATTCCGATGCCGACGAGGAAGCGCTCATCGAAGTCTGCGAATACATCCGCGTGGCGGCCGTGCTGCTTTACAACGAACGCGTGGTCAACCGCCGCGCCCGCCAGCGTCTGAACTGATGATCGCCGTATCCGAGTTCGTCAAGCGCCGCCGCCGGCTGATGGCCATGGCCGATGACGGCGCCATCCTGATCATTCCGGCCGCCAAAGAACGCCTGCGCAGCAAGGACACCGCCTATCCGTTCCGGCAGGATTCCGATTTCTGGTATCTGACCGGATTCAACGAACCGGAAGCGGTGCTGGTGCTGGTGCCCGGCCGCCGTCAGGGCGAATGCCTGCTGTTCTGCCGCGAACGCGATGCCGAAAAGGAGGCCTGGGACGGCCCGCGTCTGGGTCCGGAAGGGGCGGTCGACGCCCTCAAGCTCGATGATGCCTATCCGATCACCGATCTGGACGACATCCTGCCCGGACTGCTCGAAGGCCGCTCGCGCGTGTATTACCACTACGGCCGCGATGCCGATTTCGATCTGGCGCTGATGGGCTGGTTGAACCGCGTGCGTGCACAGAAGCGCCTGGGTGCCGAGCCGCCGCATGAATTCCTCGAGCTCGGCCACCTGCTCGATGAGCTGCGTCTGTTCAAGAGTGCCGGTGAAATCGCCTTGATGCGCCGGAGCGCCGACATCGCGGCGGAAGCGCAGATCGCCGCCATGAAGGCCAGCCGGCATGCCCGTTTCGAGTACGAAGTGGAAGCCGCGCTGCAGCATGTGTACCGCCGGCACGGCGCCGTGGCCTCGTACGAACCGATCGTGGGCAGCGGTGCGAATGCCTGTGTGCTGCATTACCGCGCCAACAATGCGCCGGTGAAGAAAGGCGACCTGTTGCTGTGCGACGCCGGCGCCGAATACGCTTTGTACGCCTCCGACATCACTCGCACCTGGCCGGTCTCCGGAAGCTACAGCAAAGCCCAGCGCGCGCTGTACGACGTCGTGCTGGCCGCGCAGACCGAATGCATCCGCGCCGCGCGCGTGGGCGTGCCGTATGAAACCCTGCACAACACCGCGGTGGAAGTGCTCACCGACGGTCTGCTTGCGCTCGGCCTGCTCAAAGGGACCTTGAAGAAAGCCGTCGAAAGCGAAGCCTACAAAAAATTCTACATGCACAAGACCGGCCACTGGCTGGGCTTGGATGTGCATGACGTCGGCGAATACAAGCTCGGCGGCAAATCGCGCCTTCTGGAGCCGGGCATGGTGTTCACCATCGAACCGGGTCTTTACGTTGCGCCGGGCACGCCGGGCGTGCCGGCCAAATACCAGGGCATCGGCATCCGCATCGAAGACGACATCCTGATGACCAAGGCCGGACCGGACAATCTCACCGCCGGCGTGCCGAAAGCGGTGGATGCCATCGAAAAAATATTGGCCTGAAAAAATCCCCGCAGCGGCGGGGATTTTTTACATCTCGTTGCGCTTGAGCTCGAACCCGAGCTGTTTGTATTCCAGCCAGCGTTGGCGTGCCGGTTCGCGCGCCGATTCCTCGGCCGGTACGATTTCCAATACGCGCTGGTAGCCGGACGGCGGCAGCGCGTTGCGCAGGTTGATGACCAGCGGGCGCATGCCCGCATCCACGCCCGGCGGCACGATCAGCACCGGCGTGTCGTCCATGTCTTCGTCTTCCTCCATGCCCACGATCTGGTGGGGAATGAAGGCGTCCTCGTCGAATTCCCACAGCAGGTCGTCGAGGAAATCCGCCTGTTCGGCGGTTTCGCAGAAGATCAGGCAGGGTTGTCCGGATTGCACGGCTTTTTCGGCCAGCTTGCACACCAGCAGCAGGGGCTGTGCCACGAACGCGGGCTTGCCCGCGATCATGTAGAAGTCAGCCCGGATGGTCATGCTCAGTGCTTGGCCTGGTCGAGCAGCCACTGGCTCAGCAGGCCGACCGGACGGCCCGAGGCCATGCCCTTGCGGCCTTCGTCGTTGGAGACGCCGGCGATGTCCAGATGCGCCCAGCGCTGGCCTTCGGTGAAGCGCGACAGGAAGCAGCCGGCGGTGATGGCACCCGCGCCCTTGCCGCCGATGTTGTAAATGTCGGCGAACACGGAATCGAGCTGGCTTTGGTATTCATCCCACAACGGCAGGCGCCAGGCGCGGTCGAACACGGTCTCGCCGGCCGCCAGCAGTTCCTCGGAAAGATCGTCGTGCTTGCTCATCAGGCCGGCGGCGTATTTGCCGAGCGCGATGATGCAGGCGCCGGTGAGCGTGGCCACGTCGACTGTCGCTTTCGGTTCGAAACGCTGCACGTAGGTCAGCGCGTCGCACAGGATCAGACGGCCTTCGGCGTCGGTGTTGCCGACTTCGATGGTCTTGCCGTTCATCGCGGTCAGCACGTCGCTCGGGCGGTAGGCGTCGGCGTCCGGCATGTTTTCCACGGCCGGCACCACGGTCACCAGGTTGAGCGGCAACTGCAGTTTGGCGCAGGCCAGGAAGGTGCCGAGCACCGAAGCGGCGCCGCACATGTCGTACTTCATTTCCTCGATGCCGCCCTGGACTTTCAGGTTGATGCCGCCGGTGTCGAAGGTGATGCCCTTGCCGACCAGTGCCAGCGGCTTGGCGTCGCCGGCGCCGGTGTATTTCAGCACGATCAGTTTCGGCGGGTTGGCCGAACCGCGCGCCACCGCCAGCAGCGAGCCCATGCCGAGCGCCTGCATTTCATCGCGGCCGAGCACATCGCAGGTCACGTTGTCGTGTTCGGCGGCGATCTGCAGGCTCTGTTCGGCCAGATAGGACGGGTTGCAGATGTTCGGCGGCAGATTGCCCAGCTCGCGGGTGAACTGGATGCCGGCGGCGATACCTTCGCCCTGGCGGAACGCATTCATCTGGGCATCCGGAACCTGCACCGATACTTCGCTCAAGGTCACGCTGGCTTTCTTGCTTCGGGTGGCGGTGTATTCGTAGGCGGCGTGGTCGGCGGCGATTACGGCCTGACGTACGGTCCAGTCGGCATCACGGCCTTTCACCGGAAGGTCGCTCAGGGTCAGGTAGGCGGATTTGACCGGACCGCTGCGCAGGGCGCGCACGGCATCGGCCACGGCTTTCAGATACTGCGGCACCGCGAATTTTTCCGGATCGCCCAGACCGATCACCAGCACGCGCGCCGAGGCCACACCCGCCACATCCTGCAGCAACAGCGTCTGTCCGGTCTTGCCGGAGATGTCGCCGCGCTCGGCCAAGGCCTTCAGGCGTCCGCCGGCCGCGGCATCGAGCGCCGTACCGGACGGCGAGAAGGTTTTGTCACTGAACGCACCGATGACCACGCAATCGCTGGCGTCGGTGTGAACGGGGCTTTGGGAAGGCAGGAAACGCAGGGCCATGGGGGCTTCTCTCGGTCGGGCGCCGGCTGGGCGCATGATGGTAAACTGCTATTGTAAATCATCCCGAACCGAGTTTCCCCGCCCGTGCCGATGCCGCTGATCAACCGTTACCTGTTCAGACAGTTCAGCCAGCTGGTGTTCGCGGTGCTGACCGTGCTGTTCCTGATCAGCGTGGGCGGCTTTCTGACCGATCTGATTGCGGAAATCTCCCGGGGCAAGGTTCCGGCCGGCTTGATGCTGCAGCTTTTGGTGCTGCGCCTGCCCCGTTTCATCAGCTTCGTGCTGCCCTTGGCCCTGTTCATCGGCCTGATGATGGGCATCGCCCGCCTGTATGCCGACAGTGAAATGGCGGTGCTGGCCTCGGTCGGGGTCAGCAGCCAGCAATTGCTGAAACCGGTGCTCTGGGTGGCGGCGCCGCTGGTGCTGTTGATCGCCTTCGCCTCGCTGTGGCTGGTGCCGTTCACCGCCAACAAAGCCAAGAGCATGGTGGAGGAAGCCAACCGCAGTTTCCTGATTTCCGGTCTGGAGCCGGGACGCTTCGTGGAACTGCCGGGCAAATCCGGCATTCTGTTCGTCACCGAACTCAGCCGCGACGGCCGCCAGTTCAAGAATCTGTTCGTGCAGCGCGAAATCAACGGCCGCCTCGACATCATCACCGCCAGCAAAGGCGATCTGCGTCTGGTCGGCGGTGCCCGCATCCTGCGCCTGGAAGACGGCACCCGCATGGAAGGCGAGCTCGGCCGCCGTGATTTCCGCAAGGTGCAGTTCAAGGTCAACGAAATCAAAGTACCGGAACCGACCGAGAGCAAACCGTCCAACAAGCTGGATGCGGTCAGCACCCTGGCTTTGCTCAAACGCGGCGATGCCGGCGCCAAGGCTGAATTGCATTGGCGGATTGCCTTGCCCCTGTTCGCGGCCATTCTGACCCTGTTGGCGATTCCCTTGGCGCGCAGCGAGCCCCGGCAGCCGCAGTACGGTCTGGTGCTGTTCGCGGTGATGGCGTATCTGCTCGGCATGCTGAGCTTGCTGGCTGGCACCTACTTGCTGGGCAACGGCAGCATTCCCGCGTTTCTCGGATTGTGGTGGGCCATCCTGCCGATGGCGGCACTGAGTTACTGGCTGTACCGGCGCGACGGCCGGCTGAAAGTGCAGGCGGTGCCGGCATGAACCGCATCGGCCGGGAGATGACCGAATACCTCGCTTTGACGGTGCTGAAAACCATCGCGTTGGTCTGGCTGGTGCTGCTCGGATTCGATCTGATCAACGCCTTCTATAACAGTTTTTCCGATGTCGGCAAGAACGGCTTCACCCTGAACTACGCCCTGCTGAGCACCTTGTTCACCACCCCGCGCCGCGCCTACGATCTGCTGCCGGTGGTGTCGGTGATCGGTCTGTTGCTCGGTCTTGGACAGCTTGCCGGCAAATCCGAATTGATCGCCATGGCTTCGGTCGGCGTTTCACGCCTGCAGATCGCCATCGGCGCGCTGCTGCCGGCGGTGCTGCTGTCGGGTGCGATGATCATCACCAACGAAACCGTCGGCATTGCCAGTGAAAAACAGGCGATGAGCCTGAACAGCCACAAGGCCAGCAAGTTCACGCTGGCGCGTTATTCCGGCGTCTGGGCCAAGGACGGCGATCTGTATTTCAACGCCCGCTCCGGTTCCGCCAAAGGCAGCGGCGGCGCGGCCTGGCTGGAATTGGCCGATGTCCGTCTGTACCGCGTCGGCAAGGACGGCGCATTGGCCTCCATTACCCAGGCCAAGTCGGCCAGCAACCAATCCGATCACTGGCAGTTGAACGACGTGCAACGCACCACCTTCAAGCCGGATTCGGTGTTGCTTGAGCGCATGGGCAAAATCCCCTGGAAAACCCAGATCACCAACGAATCGCTGGAAGCCACGCTGTCGAACCCGGGCAATCTGAGCCTGCGCGAACTGCGCAGCAACATCGATTACCTCGAACGCAACAAACTCGATGCCCGCGTGTTCACCACCGCCTACTGGGGCCGCTGGTTCTATCCGTTCAAGATCGCGCTGCTGTGTCTGGCGGTGCTGCCGTTCGCGTTCGGTTCGCTGCGCTCGGGCGGCCTTGGCAAAAGCCTGTTCCTCGGCATCGTGGTCGGCGTCAGCGCCATGCTGCTCGAGCGTCTGTTCGTCAGTCTGTCCGATGTCTACCGGTTCGATGTGCGCGTGGCCTATGTGCTGGCGCCGCTGAGCGTGTTCGCCTTGTGCTGGGGTTATCTGGCGAAACGGATTTAAGTCTGACGCCGCACCAGCAGCGTGCCGGCGGCCAGATCATGCAGGCCGCGGCGCTGGCCATCGACCAGACACCACAGCATCGCTACCCCGAGACTGAGGCTGGTCACCGTGTAACGGATCATCAGCGCGCGCCAGCCCGGGCGATTGCCTTCGGGGCTGACCACCTGCAGGCGCCAGGGCTTCATGCCGATGGTCTGTCCGCCGCGCCGCCACGACACCACCGCATAGGCGCCGATGGCCGCCCACAGCGCGATGAACACCAGCAGGGCCGCCGGCGTGCCGGGTTCGACCGGACGGTGATCCGGTTTCAGCACCAGCGACAAGGCGCTGACCATGAACAGGAAGGCGATGGAAATCACCGCATCGTAGACCAAGGCCAGCAGGCGCCAGCCAAGATGTGCGGGAACGGCGGAGATGCGGGCAGGGGATTCGGACATGCGCATTAGCATAGCGGTGAACCGGCATCCGCGCTAAGCTTTTCGGCATGAGTGTCAAAACCAATGCCATCCGCCAGCGCGCCCGCGCCCGCGACAGCGTCGATGCCGAGACCCGCGCGCAGGTGGATAGCGCACTCGAGCGTCTGTGGGCCGAGCATGGCCTGTCGGCCGCCACGCTGGCCGGCTACCGCCGCGATCTGCTGGGTCTGGCCGGCTTTCTGGAAGCGCGCGGCAAAACGCCGGACGGCGCGACACAGGCCGATCTGTTCGATTATCTGGGTTGGCGGGTGAGCGAGGGCTATGCCGCCAAAAGCAATGCCCGCTTGTTATCGAGCCTGCGGGCGTTTTACGCGCTGAAAAAACGCGGCGGCGACATCAAAGAAGATCCGACCCGCCTGCTGGAAATGCCGCGCCTGCCACGCCCGGTACCGAAGGCGCTGTCCGAATCGCAGGTGGAAG
>JBMSNF010000049.1:0-12064 GCA_049421545.1 Arenimonas sp.
GTCCTCACCGGGATTTTCATGGTTATAGAACGGCAGACTGGCCGAAGCGTTGAGGATTTCGATGCGCTCGGCCAGCACTTCGACGGCACCGGTGGCGATCTTGCTGTTGACGCTGTGGCGTGCACGCACGCTGCCGGTGACCCGCAGGCAGTATTCGTAACCGACCTTTTCGGCGTCGGCGAAGGCCGGGTTGTCCGGTTCGGCGACCACCTGAACGATGCCCTCATGGTCCCGCAGATCGATGAAGCAGACGCCGCCGAGGTTCCGGGACACGTCCGCCCAGCCGCACAGGGTGACGGTTTGGCCGATATGGGATTCGTTGATTTGACCGCAGTAATGGCTACGCATGGGGATTGGGGCACAGGTTCCTTTTCCATTCAGAAAAAGCGCGGTATAGTGGCTCGAACCGCCTCGCATGGGAGTCCGCTGATGATCCGTCTCGTTATCGCCCTTTTTATCGCCAGTCTGAGTTTTGGTGCCGAGGCACAAACCAAGCCCCCGGTCGATACAAGGGCCTATGCGCCCGAAAACATCGGCTCGCTGCCGGTGTCCGACCAGATCCGCGTCATCGAAAAGGAATACCGCGAACAATCCCGCGGCCGCCAGATTCCCGATGACCAGCTCGATTTCTATCTGGACCAGATCAAATACTCGCGCTGGACCTTCAGCCGAATCAAGAACGACATCGCCGTGTCCCTGCGGGGCAACGGCAACGGCAACTGGAACCCGCCACCGGGCGGCAACTGGAACCCGGGCAACGTCATCTGCTCCAGCAAGGACCGCCGTTACAACCAGTGCCGTACGCCGTTCCGCGGACGCGCCCGTCTGGTCGAAAACATTTCCGATACCCGCTGCGTCGAAGGCCGCAACTGGGGCTCGCGTCAGGGCCTGGTCTGGGTCGATGACGGCTGCCGCGGCCGCTTCGTCGATTCAGGCACCGGTTGGGGAGGCAACAACGGCAACTGGAACAATGGCCAGACCTTCCGCTGCGAAAGCGACGGCGGCCGTTACCATGAATGCCGCAAACCCTATTCGGGCAACACCGTTCTGGTCCGGCAGCTGTCCAGCAACCGCTGTACCGAGGGCTACAGCTGGGGCGAGAAACGCGACATCGTCTGGGTCTCCAACGGCTGCCGGGGTGAATTCCAGATCCGTGGCGGCAATAACGGCTCCGGCGGTAATTGGAACAACGCCTACACGGTGACCTGCTCGAGCTACAACGGGGCGCTGCGCACCTGCGCCTGGGATCGCAGCCGCGGCGAGCCGCGCCTGATCGAACGTCTGGCCGGTCGCTGCTCCGAGTGGGTGGATTGGGGCTATGACAACCGCGGCCTGTGGGTGAAAAACAGCTGCAGCGCGCGCTTCGGCGCCCGCTGAGTCACCCGACCCGACTAAAAACCCCGGCCTTGGCCGGGGTTTTTTCATTCCGCCTTCGGGGGCGCCGCCGGCGCATCGGCCAGATTTTTCTTTTTGTCACCCTCTTTCTTGAAATCGGTTTCATACCAACCGGAACCGACCAGGCGGAAACTGGGCGCCGTCAGCTGCCGTGAAACCGCGGCTTTGCCGCAGGACGGGCAGTCCGTCGGGTCGGGATCGGCGATTTTCTGCAGGCGCTCGAAACGGTGGCCGCAATCGGAACAGGCGAAATCATAGAGAGGCATGGGGCACCTGATGTCGTGAGGGTGGGTCGTAATTCGGGGCGGTTCAGCCGTTTTCAAGCGCGGCATACGCTTCCAGCCACCGGGCTTCGGCCTCGGCACGCTCGCTCTCCAGCTTCTGTTGCTGTTGGCCCAGTTGCAGGAGCACGGCGCCGCCGTCGGACTGGTAAAGCTCGGGCCGCGCCATCTCCTCCTGGATATGGGCCAATTGCGAATCCAACTCCGCCATGCGCGCTTCCAGCTTGTCGACCTGCTTCTGCAATTTACCGATCTCGCCCGCGGACTTCGGCGGGGCTTTCGGTTGGCTCGCTTCCACCTTGGCCTCGCTGCGTGCTTTGCTGGCGGCCTGATCGGCCTTGTTGCCGCGGGCCTTGAGCCAGACCGCGTATTCGTCGAGATCGCCATTGAACGGATCGACATGGCCGTCGGCCACGCGCCAGAAGGTTTCGCTGACCAGACCGATCAAGTGGCGGTCATGCGACACCAGCACGATGGCGCCGTCGAAATCACTGAGCGCTTCTGCCAGCGCTTCGCGCATGTCGATGTCCAGATGGTTGGTCGGTTCATCGAGCAGCAACACGTTCGGCTGCTGGTAGGCGATCAGCGCCAAGGCCAGCCGGGCGCGCTCGCCGCCGGAGAAGCCGTCCACCGACTCGAACGCGCGGTCGCCGACGAAATACCATTGCCCCAGGAAGTTGCGCAGGACCTGTTCTCCGGCCTCGGGCGCGATTTCCTTCAGGTGCCAGATCGGACTCTGGCCTTCGGTCAGGCTTTCCACGGTGTGCTGGGCGAAATAGCCGATGCGCAGATCCGGATGCGCCACCCGCTCGCCATCCAGCAGAGCGATCTCACCGACCAGGGTTTTCACCAAGGTCGATTTACCGGCGCCGTTCGGTCCGAGCAGACCGACGCGGTCGCCGGCCTCCAGGCCGAAGCCGACCTGGTCGAGGATTTTGGTGCGGCCATACCCGCAATCGGCCTGATTCAGGCGGATCAGCGAATGCGGCAGCTTGGCCGGCTGCCCGAACTGGATGTGCATGGCGCGCTCGGCACGTACGGCTTCGGTGCCGGCCAATTTGGCCAGACGCTTCATGCGGGACTGGGCCTGCTTGGCCTTGCTGGCCTTGGCTTTGAAGCGGTCGATGAACTTCTGCAGATGTTCGCGCTCGGCCTGTTCCTTCTCGAAACTGATCTGCTGCAGGCGCAGATGCTCGGCGCGCTGGCGTTCGAAACTGGTGTAATCGCCGGTGTACAGCTTGGCTTTGCCTTCGTTGAGATGCAGGGTGTGCGTGCAGACGCCGTCGAGGAATTCACGGTCGTGCGAAATCAGCATGATGGTGCCCGGATAGCGCAACAGCCACTGCTCGAGCCAAAGCACGGCATCGAGATCGAGGTGGTTGGTCGGTTCGTCGAGCAGCAGCAGATCCGAGGGCTTCATCAATGCGCGCGCGAGATTCAGGCGCACACGCCAGCCGCCGGAGAAATCGGAAACCGGGCGCAGATGGCTCTCGGCTCCGAAGCCCAGACCGTGCAGGAGTTTGCCGGCGCGCGCCGGGGCGTCGTAGCCGTTCAGTTCGTCGAGCTTCTGGTGCGCTTCGGCGACGGCATCGTAATCTTCGGCGTCCATGGCCGCGGCTTCAGCCCGGATGACGTCGAACACCTCCTGATCGCCGCTGAGCACGAAATCCAGCGCCGAATCCGGCAGGGACGGCGTTTCCTGGGCGACGCTGGCGATGCGCAACCGGGTCGGCATGTCGATGTCGCCTTTATCGGGATCGACCTCGCCGAGCACCGCCGCAAACAGACTGGTCTTGCCGCAGCCGTTGCGGCCGACCACGCCGACACGGGTACCGGCATGCAGGGTCAGGTCGATGTTGGAGAGCAACAAACGCTCGCCGCGCCGGAGCGCGAAGTTGCGGAATGCAATCATGCGGCGAAGACCGCCTGCAGCACCGCCATGCGCACGGCCACGCCGTTGCTGACCTGTTCGAGAATGACCGACTGCGCGCCATCGGCGACCGCATCGGCGATTTCGACGCCGCGGTTCATCGGACCGGGATGCATGACGATGGCATCGGGTGCGGCAAGCGCCAGCCGCCGCGCATCCAGACCGTAGTCGGTGAAGTAGCTGTCGGACGAATCGACCAGGCCCTGATCCATGCGCTCGCGCTGCAGGCGCAGCATCATCAGCACATCGGCACCGGCCACGGCATCATCGAAGCGGGGCAGGCGATGGCAACCGTCCAGGGTGCCGTCGTCCGGCATCAAGCGGTCGGGGCCGCACACGCGGATTTCGCCACAGCCCAGCATTTTCAAGGCCTGCAGCCCGGAACGCGCGACCCGTGAATGCAGGATGTCGCCGGCGATCACCACTTTCAATCGCGAGAAATCCGTGCCTTTGTGCTGGCGGATGGTCAGCATGTCGAGCAGGCCCTGGGTCGGGTGGTTGCTGCGGCCATCGCCGGCATTGATGAAGCGGGTCTCCGGCTTCGCCGCCGCGACCAGCGCACGCAGTTCCCCATCGACCGCCGTTCGCACGACAAAGCAATCCACACCCATCGCTTCGAGATTGCGCATGGTATCGATGGCGGTTTCGCCTTTTTTACCGCTGGAGTTGGCGATATCGAACGGCAGCACATCGGCACCGAGGCGGGTGGCCGCCAGCATGAACGAGCTGCGCGTGCGGGTCGAAGCCTCGAAAAACAGCGGACAAACGGTCTTCCCCTGCAGTGTGGCGCGTAGATCGGTACCGCCGAGAGCCTGGTGGCGGAGAGCCTGTGCGCGGTCCAGCAGCCCCCGCAGTTGTCCGGCCTCAAGATCGGCGATGGAAATAAGATGTTGCAGGCTCATGCGATAAAGTCCAGATGGGTTCGGTTTTGGGGTTGTTGGAACCAGCGTTCCAGAATGATGACGGCCGCCCAGGCATCGAGCTGGTCGGCCTGGTGCCGTTTGGCTTCGCCGCGGGCACGGCTTTCGGCGAATCGCTGCGCGGCTTCGATCGAGGTATTGCGTTCATCCATCAGGCTGATCGGTTTGCCGTAGCGTTGCTGCAAGTTGCGCGCGAAGCGCAAGGCCCCGTCCCGGGCCGGCTGGCTTTCACCGTCCTGCGTCAGCGGATTGCCGACCACCAGCCCATTGGGCATCCACTCGCGCATCCAGGCATCCAAGGCCTGCCAATCCGGGCCGTTATCGAACATATCCAGAATCCCGAGCGGCCGGGCGGTTCCCGACAGGCTGTTGCCGACGGCAACGCCGGTGCGGCGGGCGCCGACATCGAAGGCCAGCAGCGTCAGCACGCCTTCCTGCGGCCATTCCATCAGGCATGCCCCGCATGGCTGGACATCAACGACAGATCGACGCCGATCTGCTGGGCGGCCGCCTGCCAACGCTCCGTGATGTGCGCATTGAAAATGATGTGTTCGGAAGCCGGCGCATTCAACCATGCATTGTCCGCCAGCTCGTCTTCGAGTTGCCCGGCCGACCATCCGGAATAGCCCAGCAGTACCAGAAACTGGTCCGGACCCTCGCCTGCGGCCAATGCGGTCAGGATGTCGCGGGAGGTGGAAACGGTCAATCCGTTGCCCAGATGCAGACTGGAATCCCAGCTCCGGCCATCACTGTGCAGAATGAAGCCGCGCTCCGGACTGACCGGTCCGCCGGAAAGCACATTGACGGCGCGCAACCGCGGATTCTGGCAAGGCATGCCGAGCTGGTCGAACAAGGCCCCCAGCGTGAACTCGGAAGCCTGGTTCAAGACCAGAACCATCGCGCCCTGCGTGTCATGCTGGCAGATCAAGGACACCGAACGCGCGAAATAACCGTCCTCCATGCCGGGCATGGCAATCAGCAGCTGTTCGGCGAGGCTCGTGGTGTCGGGCATGTGCCTATTGTACCTTGCGGGCGTATTTTATTCGCCGTTCATTGAGTCCCCTGCCGGCTCGGGATAAACTAGGTTCATCCAGCCCACGACCCGCGACGATGCCGAATTCCAGCCGATTCCCGAAAATCCTCGCCGCCGTCACCGTCCTGCTGGCAACTGCCGGGCTGTCCACCGCCGTCAGCCAGAACAGCAAACCCGTCGCGACCGGCAACAGCAACCAGGCCGCACCGGTCATGCGTGCGAATCCGAACCGGGTCCGCAATCTGCAGGGCGACGCCCGCGACATGGAGCGTCTGGCCGAGGCCTTCCTGCAGAAGAAGAAAATTCCGGGCATGGCCATGGCACTGGTCCAGGACGGCCGTGTGCTGTCCGCGCGCGGTTACGGCGTCGCCGATATCCGTACCGGCCAACCGATCAAGAGCGACACGGTTTTCCGGCTGGCCTCGCTTTCGAAGGCTTTTGCGGCGACTCTGACCGGCATTCTGGTGGAAGAACAGGCGCTCGGCTGGGACACCCCGATTGCCAAGCAGCTTCCGGCCTTCAAACTCCGGGATTACAGCGCTTCCCAGAAACTGACCGTCAGCGACATCCTCAGCCACCAGGTCGGCTTGGCCAAAAACACCTACGACCGCGATCTGGAAAGCAGCGTCCCCTACCCCCTGCTGGCCGAACGGCTTTCCGATGCCCCCTTGGCCTGTACGCCCGGCGAATGCTATGGCTATCAGAACATCGCCTACAGCCTGATCGGCGACATGGTGTTCGCCGTCACCGGCGACTTCTACACCCACCAGGTCGAAGAAAAGATATTCATCCCGCTGGGCATGAAATCCGCCACCTACGGCCGGGACTCGTTGATGGCCTCCGGCAATTGGGCGCGTCCGCACAGCTACGGCGGCAAGGGCTGGGTTTCCGGCACGCCCAACGAGAATTACTACCATGTACCGCCCGCCGCGGGGGTCAACGCCAGCATCAACGATATGGCCATCTGGCTGAATGCACAGCTCGGGCACTATCCCGACGTACTTTCGCCGGAATTGCTGCGCAAGACCCATACCGCTCTGGTCAATACGCCCGGCGAGCTGCGTTCTTCGGGATGGCGAAGCGAACGCCTGAGCCGCGCCGAGTATGCCTTGGGCTGGCGGGTGTTCACCTATCAGGGCAGGAAGCTCATATTCCACGGCGGCGCGGTCCGGGGTTACCGCGGTCTGATTGCCTTTCTGCCCGAGGAGGATGTCGGCATAGTCGTTCTCTGGAACAGCGAAAGCGCAGCGCCCTCGGCACTGCTGCCGGCCTGGATGGACCGGGCCCTGTCGATCCCGGGCCGAAATTGGCTTGAACTGGATGAGTCCGGCGCCGCCGCCCAGGATTGAACCCATGAAAAAAGACGCCATCGGCGTCCTGTTAAAAGCCCCCTCTTGACCTGGGCAGGCATCAAGAGGGGGATGTTACGGTAATCGGTACAGCTAATTACATCGCAGGCGCTGCCGGGGCGGCCGGAGCGGCCGGAGCGGCAGCTTTCTTTTTAACTACTTTTTTTTTAGCAGCAGGCTTCTTGGCAGCTTTTTTGGCGGCCGGTTTTTTGGCAGCTTTCTTAGCGGCTTTTTTGGCAGCCGGCTTTTTGGCGGCTTTTTTCACTGCTTTTTTTGCAGCTTTCTTGACGACCTTCTTGGCAGCAGCCTTTTTCACGGTCTTCTTGGCGGCTTTTTTCGCGGCCTTTTTAACGACTTTCTTGGCAGCGGCTTTCTTTACGGTCTTTTTCACTGCTTTCTTGGCAGCGGCTTTCTTTACGACTTTCTTGGCGGCTTTTTTAGCGGCCGGTTTCTTTGCAGCTTTCTTGGTAGCCATGGTCAACTCCTCGTCAGTTGGCTTTGGAACAATGGAATGAAGCGTAATGCCCAGTGAAACGAACACCGGGCAAATCGCCCGGCAAACTGCCGGCCGGGCGGACCCGGCTGGACAGATCTTCCGCCGCGGAATCCGCGGCTGAAATGAAAACACCCGGAACCTTCCGGAACCGGGTGTGGGAATTCTGGTGCGACATCACCCGTTTCGAGACGCGTTTTGCGGAGGACAGGAATTTCTCAATTGCCGACGAACAATCGTTTGCGTCTGCTTGAATTGTAGAGAAAGTCTTGATCACTTGGCTCGTTATGTGGTGTATCTAGAATGAAAGCTAATCAAGTGATTTTGCAATGTCAACACCTTTTGCGAAAAAAATTCCGGGGCGTGCCGGCGCCGGCGGTGGCGGTGGCGGCGGAGGAAAACCGGCGCAGGCGCAACAGCAATGTATTTCATTTTCAATGCAGTCTGCAAGCCTTGTAAATAAAGGCTTTCAGAGCATCATGATTTTTATTCGTCATTTGCGGAGACACGATCAATGCCGTAATGACGCCCCGAAAAGAGGCTTGCAACCTGATAAATTACTTTAAGAAAAATCCGGCGCAGGGCATTTAAAATGCGCCGAAAACGGCAAAAGTGCGCAAGTTTTCAGGGGATTTTCATACTGCCGGAAGACCTCCGAAATCGTGTTGCCATGGCGTAGACCGCTTCGTCGGCGAGCGCCACCGGTGATTTCCGGGCGATAAAAAAGGGCCGCCGGCAATGCCGACGGCCCTTTTCGGAAAATGCGTCAGTGGCTTTCTTCTTCGATCAGGGCCGCGTACTCGTCGGGAGAAAGCAGTTCGTTGAGCTGCTCGGCATCGTCGATCTTGACGGTGAACATCCAGCCTTCGCCATAGGCGTCTTCATTGATGGTTTCCGGCTTGTCGGACAGGGCCTCATTGACGGCCGTCACCGTGCCGGTGACGGGGCTGTAGACGTCGGACGCGGCCTTGACCGACTCGACCACGGCGGCGGCGGCACCGACGGTCACACTATCGCCGACGGCCGGCAGCTCGACATAGACCAGGTCGCCCAACAGGGATTGTGCATGCTCGGAAATGCCGACGGTGATCTGGCCGCCATCTTCGATACGCGCCCACTCATGGGATTTCAGGAACTTCAAATCGCCGGGGATTTCGCTCATAACACTCTCTCGGTTTGTTGGATTCAGGTGGGGATAGTTTACCCGTAACGCCGTTCGGCGTTAAGGGCGCAACCTAGACGCCGGCCTGGGGCTTGCCATCGCGAACGAAGGGATATTTGACCACGCGCAGCGGATGCCGGCGGCCACGGATGTCGACTTCGACCGCACCGACTTCGCCGGCGGGAACCCGGGCTAATGCAATGCCTTTCGACAGGGTCGGCGAAAACGTTCCCGACAGGATCTCGCCATCACCGGCGCCGGAGAAGACCGACTGCCCGTGACGCAGCACGCCTTTCTCATCCATCACCAGACCGATCATCTGGCGGGCGCTGCCATCGGCAAGCTGCTTCTCAAGCACCGGACGGCCGATGAAATCCCGTCCCTCATCAAGCGCCACGGTCCAGGCCAATCCGGCCTCGTAAGGACTGACGGTTTCATCCATGTCCTGGCCATAGAGGGCCATGCCGGCCTCCAGCCGCAGCGTGTCGCGCGCGCCCAGGCCGCAGGGGCGCACACCCGCGGCAGTCAGCGCCTGCCAGAAGGCGATGGCACGGTCTTCGGGCACCATGATTTCGAAGCCGTCCTCGCCGGTGTATCCGGTGCGCGCGATGAACAGGCCATCGGCCTCGCAGGCCACGAATTTGCCAAGCGCCGCGGCGCGCTCGGCGCCATCAGCACCCAGAAGCGACAGGACCTTGGCACGCGCATTCGGACCCTGCACGGCGACCATGGCCAGATCGGCACGTTCTTTCAATTGGATATCGAAGCCGGCGGATTGAGCCGTCATCCAGGCCAGATCCTTGTCGCGGGTGGAGGCGTTGACCACCACGCGGTAGAAGGTGTCGTCGAGGTAGTAGACGATGAGGTCATCAATGACGCCCGCGTCTTCATTGAGCATGCAGGAATACAGGGCCTTGCCCGGCACTTTCAGTTTCTCGATGGAATTGGCGATCAGGCGGCGCAGGTAGGCGCGGGCGCCGGCGCCATGGACGTCGATGACGGTCATGTGCGAGACATCGAACATGCCGGCATCGTTGCGGACGGCATGATGCTCTTCGATCTGGGATCCGTAATGAATCGGCATGTCCCAGCCCCCGAAATCGACCATTTTGGCGCCGGCATCCCGGTGGGTCTGGTTGTAGATGGTTTTCTGGATCATGGCGTTCCCGATGGCGGCGGCAAACGTCTATTATCGCATAGCGCTCCGCTCAATCGGCGAGGTCGATCTTCAGGATGCCGTCGTCCGCGGCGATCACGATGACGCGCGCGCCCCGGGGCGCATCGGGACCCTGCACCTGCCAGAAGGCATCTCCGATCTGCACACGGCCATGGCCGTTGACGATGGCCGACTCCAGCACCAGGATCCGGCCGAGCAGTTGGTCCTGCTTGCGGTTCAGCAAGGGTTGGTCGGTGCTTTCACCGGCTTTGCGGAAGTAACGCCAATACACGCCGACCGATACGAACGACAGAATCACGAACACGAGGATCTGCGCCAGCAAGGGAACCGGAATGCCGATGACCAGCAGCAGGAAAACGCCGGCGGCGGCAAACCCGAGCCACAGAAACAGGATGCCCGGCGCCAGCGTCTCCAGTCCGATCAGGACCAGCGCCAACACCGCCCAGAAAATGGCGGCGTTGCTCATTTGGATTTATCCTGCGCCGGTTTTTCCAGACTGGCTTTGGCCAGTTCGGCGATGCCGGCAATGGAACCCATCACGCCGGTGACTTCGGTCGGCAGGATCATCAGCTTCTGGTTGGGCGAGTCGGCGAATTTACCGAGCGCCTCGACGTATTTCTGGGCCACGAAGTAATTGATGGCCTGGACATCGCCCTGGGAGATTGCGGTCGAAACCAGTTGCGTGGCCTTGGCTTCGGCTTCGGCCAAGCGCTCACGGGCCTCGGCTTCGCGGAAGGCGGCCTCTTTCTTGCCTTCGGCCTGCAGGATGGCGCCCTGCTTCTCGCCTTCGGCACGGAGGATCTCGGCCTGACGCAGACCTTCGGCTTCCAGGATGTTGGCGCGCTTCTCGCGTTCGGCCTTCATCTGGCGGGCCATCGAATCCACCAGGTCGCGCGGCGGCTGGATGTCCTTCAGCTCGATGCGGTTGACCTTGATGCCCCAGGGATGGGTTGCGGTATCGACGACGGTCAGCAGCTTGGCATTGATCTCATCGCGTTTCGAGAGCGACTCGTCGAGATCCATCGAGCCGATGGCGGTCCGGATGTTGGTCATCACCAGCGCGATGGTGGCCTGCTGCAGATCGGACACCTCGTAGGCGGCCTTGGCGGCATCCAGCACCTGGAAGAACACCACGCCGTCCACTTTGACCACGGCATTGTCCTTGGTGATCACGTCCTGCGAGGGGATTTCCAAGACCTGCTCCATCATGTTCACCTTGCGGCCGATGTCCTGCATGATCGGAATCAGGATGTGCAGGCCGGGCTCGAGCGTCTTGGTGTACTTGCCGAAGGTCTCGACCGTCCACTGGAAGCCTTGCGGCACCATGCGCACGGCTTTATAGAGAACGACCAGGGCGAAAAACAGCAGGGCAATATACAGAAAATTCATGGAACACCTCGGTTCTTGTGTGGGTCTATTATAGGCCGATTCAATTCCATGCGACCCTTTTCCACCCCGGGGCATCTTGTAAACAGTGAGCCATTCAACCCACTTCGCGATCGATGTGCCGGACAGCCTGATTCAACGCGCCAAACGCGGGGATACGCAGGCTTTCGAGCAGATTTACCGGTGGTTCGAGCGGCCGATTTACACCCTCGGACTGCGCCTGTGCGGGCAGCCCGCCGAGGCCCAGGAGGTCCTGCAGGATTGCATGATCAAGGTCATGACCCGGATTGCCGAGTTCAAAGGCCAGTCCCCGTTCTGGGGCTGGCTGCGGCAGATTGCGGTGAACGAGGCCTTGATGCGGCTTCGCCGGAGGGCCAAAGGCTTCATGGAGGAGGACGTGTATGACTCGGATCTGGCCGACAACGGGACCGCGATGCCGCCGCAGGCGGCCGAAGCGGCGCAGATGATCGAGGCCCTGCAGACGCTGCCGCCGCTGACGCGTTCGGTGCTCTGGCTTTATCACGTGGAAGGCTTTACCCATGAAGAAATCGCGGGACAAATGGGGAAAACACCTTCCTTTTCAAAATCACAACTTGCCCGCGGCACCCGAAAACTCCGCGACACCCTCGCCATCCGCCCCGCAACAGGAACCGAACCATGAACACCGCCATTGATCTGTCGAATGCATTGCGTCAATTACCCTTGGAAGCGCCGGCAAACAACGCTTGGCCGGCCCTGCAAGCCCACCTGCCCCGAAAGCGTGTCTGGCTGAAACCGGCACTGGCCATGGTCGCCAGCACGGCACTGGCCGTATTGCTCTGGCAGGCAGGCGGTGAACCTGTCACGACACCGGGCGTTGGAGAAGCAACGCTGGCCGAGCAAGCCGAGATCGCGACCCTGATGGATCACTCGGCCCGTCTGGACACCGCATTCTATGC
>JBMSNF010000050.1:0-11635 GCA_049421545.1 Arenimonas sp.
TCCTGTTCGTGCACGGCCGCCGCGATCTGCTCTGGCACCCGCAGATCGCCATCGTCGGGACCCGTCAGCCGAGCGCAGCGGGTACCGAAAGCGCGCATTATTTCGCCCGTACGCTGGCTGCGCAGGGCTACACCATCACCAGCGGACTGGCCAGTGGAATCGATGCCGCCGCGCATGAAGGCGCGCTGACGACCGGCCACACCCTCGCCGCGCTGGCAACCGGACCCGATCTGGCGTTTCCGCGCAGCAATGCCGATTTATACCGGCGCATCTGCGAAACCGGCGCCGTCGTTACCGAGCATCCGCCCGGCGTACCGGCGCTGCGCAGCCATTTTCCGGCACGCAACCGCATCATCGCGGCGCTCAGCCAGGGCACCTTGGTCATCGAGGCCGCCATCCGTTCCGGCGCCCTGATTACCGCCCGCTTGGCCGCCGAATTGGGCAAGGAGGTCATGGCGGTGCCGGGCTCGATCCACAACCCGGTCGCCTACGGCTGCCACCAGTTGATCCGCGAAGGCGCGTTTCTGGTCGAGCACCCCGAAGAAGTCCGGCACATCCTCGCCTGCAGTCTCGGCGGCGGCACTCCGGTCGCGCCTGCGGATGCGCAATCGCCGAGGAAACCGGCAACCGACAGGCCGGAAGCGTTCCGCCTGAACGCCGAACAACAACAAGTCTGGCAAGCACTTGGGCACGATGCGGTGGCCATCGACACGCTCTGTCTGCGCACGGGATTGACAGCGGCCGATATCTCGTCCATTTTGATAGGCATGGAACTGTCCGGCTGGGTTGAAAACCGCCTCGGCCGCTACCATAGAGGGATGCAAGACGCACCGTCAGCGAGAGGGTAATGAAAGAATCGATACTGAACGTTTTACTCTACCTCTTCGAGCATTACATCTACGACCACCCCGAGCTGGTTCAAGACCCCGACACTCTGCAAAACAACCTGATCCAGGCCGGTTTTTCACCCGCCGAAGTCAGCAAGGCCTTCGATTGGCTGGAGACCCTGGCCCAGGACCGTCCGCAGTCGGCAACCAACACCCTGCAGGGTCCGATGCGTCTGTTCGCGGAAGCCGAGCTCGACCGCTTCGATGTCGAAGCCCGCGGCTTCCTGATGTTCCTCGAGCAGCGTGGCGTGATTTCGGCCGAGCAGCGCGAGCTGGTCATCGACCGCGCCATGGCGCTGGATCAGGATGAAATCGCGCTGGACGACCTGAAATGGGTGGTTCTGATGGTGCTGTTCAACCAGCCCGGTTCTGAGGCCGCATTCGCCTGGATGGAAAGCCAGATTTTCATCGACGACCCCGAGCCGGTGCACTGACCGGGACCCCCCGGACTTGACAGCACCCCCCGACTTGGTGCCTTAATAAAAAAGAACCAGCCCGCCCCGTGCGGGCTTCGGCTTCTGTTTCACCCGTTTTCCGGAGCAGCACATGGCAAAGAATTTACTGATTGTTGAATCGCCGGCGAAAGCCAAAACGATCAATAAATACCTCGGCAAGGACTTCCTGGTCCTGGCTTCGTACGGCCATGTCCGCGATCTGCCGGGCAAGGACGGCGCGGTCAATGTCGATGACAACTTCGCCATGCGCTACGAGGTGCAGGAAAAGAACCAGAAGTACGTGGACGCCATCACCAAGGCCGCCAAGGACGCCAGCGCCATTTATCTGGCCTCCGATCCGGACCGTGAGGGCGAGGCCATCGCCTGGCATATCGGCGAGATCCTGGCCGAGAAGGGCCTGCTCAAGGACAAGGCCCTGCACCGGGTGGTGTTCACCGAAATCACCCCGAAGGCCATCGCGCATGCGGTCGAACATCCGCGCGCCATCGCCGGCGATCTGGTCGATGCCTACCAGGCCCGACGTGCGCTCGACCATCTGGTCGGCTTCAACCTGTCCCCGATTCTGTGGCGCAAGATCAAGAACGGCCTGTCGGCCGGCCGCGTGCAATCGCCGGCGCTGCGCCTGATCTGCGAACGCGAGGATGAAATCGAGGCCTTCATCAGCCGCGAGCACTGGTCGTTCACCGCCCAGCTGCAGGAAAAAGGCCAGGCCTTCAGCGCCCGCTGCGTCAAACTGGACGGCGCCAAGTTCGAGCAGTTCACCATTACCGACGGCAAAACCGCCGAAGCCGCGCTGGCGCGCCTGAAGGCCGCCGCCGGCAGCGCCCTGAAGGTGGCGGAGGTCAACCGCAAGGAGCGCAAGCGCCGCCCGTCACCGCCGTTCATCACCTCGACCCTGCAGCAGGAGGCCGCGCGCAAGCTGGGCTTCACCACCAAGAAAACCATGCAGGTCGCGCAAAAGCTTTATGAAGGCGTCAATGTCGGCGAGGAAGGCACCGTCGGCCTGATCAGCTACATGCGTACCGACTCGACCAGTCTGTCCGGCGAAGCGCTCGGCCAGCTGCGCGAGGTCATCGCGCAGGAATTCGGCAAGCACAACCTGCCGGCCGAAGCCAACGTCTACAAATCGAAATCGAAGAATGCCCAAGAAGCGCACGAGGCCATCCGGCCCACCTTCGCCGGGCGCACTCCGGCACGCATCGGCAAATACCTGAGCGACGACGAACGCCGCCTGTACGAACTGATCTGGAAGCGCGCGGTCGCCTGCCAGATGATTCCGGCCACGCTCAATACGGTCAGCGTCGAACTCGCCGCCGGCCCGCAGCACGGCTTCCGCGCCACCGGTACCACCGTGGTCGATCCGGGCTTCCTGCTGGTGTATGAAGAAGGCAAGGACCAGAAGGACAGCGAGGACGACGAGGCCAATGCCCAGCTGCCGCCGCTGGCCGAAGGCCAGAGCGTTGCGCTCGAGGATATCCTCGGCGAACAGCATTTCACCAAGCCGCCGCCGCGTTACACCGAGGCCAGTCTGGTGAAAACCCTGGAAGAGTACGGCATCGGCCGTCCCTCGACCTATTCCAGCATCATCCAGACCTTGATTTACAAGGCCTATGCCCTGCTCGAAAGCCGCGCGTTCCGGCCGACCGACGTCGGCCGTCTGGTCAACCGCTTCCTGACCTCGCACTTCGAACACTACGTCGATTACGACTTCACCGCCAAACTGGAAGACGAGCTCGACTCGGTGTCCCGCGGCGAGGAACCGTGGACGGTGCTGATGGACAAGTTCTGGAAGGAGTTCAAAGCCACGCTCGACGAGAAGACCGACGAGGTCAACCGTTCGGAAGGCACCGGCCAGCGCGATCTCGGCATCGATCCGGTGTCGGGAAAACCGGTCTCGGTCCGCATGGGCAAATACGGCGCGTTCGCGCAGATCGGCAGCAAGGACGACGAGGACAAACCCAAGTTCGCCTCACTGCGCCCGGAGCAGAGCATCTTCACCCTGCAGCTGCCGGAAGCGCTGAAGCTGTTCGAGCTGCCGAAGAACCTCGGTGAGCTGGAAGGCAAGCCGGTCATGGTCGCCATCGGCCAGTTCGGCCCTTACGTGAAGCACGGCGATACCTTCGCCTCGATTCCGAAAGAGATCGATCCGTACCAGATCGAACTGGACAAAGCCGTCGAGCTCATCCACGGCCGTCGCGAATATCTGGCCAACCGCTTCATCAAGACCTTCGACGGTACCGAGATCCAGATCCTCAACGGCCGCTTCGGGCCGTACATCACCGACGGTGCGTTCAACGCCAAGATACCGAAAAACCGCGAGCCGGCCTCGTTGACGCAGGAAGAATGCGAACCGCTGCTGGCCGAAGGCAACCCGGTACGCACGTTCGGCTCCCACGAAAGCCGTCAAAAAACCCGTGAACAACGCGGCCAAGAAAACCGCGAAATAAGTGCATCGCTCAGATATCAAAAAGGCGGCCACGGCCGCCTTTTTCTCAAGTGTGATCGCGTGACGGAATCCGACCGGCCGTCAAAAACCGTAACGCAGGAACCCGCCATCGACCGCGATGCATTCGCCGGTGATGTAACTGGCGGCGGGAAGGCACAGGAAGGCGATGGCGGCGGCCACTTCTTCGGGTTCGCCGATGCGGCGCATGGGCGTGCGCGATATCACTTCTTCGAAATAATCGGGATTCGACAGTGCTTCCGAAGTGCGGCGCGTGCGGATGTACCAGGGCGCCACCGAATTGACGCGGATGCCGTCGGATGCCCACTCGCCGGCCAGATTGCGGGTGAGCTGGTGCACCGCGGCTTTGCTCAGGCCGTACAGCGGACCGGTGCGCACATGGGTCAGGCCGGATACGCTGCCGACATTGACGATGCTGGCGCTGCCGTGTTGCTTGAGGAACGGGTGCGCCAGACGCGCGAGTTCGAACAATGCATGTACGTTGGTGTCGAGCACGGCCGCGAAATCATTTTCGGTGAGTTCCAGCGTCGGCTTGCGGATATTGGTGCCGACGTTGTTGACCAGGACCGACAATGGCAGATCGAGATCGGTGATCCAGTCGAAGATTTCCTGGCGCTGCTCGGCATCGCTCACATCGGCGGCGAAATAACGCACCACCGCGCCCTCGCATTCCTCTTCGATGTCGGCGGCGGCTTCGGCCAACTTGGTTTCATCGCGCGCCACCAACAGTATTTCGGCACCGAGACCGGCCAGCTCGCGCGCCGTGGCGCGGCCGATGCCGGCGCTGGCGCCGGTGATCAGCGCGGTCTGTCCCTGCAGGCGCCAGCGTGCGTGCATGGCCTAGAAGGTGCAGAAGCAATGCGCGACGGCGTTCACCGGCTTGCTGCCGTTGCGGTCCAGCCACTGCAGATCGGCACGGATCTGCTGGCCCATGCGCGTCTGCTGGATCAGTCCGAGCGCCGGCGAGGCCCAACGGATCAATCCCTGGGTTTCACTGTTGCCGGCGAGATTGGAAATGAACTGCTCGAACGGCGACATCGGCTCTTCGATGTAATCCACGCGGTATTCGTTCCTGCCCAGCTTGGCGCGCGCGGCGGCATCGTCGATGGCGGTCTGCAGGCCGCCGAAGGCATCGATCAGCCCTTTTTCTTTGGCCTGGAATCCGCTCCAAACGCGGCCGCGGGCGTTGGCGTCAATCGCCTCCGGCGTCTGCTTGCGGGCTTTGGCGACTTTGCCGATGAACTGCGCATAGCCGCGTTCAATCACGCTCTGCACGACCTGCTTGGTCGGCTCATCCATCGGTCGGGTCATATCGAACGCGCCCGCCCAGGGCGTCGTGGTCACGCCATCGGAGCGCATACCGATTTTTTCCAGCGTCCGCGGAGCACGGATCATCAGACCGAAGATGCCGATGGAACCGGTGATGGTCGACTCATCGGCATAGATACGGTCGGCATTCATCGAAATCCAGTAACCGCCGGAAGCGGCCACGTTCGCCATCGACACCACCACCGGCTTGCCGGCGGCTTTGGTCAATTCCACTTCGCGGCGGATCTGCTCGGAAGCGAATACGCTGCCACCGGGCGAATCCACCCGCAGCACCAGCGCCTTGACTTCGTCATCTTCGCGCGCGGCGCGGATCAACGCCGAAGTGGTGACGCCGCCGACCATGCCCTGCGGCTGTTCGCCATCGACGATTTCGCCCTGGGCGACTACGACAGCTATGGCATCCGTCTGCGGCGCGGCCATTTGCTTACCGTTGACGTGTCCGAGGTAGTCGATCATGTCGATCTGCTGGAAGCTGCCGCTTTCGTCATCGAAAGCGACGCCTTGATCGACCAGATACTCTTCCATTTCATAAGCGGTTTTCAAACCATCCACCCATTTTTCATTCAGGGCCAGCTGCGCCAGATCGCCTTTGACCGCGGCCAGACGCTGCGGCAATTCGTTGATGGCGGCACTGATGGCTTCCGGCGCGATGCCGCGGGCCTTGCCGACCTGCTGCAGATAGCGTTGCCAGATGTCGTTCATCCAGTACAGATCGGCCTGCTTGGATTCTTCCGAGGCGGCATCGAGGATGTAGGGTTCAGCGGCCGATTTGAATTCGCCGACACGGAAAAGATGCACGTCCAGGCCGAGCTTATCCTGCAGGGCTTCGCGGTAGAACAGCCGGTAGCGGCCGAGGCCTTCCGGGAAGAACGCACCTTCGGGATCCAGGAAGATTTTGTCGGCTTGCGCCGCCAGCAGATATTGTTTCTGTTCGTAGTTGTCGGCGAAGGCATACACCGGCTTCTTGCTGGTCTTGAAATCCTTCAGGGCCGCGGCGATTTCGCGGGTCGAGGCCATGCCCGGCGCATTGTAGCCGTTGGTGTTCAATACCAAATGAGTGATGTGCGGATCCTTCTTGGCGGCTTTGATGATGCTCAGCACATCGCGCAGCAGAATTTCGCGCTCGCCGCCGCCCTGGGCTTCGGCCAAAGCAGTGCTGATGGAATCGACCGTACGCTGTTCGACCAGCGTGCCTTCGAGATCAAGCACCAGTGCGGTGTTGTCACGCAGCGGCGTGAACGACTTAGCCGACATGCCTGCTGAAATCACTGCCAAGATGCTGATCAGGATGGTCAGCATGATCAGATTGAACACCAGATGATTGGTGAAATTGACCGCATTCCAGAGGAACTGGAAAAAGGTGCGGATCGGGCCCGGTTTGGCGTCGCTCATGGCGCAGGAACTCCTCGAATTAGGCATCTAGAATACCCGATTCAGCTGGGGGTTCGTGTGCCATTTGTCATTGCCGCGTGAGTTTGGCTACCGCACGCCGGAAGCGCAGGAACAGCAGTACCGCCGCCACGCTCAAGCCGATGCTCAGGCCGATCCAGAAGCCCGGCGCGCGCAGGCCCAGCACCAGTCCGAGATAGATGCCGGAACTGAGCCCGACCGCCCAGTATGCGAACACGGTGATGATGGCCGGCACCGTGGTGTCTTTCAGACCGCGCAGGGCGCCGCCGGACAGGGCCTGGATGCCATCCGGATACTGGAAGACGGCGGCATAGATCATCAGGGTTGCGGCCAGACCGGCAATGGCGGCGTCATCGGTATACCAACCGCTGATGACATGCCCGCCGAACACCAGCATCAAAGCCGACAGGGTCTGGGTCACCAGGATCAGCAGCAGGCCCGCGCGCATGGCCCAACGGATGGCCGAGACATCACCGGCACCGACGGCGTGGCCGACACGGACGGTGGTCGCCAGGGCCACCCCGAGCGGAATCATGAAACTGGCACTGGCCACGTTCAAGGCGATCTGGTGCGCCGCCACATCGACCGCACCCAGACGCCCGATGAACAGGGCGGTGGCCACGAACAGGCTGCCTTCCATGAATATGGCGATGCCCATCGGCACGCCGAGCACCAGCAGCTCCCGGATGGTTTTGAGATTCGGCCATTCGAAATGCGAAAGCAGGCCGAGATCGCGGAAATGACTCGAATACTGCAGATAGGCCGCAAAGGCGATGAACTCCAGCCACATCACGATGGCGGTGGCGTAGCCCAGACCGGCCGCGCCAAGCTCCGGGACCGGACCGTAGCCGAACAGCAGCAGGGCGCCGATGGGAATCAGCAGAAGCAAGGCAGCGATGCCGAACACCAGGGTCGGCTTGCTCCACGACAGGCCCTCGCTCAGATAACGGGTGGCGAAAAACAGGGCCAGTGCCGGCGCGCCCCAGCTGATGGCATGCAGGAACTCGGTCGCCGGCGCCAGCACTTCCGGCGCGATCTGCATCCATACCAGCAGCTGCGGGCTCCAGCGCATGAACAGTTGCAACAGCAAACCGACCGCCAGCGCCAGCCACAGCGCCTGCCGCCAGACCGGACCGACTTCAGAACGGCGGCCGGCGCCGTTGAGCTGGGAAACCGTCGGCGGAATCGCCATCATCAGGCCGACGCAGATCAACAAGGCCAGCGACCAGATGGCGCTGCCGACCGCGACCGCCGCCAAGGTGATCGGACCGTGCCGGCCGGCCAGCAGGGTGTCGACCACACTCATGGCCATGGACGCCAACTGGCCGATGGCGATGGGCAAGGCGAGCGTGAAGGTGATCCGTGACTCGGCGCGCAGCCGTTGCCAGGAAGAGGGGGAATGCGTCATAGTGGCCACTCGGGGAGTCACCCAGTTTAAACCAGATCACGGAGCACACGCCATGACGATGCCGAATACGCGGCAACGACGCTGCGGCGACTGCCTTGCGGTGGTGACCGGCATTTACTGCGCGCAATGCGGACAGAAGCAGAAATCGCCGGTGCGGCATTTCCGGCAACTGGCCGGCGAATTCTTCAACGATGTACTGAATCTCGACACCCGGCTGCTGGAGACCCTGAAAGCGCTGCTGTTCAAGCCGGGCCAGCTCAGCAACGAATACTTCGCCGACCGGCGCACGCGTTATGTCAGTCCGATCAAACTGTACTTCCTGCTCAGCATCGTGGCGTTCTTCCTGATCCAGCAGAGTCTCGATACCGCCGTTGAAGCGGAAACCGCCGTGGTCGAAGCGGGCAAAGCGAAAACCGGCGAAGACATGAACTTCACCATCGGCAATTTCAATGGATCCCCCTGGGATGCCAAGAGCAACCCGATCGCGGTCGGCTGGCTGCCGGATGCCGCCAACGACCTGATGAACGAGCGCCTTGGCCGGCTGGAAAAAACCGTCCGCAACAAAGACTGGACGCAACTGCTGCATGCCGGCCTGTCGGCCACGCCGCAGGCCCTGTTGCTGTTGTTGCCGTTTTTCGCGCTGCTGCTGAAGCTCGCCTATCTGTTCCGCAGGCGCCTGTACATGGAGCATTTGATCGTCGCCCTGCACAATCATGCCTTTCTGCTGCTGGCGATTTCCATCGGGGTGGTGCTGTCGGCGATGACCGGCTGGATCGGGGGTGGCTGGTGGCAATCGCTGCTCGGGCTCTTGAGCAGCCTGCTGGTTTTCTGGGTGCCGCTCTATTTTCTGCTCGGCCTGAAGCGGATTTACCGGCAAAGCTGGAAAATGACGGTATTCAAATTCTTCTTGCTCGGATTCTGTTATCTGAATCTGTTGGGTTTCGGTGTAATTCTGAATTTCATGATCGGTCTGCTGATGCTCTGATTCCGTGAAACATTACACGATTTCTTAATGGATTTTTCACTGAATGCCGTCTGAATAAGGCTTTGCGTGTGGAACCTTTTCAACAGGTGAAAAAATCACCAAGCGATCCGCGTTATTCACTGGAACGGCCGCTCCAGAATGCCCATTAAGCTTTTATATATTTGATTTATATCAATTATTTCAAATTGATTAAAAAATAATCAAGTTGCTGAGATGGCCGTCACACAGAGCGCGACACCGCTTGTACGCCACCCTATCCACATCGTTATCCACAATCCGTGTGGATAATACGGTTTCTTGATATAGATGAACGAGATAGTCCGTTATCTTGGAAGATTGACTCAATAATTCACTGCAAGTGTACCCAAGCCGTTCATGGCGCTGAGGTGAATTCCGGCACGGCGAAATAACACATCGGCTATGCGACTGGTACTTGTGCACAGCGCTAGCTAAGTGGTTGATTTGGTCTTATGACCTTCGAGAGCCGTGACGAACGCCTGTATTTTTATTGCAGGGTATTGATAACCCTTCATATATTCCACCGTTTCTGCATCAATCAAAACCCGGCCTCCTGCCCCGGCATCAGCATTTGCTCTATGCTAGGTCGGTAAATCCACAATCTTATCCACCGCCCTGTGCGGAACCAGAGACACACTACGTGCCACATCCGCCCTTCTGCCTGAAAGTCGCCCTGCCCCTGCCACTGCCGGGCCTGTTCGACTATCTGACCGATGACGGTAGCGCGCCCGGCATGGATTGGATCGGTTGCCGGGTCCGGGTGCCCTTCGGTGCCCGCGAAATGGTCGGCTGGGTCAGTGCCGTAGGCGGGGCGGAAACCCCGGCAGAGGCGCTCAAACCGATCGTGGCGCGTCTGGACCGGACACCGGTGATGACGGCGGAGCTGCTGCAGACCCTGCGCTGGACCGCGAATTATTATCAGGCGCCACTTGGAGAAGTCCTGAGTGCCGCCGTGCCGGCCCTGCTGCGCGAAGGCAAAGCGCCGCCGGATGTCTGCCTGTATGCATGGCAGTTGACCGCCGAGGGCGAAGCCGGCATCGACGGCCTGCGCCGGAACGGCAAACCGCAGGCACTGGCGATGCGCCTGCGTTCCGGCGCCCTCTCGGAAGCCTTACTGGATACCGATACCCCGGGCTGGCGCAGCAGCATGCGCAGTCTGCAGGCACGGAACTGGGTGGAACGGATCGCCGTGAACCGTGCCGACATGGCCGGCACGACGCCGACGGCGGAAGGACCGGTGCTGAATGCCGATCAGCAGGCATGCGTGCAGGCGCTGCAGGCGGCCGCCGGTTTTGCTGCGCATGTGATCGAAGGCGTCACCGGCAGCGGCAAGACCGAAATCTACATCCAGGCCGTACGCGACTGCCTGACACGCGGCAAGCAGGCGCTGGTGCTGGTACCGGAAATCGGATTGACTCCGCAGACCTTGGCGCGTTTCCGCGCACGCCTGCCGGTCCCGGTGCATGTCTTGCACTCCAATCTCTCCGATGGCGACCGCGCCCAGGCTTGGACGGCCATGGCCGCCGGCATCGGGCGCGTATTGATCGGCACCCGCTCGGCGGTTTTCACGCCGATGCCGGAAGCGGGTCTGGTGATCGTCGATGAGGAACACGACGGCAGCTACAAGCAACAGGATGGCTTCCACTACCACGCGCGCGATTTGGCCGTGCTGCGCTCGAAGTCACTCGATGTGCCGGTGCTGCTCGGCAGTGCGACGCCGTCTCTGGAGTCCTGGCACAATGCCGACATCGGGCGCTACCGGCGCCATCGTCTGCCGGAACGGGCCGGATCCGCCAAACCGCCGGCGGTGCGCATCACCGATATCCGGAAAATCCGGCTGCAGCACGGATTGAGTCAAGCCATGCTGGACGGCATTGCGGCCTGCCTGAATGACGGCGGTCAGGCACTGGTGTTCAAGAACCGCCGAGGCTATGCCCCGGCACTGCTCTGCCACGACTGCGGCTACACCGCACAATGCCCGCGCTGCGATACCGCGCTGACCCTGCACGCCGGACAGCGGCGCCTGCATTGCCATCACTGCGGCCATCAAAAACCGAAACCGCCGGCCTGCCCGGACTGCGGCTCACTGGCGCTGCAGCCGCAGGGCTTCGGTACCGAGCGTCTGGAAGAAGGACTGACGGCGGCATTCCCGGATTTTCCCTGCATCCGCGTTGACAGCGGAACCACGCGCCGGCGTGACGGACTGGCCGGCCAATTGGCGGAGATCGGCGAGGGTCCCGGTATTCTGGTCGGCACCCAGATCCTGGCCAAAGGCCATGACCTTGCCAATTTGCGCTTCGTCGGCGTGGTCGGCGTCGATGAAAGCCTGTTCTCTTCCGATTTCCGCGCCCATGAAAAATTGTCGCAGCTGCTCATCCAGGTGGCCGGACGTGCTGGGCGCGCCGACAAACCGGGCCAGGTACTGATCCAGACGCATCATCCGGACCACCCGTTGCTGGCCGACCTGCTGGCCGGCGGCTATCCGGAATTCGCGCGCAAGGCACTCGATGAACGCCGATCGGCGGAGCTGCCGCCGTTTACCCATATGGCACTGCTGCGCGCGGAGTCGGTACACAGCGAAGCCGCGCGCCTTTTCCTCGAGGAAGCATCCGCCGTTATCGATGCGCGCCGGCGCGAACTGCAACTTGCGGTGCACAGTTCCGGCGTGCTGCCGGCCGG
>JBMSNF010000051.1:0-11624 GCA_049421545.1 Arenimonas sp.
CGGTTTCATCTACCGCGGTCCGGAACTGATCGGCGAGTGCGTCAACGCCATGCATCGCCGCCGGTTGGGTGCAGGCTGATGCAGCCCCTGCCGTGGGCCGATGACGTCTCGCTGGCCGGCCGCAACACCCTGCATATCGCCGCACGCGCGGCCGCCATGTGCGATGTCCGTGATCCTTCCCGCATCGGCGAGGCCTTCGATCTGGCTGCCATGAAAGGCATGGAGGTCTTGGTTCTGGGCGAAGGCAGCAATGTCCTGTTCGCCGCCGACTATCCCGGCCTGGTGCTGTGCCTGACCGGCGACGACTGCCGCATTCTGGAACAGGATGCATCGCGGGCCTTGATCCGCGCCGAAGCCGGCATGCTCTGGAACGAGCTGGTGCACTGGACGCTGGCACGCGGCTGGAACGGTCTGGAAAACATGGCCTTGATTCCGGGCACGGTCGGCGCCTGCCCGATCCAGAACATCGGGGCCTATGGCGCCGAAGTCGGTGAATTCATCGAAACCGTGGAAGCCTTCGACCGCGCCAGCGGCCGCATCAAACGCCTGAGCAATGCCGACTGCGCGTTCGCTTACCGCGACTCGCGCTTCAAACGCGAACGCGACCAATGGGTCATCACCGCCGTCGAATTCCGCCTCGATAAAACCCGGCCGCTGAAAATGGCCTACGCAGGCGTGCCCGAAGAGCTGGCGGCGATGGGCATCACCGAACCGAAAGCCCTGCATCTGGCCGAAGCCATCAGCCGCATCCGCACGCGCAAACTGCCGAATCCGGCCTTGATCGGCAACGCCGGCAGCTTCTTCAAGAATCCGATGCTGCCGGATGCCGAGGCCGATGCCCTGAAAGCGGCGTACCCGGAGCTGCCGGTATTTCCCTCGGGTATCGACGGCCATAAAAAACTGTCGGCCGCCTGGTTGATTGAAAAAGCCGGCTGGAAAGGCTACCGCGAAGGCGATGCCGGCATCGCTGAACAGCACGCCTTGGTGTTGGTCAATCATGGCAAGGCCACCGGCGCCGAGTTGCTGGCGGTGGCCCGCAAAGTGGTGGCTTCGGTGCAGTCACGATTCGGTGTGGCCTTGGAACCGGAACCGCGCATCCTCGGTGCCGATTTTTGATTCCCGATAAACACACGCATCCGACCGCACGCGCGGTGCTGTTGATGCTGTTCAGCACCGTCTTGTTCGGCCTGATGGCGGTGGTCATCCGGCTGGCTTCTGAAACCCAGCATCCGTTCGAAATCGCGTTCTTCCGCAATCTGTTCGGTCTGATGTTCACCCTGCCGCTGCTGTTCAAGCATGGCCCGGGCCTGCTGAAAACCTCCAAGCTGCCGCTGTATCTGCTGCGTTGCGCCATCGGTACGGTCGGCATGTTGGCCGGGTTCTGGGCCATCGTGCACCTGCCGTTGGCGCAGGCCGTGGCGATCTCCTACTCGACCCCCTTGTTCGTGACCATCGGTGCGGTCTGGGTCTTGGGTGAAACCGTCCGCGCACGGCGCTGGGCGGCGGTGATCATCGGTTTCATCGGCGTGGTCATCCTGCTGCAACCCGGTGCCGACACCTTCACCGGTGCCAGTCTGGTGGCCCTGCTGGCGGCGCTGATGAGCGCGAGCGTGGCGATCTCCATCAAATTCCTGACCCGCACCGAAAGCCCGGATGCCATCGTGGTGTTCACCACCGCATTGTGGGTACCGATGTCGCTGGTACCGGCGTTGTTGTTCTGGCAGACGCCCTCCGGCATCACCTGGTTGTGGCTGGTACTGGCCGGATTGTTCGGCACCGTCGCGCACATGTGCTGGACCCGCGCCCTGCAACTCGGCGACGCCTCCATTCTCACCCCCATCAGTTTCATGCAGGTACTGGTGGTCGGCGTGTTCGGCTGGTGGTTGTTCGGGGAAACGGTCGATCGGTACACCTTGATCGGCGCGCTGATCATCTTCGGCTCCAACCTGTATCTGGCGCACCGGGAAATCACCCGCGCCAAACCGGCGGTGACCGATCCCGAAATTTTCTCGGACACCCTGCAGCGTTGACCGCCGGCGTGGCCGGTTTATACTGGCCCCATGAACCGTATGCCCATCAAAATCCTGTGCCTGACCGTCCTGTTGATGCTGGCCGCCTGTGCCGGCACGGAGAAAGCCATGCCTGAAGCCCCTGCGCAAGCCCATGTCACCGGCAGCGCCACCTACCGCGAACGAATGATGCTGCCACCGCAGGCCGAACTGACCGCGACACTCGAGGATGTCTCGCTGGCCGATGCGCCTTCGGTCACCCTCGGCGAAGTGCGCATGCAAACAGACCATGCGCCGCCCTATGCCTTCAAGATTCCCTATGACCCGGCCCGCATCCAGCCGCAGAATGTCTATGCGGTGCGCGTGCGGATCATGCTCGACGGCAAATTAGTGATGATCAGCGACACCCACACGCCGGTGCTGACCCGCGGCAGTCCGGATAGCGCCGAATTGGTGCTGAAAATGGTCTCAGCCAATCCGCCCTAGAGGCACCCGTATCCGCGATTCGGGTACACTGAGGACTCACCATTCAGGGGAATGTCATGTCGAAAATTCTGGTACTGGGTCTCTTGACAGTCGTCGCGATCTGGGCCGTCATGGCCTACAACGGCTTGGTCACGCTGAAGCACAATGTTTCCAAAGCCTGGGCCAACATCGATGTCCTGCTCAAGCAGCGCCATGACGAACTGCCCAAGCTGGTCGAGGTCTGCAAACAATATGCGCAGTTCGAGCAGAGCACTTTGGAAAAGGTCATGCAGGCCCGCTCCGCCGTATTCACGGCCAGCCAAAGCCGCAATATCGAGGCCCTCGGCAACGCCGAAACACAGCTGCGTTCGGGCATCGGCCAGATCAATGCCGTCGCCGAGGCCTATCCGGAACTGAAGGCCAATGAGAATTTCCGGCATCTGCTCGGCCGCATCACCGACCTGGAAAACACCATCGCCGACCGTCGCGAGTTCTACAACGAGTCGGTCAATCTCAACAATGTCCGCATCGAACATTTTCCGGACACGGTGATCGCCCGCTTGTTCGGCTTCGGCCCGTTCAAGCTGCTGACGTTCTCCAGCGCCCAGACCGGAGACGTCGATATGGGTAAACTGTTCGGCAGCTGATCACCCATGCTGCCGCAACGGCTGATCGGCCTGGATCCCACGTCGCTTGACAGCCCGCTGCTGTGGCGGGAAACCGGACTGGCCGCCGGCAGCGCGTTCGTCATGTATGTGGCGCTACGCCTGCAACAGCCTTGGATCGCCTATGGCGCCGCAGGTCTGAGCCTGTGGGCCTGGTCGATGACGCGGCGCCACTACCGGCACATTGCCGATATTCCGACGGCCAGAATCGCCTCGGCACCGCAGGGCTACATCGAGTTGACCGGCGAAGGCGATCTGTTGCCGGAATACCCCATCGTCAGTCCGCTGACCGGACTGCCCTGCCTGTGGTACGAATACCGGGTGGAGCGGGTCCAGGGCCGCGAGCGGGAAACCCTGCGCTCCGGCATCAGTGAACTGCCGTTCGTATTGAGCGACGGCAGCGGCCGCGTGCTGGTGGAAACCCTGGACGCGCGCGTGATCAGCCGGCATTCCCAGAAATGGCGGCGCGGCGATGAACACATCACCGAAACCGTATTGCTGAAAAACGAAGTGCTGTATGTGCTCGGCGAACATGCGCATCCGTCGGTCGAGTCCGGAAGCTCGCCGCTCGACAAAGAACGCAATGCCATTCTGAGTGAATGGAAAAGCGACCAGCAATCCCTGTTGGAACGCTTCGATAGCGACCGCAATGGCCGGATCGACATCAAGGAATGGGAGGATGCCCGGCAGGCCGCACAGCAGCAGGCGATGGCGAGTGGCGTGGCCAGCGCGCGTCGCGACGCCATCATCCGCAAACCCGCCCATGGCCGGCCCTTCCTGATTTCGAATTACTCCGCCAAGGAACTGGCCGGACGCTTCCGGCGCTGGTCCTGGCTGCATCTGGGAATTTTCTTCGCCGCCCTGATTCTGGCGGCCTGGTGAATCACGGCCGTTTGTATTTGTTCTCGACGTAGGCATCGATCAAGGCGGTGAATTCCTGCGCGATGTTGTCGCCGCGCAGCGTCAGCTTCTTTTCACCATCGATGAACACCGGCGCGGCCGGCGCTTCGCCGGTTCCCGGCAGTGAAATGCCGATGTCGGCATGTTTGGATTCGCCCGGCCCGTTGACCACGCAGCCCATCACCGCCAGGGTCAGATGTTCGGCGCCCGGATGGCTGATTTTCCATTCCGGCATTTTCGCACGCACATGTTCCTGCACCGATTTGGCCAGTTCCTGGAAGAACTCCGAGGTGGTGCGGCCGCAACCCGGACAAGCGGTGACCAGCGGCGTGAAGGCACGCAGTCCCATGGTCTGCAGCAGTTCCTGCGCCACGATCACTTCCTGCGTGCGGGAAGCGCCGGGTTCCGGCGTCAGCGAAATGCGGATGGTGTCGCCGATGCCTTCCTGCAGCAAGACCGCGAGCGCGGCAGTGGACGCGACGATGCCCTTGCTGCCCATGCCGGCCTCGGTCAAGCCCAGATGCAGCGGATAGGCGCAGCGTTGGGCCAGATCGCGGTACACCGCGATCAGTTCCTGCACGCCGGAGACCTTGGCCGACAGGATGATGCGGTCGTGCGGCATGCCGAGCTGTTCGGCCTGCGCCGCCGAATCCAGCGCCGAGCGCACCAGCGCTTCCTGCAGCACGCGGGCCGCGCTCCAGGGCTCGGCGCGTTGGGCGTTTTCATCCATCATCTGCTGGGCCAGGGCCTGATCGAGCGAACCCCAGTTGACGCCGATACGGACCGGCTTGGCGTACCGGTTGGCCAGATCGATGATGGCACCGAACTGGCTGTCACGTTTCTTGCCGAAGCCGACGTTGCCCGGATTGATGCGGTACTTGGCCAGACGCTCGGCACAGGCCGGCTCGGCGGTGAGCAGTTGATGGCCGTTGTAATGGAAGTCGCCGACGATCGGCACCTCGATGCCCATCATCGCCAGTTTGTCGGCGATATGCGGCACGGCCTTGGCCGATTCCGGATTGTTGACGGTGACCCGCACCACTTCCGAACCGGCCCGCCAGAGCTGGGCGATCTGCTTGACGCTGCCGGCGATGTCGGCGGTATCGGTATTGGTCATCGACTGCACCACGATGGGTGCACCGCCACCGACGGTGACGCGGCCGACACTGACGGCATGACACGGACGGCGGGGAATCGGAGAATCACTCTGCATGGAAACGCCTGTTCAGTTCTGCTCGATGAGCAGGGAGTAATCGATGTTGACGGCCAGCGCGGTGGTTTCGGTGAGCACGGATTCCATGGCGCGCGGCGGCAGCACGCGGTAAGGCTCGAACCCATACAGCACTTCCAGACGCGGCGTATTCTGCTCGATGCGGCCGGAAATCAGGAACGCACGCGGCAGTCCCTCTTCCAACGGCGGAATCTCCAGAGCCCGCAGCAACTGTCCGGCATGACCGCCCTGTACCGGACGCAAGGCCAATGCGGTGCAGCGCCGGGTCAGCAACTCGATGCCGGCCATGACCGTACCGTCGGTTTCATATCGCAACCAGCGGATGATGCCGAGCATCCAATCCGGCTCCCCAATGCCCGGGGCGGCACTGTTGAGACCGACCACTTCGCCGATGCGCGCGCGCGGCGCTTGACCGGCAGCCCACCTCAGACGGTATCCGCCCAGGCTGTGATCGAGCACGGTCGCTTCCTGCATGCGGTGATTCGGGGTTTCGCCGGACTCCAGCCAGTCGGCCGCGGTACTGATGCCCTGCCCGCTCAGACGGGACAGGTTTTGGATGTAGGTTTCGAAATCGATGCGGCCGGCGGCGAAAAAATGCACGCCGCTCAGACCCACCACGGTGTCGATCGGATATTCCCCGTACACGCGGGTGGCGCTGCGCGCCGACGCCTGCCCCAAAGCCCGCAGCATGCGTTTGACCAGCGCGGTGCGTACCGGAAGCGTGTGGCCGTCCGGCAGCAGAACCGGCGACATGCCGCCATTGGCCGACACGGCTTCGCTCAGGACATGGAAAAACGCATCGAATTCCAGATAACCGGTTTCGACGCCGTCATCATCGGCCTCATCGCGGGGCAACTGGGCGCTGTGCTCGGAGGCGGCGCTTTTACAGACCGTACAACGGCCCACCATGCCCGCGGCGATGGTTTTGATTTGATCAAGCTCCGGTGGCGTGAAGGCCAAGGGATTGACCAGCGCCATCAGGGCCGTTTCAACGAACAGGTCATGCGGGCGAACCGTCTGATGTGCCGGACCGTCTTCCACCGCGTGATTGTTGAGCTTGACCGAAACCGCATAGTGGTAACAGCTGCGCATGGCCGACCAGATCCCGGCCGGCGGGGTCCGGTATAGATTCCAGCTGATCAACAGCACCTGCTGGCAGTGCCAGAGGCAACGGGCGATGCAGGCGGCGGCATTGCCCGAACGCATCATCGGGATGTCGCCCTCGGGATGGCAGAGTTCGACCACTGCCCGGCGGTAGGCTTCGGCCAGGGTGTGATGCAGGAAAAGGGCGAGCTCGGCCTTGGCCAAGCGGTCGCTGGTCAGCGGTAAGGGACTGCCCAGAAACTGCTTATCCAGACCTTTGATGCAATCGACCACGGCCGGCCGCAGGGCCTCCATCAGATTGAAGCGGGTAGCACCGAGGTGCTTGCGCGAGAGCGAACGCGAGGCCGCGCCGGAGAGCATGTCGGCGCATTTCAGCAGATCGGCACGTGGCAGGATTTCGAGCCACTTGTTGATGGAACGGACGTCCGACGGCAATTCCACCGCCGCGCCGCGCGCTGTGACGGTGAACCCCCGCAGCAGTTCCTGATAAGCCTCGGACATCGACTTCTCCTCAAGCCGATAGTTTAATGGAAATCGCCCAATTCCGCGCAGTCAGGTATCCTAGACGGGTGAGCTCTCCCCTTTCTCCCGCCGCCGAACGCCGTATATTCAAGCCGTCACAGCTCAACGCCCTGGCCCGCGACTTGCTGGAATCCAACTTCAGCCAGATCTGGCTGGAGGGTGAAATCAGCAATCTGTCCCGGCCCGCCTCCGGTCACCTGTATTTCAGTCTGAAAGACGCATCGGCCCAGGTGCGTTGCGCCATGTTCCGCAACCGTGCCCAGCTGCTCCCGGCGCCGATCAAAGACGGGCAATTGGTGCTGGTGCGGGCGCGTGTCACCTTGTACGAAGCGCGTGGCGAGTACCAACTCTCGGTCGAGTCCATCGAGCCGGCCGGCCAAGGCGCATTGCAATTGGCCTATGAGCGCCTGAAGGCCAAACTGGATGCCGAGGGTCTGTTTTCAGCCGCACACAAGCAGCCGCTGCCGCGCTGGCTGAAACGATTGGGCCTGATCACCTCGCCCCGCGGTGCCGCCATCCACGATGTGCTGTCCGTACTGGAACGGCGTTTTCCGCTGCTACCCGTCGAGTTGTGGCCGGTACCGGTGCAAGGCAGCGAGGCCGCCGCCGAGATCCGCTCCGCGCTTCAGGCCGCCCTCGCCAGCGGGCGCTACGATGCCATTTTGATCACCCGCGGTGGCGGCTCGCTGGAAGATCTGTGGCCGTTCAACGATGAGGCTTTGGTGCGTCTCGTCGCCGATGCTCCGATTCCGGTGGTATCGGCCATCGGCCATGAGGTGGATTTCAGTCTGCTCGATTTCGCCGCCGACCTGCGGGCACCGACGCCCTCGGTCGCCGCGGAGCTGTTGTCGCCGGATGCCGCTGAACTGCAACGGCGTCTGACCCTGCTTTTACAGAAGCTGCAGAACGCCCTGCGTGGCAAGCTGCAGTCCGCCGCACAGCGCAACGATACCGCCCTGCTCCGATTACAGGCGGTTCGTCCGGCACAACGCCTGCACAATGGTCGGCAGCACTTGCAGGCCGTGCATGTGCGCCTGCAACACGCCATGCAGCAGCGCCTGGGCGCACCCGTGCAGCGGTTGCGTCTGGCCGCCCACCGGCTTGACCGGGTCGGTCCGCAGAACCGCATCGCTTTGCAGCGGGCGGGCCTTGCCGCGCTGCAGCAGAGCCTGCACCGCAATCTGCAACGCCAGCTGGATCGACGCATCGACCGGCTGAAACAGGCCGGCATCGGCCTGAACGCCCTCAGTCCGTTGGCGACCTTGGCCCGTGGTTACAGCATCCTGCGCGATACCGAAGGCCATGTCATTCACCGCCCGCAACAGGTTCTGCCGGGCCAAGTGCTGAGCGCGCAGCTCAGTGAAGGTCGTCTGCAACTTCGGGTGGAAACCGATGAATGACAAACCGGCATCGGCCACACGGCCGATCAATACCCTGAAAGGCCTGTTGCCGTTTCTCAAGCCGCACCGGCAGCTGCTGGTGTTCTGGTTGCTGGCGCTTTCGGTTTCTTCGAGCGCGACCCTGTTTTTTCCGGTTGCCATCAAGCATCTGGTCGATCAGGGCTTCTCTCGGAACGGCGACATCGACCGCTGGTTCCTGCTGCTGTTCGGCGTGGCCTCGCTGCTGGCCCTGGCCACCGCCGCGCGCTTCTATTTCGTGTCCCTGCTCGGCGAACGCGTCATCGCCGATCTGCGCAAGCAGCTGTATGCGCATCTGATCCGGCTCGACCAGCGCTTCTTCCATGAAACCCGCTCCGGTGAACTGATCTCGCGGCTGTCGGCCGATGCCGAGCTGCTGCGCACGGTGCTCGGCTCAAGCATGTCGATCGCCCTGCGTAGCGCCATCACCGTGATCGGCAGCGCGGTGATGATGGTGATCACCAATCCGCGTCTGGGCGCCTATGTACTGATCGGCATTCCCCTGATGGTACTGCCGATGGTGCTGTCCGGACGCGGCGTGCGTGGCGCTTCCAAAAACAGCCAGGACCGTCTGGCCGATGCCAATGCACGTGCCAGCGAAACCTTCAATGCCGTGCACACCGTACAGAGTTTCGTGCGCGAAACCTATGAAACCGGGCGCTTCACCGCCGCCATCGATTACGCGCTGGCGGCCGCACGCAAGCGCATCGGTCTTCAGTCGACGCTGACCGCCTTCGCCATCCTGATCATTTTCGGCGGCATCACCCTGATCCTGTGGTCGGGGGCACGCAGCGTGGTCTCCGGCAGCATGACCGCCGGCACGCTGACCCAATTCGTGTTCTACGCCATGATCGGTGCCGGCTCGGTCGGCGCGCTGGCGGAAGTCTGGGCGGAAGTGCAACGGGCGGCCGGCGGCATGAGCCGCATCGCCGATCTGTTCGGGGAGCACAGCGCACTGACGGTTGCCGATCAGGCAGCGGCCGCCGATGGCAAACAGGCGATTCGCTTCGAGCAGGTCGAATTCCGTTATCCGAGCCGGCCGGATGACAAGGCCCTGCACGATTTCACGCTGGACATCCGGCCCGGCGAAACCGTGGCCCTGGTCGGGCCCTCGGGCGCCGGCAAGAGCACGGTGTTCCAGCTGCTGTTGCGCTTCTACGATCCGCAACATGGTGTGATCCGACTCGGTGATACGCCACTGGCGGCACTGGCGGTGGACGATCTGCGTCGGCAGATCGCACTCGTTCCGCAGGATCCGGTGATCTTCGGCGGCAGCGCCCGCGACAACATCCGTTATGGCAATCTGGACGCCGACGACGATGCGGTCAAACGCGCCTGCATCGCCGCCGAGGCCTGGGAGTTCATCCAGGCCCTGCCCGAGGGACTCGACAGCGAACTCGGCGAGCACGGTGCCCGTCTGTCCGGCGGCCAACAACAGCGCATCGTGATTGCCCGCGCCCTGCTCAAGGACGCACCGATCCTCCTGCTTGATGAAGCCACCAGCGCGCTCGATGCGCAGTCGGAGCGTGCGGTGCAGGTTGCGCTTGAACACCTCATGCAAGGCCGCACGACGCTGGTCATCGCCCACCGCTTGGCCACCGTGCTGAAAGCCGACCGCATCGTGGTCATGGACAAAGGCCGCGTCATCGCCACCGGCACCCACCAGAGTCTGATGGCCGAGAACGGCTTGTACGCGGAACTGGCACGCCTGCAGTTCCAACAAACCGAACTTTGAGACCAACTCATTTGGTGTTAGGGTATGCTCAGAAACCCCCCGGACCCTGCGCCATGACGACACTCCGCTCCGTTGTTTTCCTGATTTCCCTGGCCGCTTTGAGCCCACCACTGCTTGCCATCGATGCTGTCGTGTTGCAGCAGGCCTTGTCGCAGAACCTGCCGGAACCGGCCGTGAAAGCGCTGACGGCGATTCCCGATCCGGGCCGGAAACTGTTGGCGGCCCGCAGCTACTATCGATCGCAGGCCGGTCTTGAAAAACGCTGGAGCTGGAGCGAAGCGCAGATTGCCGCTTACGAGGGCAGCCCGGGGCAGAAAGCCCTGCTGGCCGATATCGCCCGGATCGATGCACATTTCCGTACCGCCAATCCGGGTTACAGCCTTTACTCAAATACCAAGGTGCGCAGTCTCGACAAACAGATTGCGTCATGGAATGAGAATGCTTCGGTCGGGACCGCAGCGACCAATCTGTTGGCGGCCCTGACGGCCGATCCCAATGTGCATGTGGATGCGGGCAATGCGAAGTTGCCCGTGCAATTGAAAAGCTGGCTGGGCGCGCATGCCCCATCGCCCAGCCCGAATCTGGCGGCTCCCGGGCTCTCGGCGCACGGACAGATGCATGCCATCGACTTTCAGATTTCCCAAGGCGGCAATATCATCGCCCCTGCCGACAGCAGCAAAGTGGCGCCCATCTGGCGCGGTCAGGGATGGGACGCTAAACTGAAGGCCAGTATCGCCGCGGCAGGACCGGCTTTCGAGGGACCGCTGACCTCGCCCGATGAACCCTGGCATTACAGCTACAGTCCCGCACACGAGGAAACCGGCCATGTCGAAATCTCTCCGTAACGCCTTGCTCGCTCTGGCCCTGCCCGTCTTCGGGGCCTGTGCCGTTAGCCCGGAAACCGCTCCGCCCGTACCGGACCCCCTGAAAGGAACCCAATGGCAGTTGGTGGATATCCAGTACATGGACGATACCGTGCTGAAACCCGATGCGGATGGCAAATACAGCCTGCGTTTCGCCGACGATGGCAGCGTCAGCATCAAAGCCGACTGCAATATGCTCGGCGGCAGCTATACCTTCACCTCGCCGTCCGGTCTGGAGTTCGGACCCCTGCGCAGCACCATGGCGTTCTGCGGCGAAAAATCCCTGTACGACCGCTTCACCAAGGACATGCCGTTCGTGCGCTCGTTCGTGATTAAAGACGGCAAACTGCATCTGGCGCTGATGGCCGATGGCGGCATTTACCAATTTTCTCCCCTGCCCTGATCCGACCGAGGAATTCCCATGAAATGGCGTGGACAGCGTGAAAGCAGCAATGTCGAAATCGGCGGCAGTGGCCGCGGCGGTGGCGGTGGCTTGAAAATGGGTTTGGGCGGTATCGTTCTGGTCGTCATTCTCGGTCTGGTCATGGGCAAGAACCCGATGGAAATGCTGGGCCTGGTGGCACAAATGGAAAGCAGCGCGCCGCCGGCGGCCAACGCACCGGCCGATCCGAACGCCCCCGTCACCGAAGAACAGCAGTTCTCGAAAGTGGTGCTGGCCTCCACCGAAGATGTCTGGAGCCGTATTTTCGCG